>JAFGAO010000122.1 GCA_016933615.1 Acidobacteriota bacterium
GCCGCTACACCTTCAATATGAAGGAATCCAAATTCGAGACCGACGAACAGGGGAATCCGGGGTTAGTGGAGGAAAATGAATACGAAATTTTCCCTTACCTGGATGAAGACCTCACCTATCGGAGGCATATTTCAAAAAACGGACGGCCGCTCAGCCCCGAAGAGATCGAAAAGCAGGACCGCGAACACGAAAAGAAGCTGGAAGAAAGAAAAAAGGATCTGGAAAAGTCGGGAATCGATGAAGAGGCAGACTATCTGGAGAGAGAAAAGATAGAAAGACTGAAAGAGGGTCGGATTATCAGGGAGATCCCCCGTATCTACGACATCAAGATGACCGGCCGGGAAACGCTCGAGGGGCGCAGCACCATCCTGTTGGAATTTGAGCCCCGCCCGGATTACGAACCCAAATCCAGGGAAACGGATATTCTTTCGAAGCTTGCAGGCCGGGCCTGGTTCTGCGAGCAGGATTACCAGGTTGTTCAATTGGAAGTGGAGTTCGTGGAAAACCTGTCTTTGGGACTGGGGCTGCTGGCGCGCCTGCACAAGGGGTCGAAGGCCGTCGTCAGGCGGCGCTATGTCAACGGCGAAGTCTGGCTGCCCGCCGGAATCCATTTCACGGGGACCGCAAGGTTGTTTCTTCTAAAGAAAGTCCGCATCAACACGCTCATCGAATATTCCAATTACCGGAAGTTCCGGGTCCGGACATCCCATTCTTTCCGCGCCGTTGAGGAGTAGCCCCGTCTTCCGGCGTCCCGCCCAAGAAGAGACCGTGTCGCTTATCACACCGGCAGATCCGGGATCTTCCGGGAGATTACAGGCAGCCGACGGACGCGAGGTACAGGACGGTTTCCTCGACGCCGTCCACTCCCAGGAGTACGTTCACCCTGTCGTCGAAAAAAGCCCCGATTCCGCAACACCCCAGGCCGGAGGCAGTGGCAGCCAGATAAAGATTCTGGGCGATATGCCCGGCATCGAGATAAATGTAGCGATAGGCCCTCTGGCGGTACTTCCACTTGGAACGTTCGACGACGGCCGTCCAGATGAAACAGGTCTGCGCATCGGCGACGATTCTCTGTCCCAGGGCGGCATTCGCCAGTGAAACGCTGCAGTCGCCCTTGTGCAGGAACTCCAGATCGAAACGGTGCGGCCTGAAATGGTAGATGCCCGGCTCCAGTCCCTCCACATCCCTTGCCATCAGGTAGGTCTCGATCGGGTATAACCCTCCGGCCGATGGAGCCGCCCGGAACTGAAACTGCCGCGATTCGGCCGTTATGCCCTGTGTCGCCCAGAGCAGCATCGCCAGTTGCTCCAGGGGCATGCACCGCCGGGAAGCGTACCGGCGCAAGGACCGCCGCCTCGAGACGACATCCCAGATATCGGCCGTCCTGCGGATCTCGGGATCGGGGAGCGGCACCTTCAGAAAGGAATCGTCGTAATTCTTGTAACGTTCGGGCATCCTGTTCCAATCCAGGGAATGCCCCCCGATCTTCTCCGGGGTGTATTTGGTCTCTTCCTGGAATTTATCCCCGATGCCTTTTTGACAGGATCGATTCGTACCCGTTTCTTTCAAAATCCACTCCGATCCTTTTTTCCCGTTCACGCCAAGCCGTTGTATTCACTGAAATATTATGTGCGGGAAAAATCGAAAATTCCACCCCTGCCAACGTATCGCCTTAGCGGCGACATCCCGGATATAGCTTAGGGTTCGCGCAAAAAAAAGTTTACATTTTGGCGCGAGCCCTTAGTAGATGACGATAGAGACGAACGCGACTAGAGGGCACTATTTTCCCTGATGCCTTATTTCGAAATGCTTTTTGAATCGTTCCTGTAAAGGAAAGGGCCGGCACCGTAAATCTGATTTTCTGAAGCATCCGGGATATGGGTTAGGCTTCGATAAATCCGGCTGTGCCCCAATCTTTGGGCAATCGGGATGAAGGGCCGTCACTTCCACCTCCAATACAAGATGAGAAAAAAACCAAAGATGCACTGGCGAGAAATATCCGGAAGACATTCCCTTTCTTGTAACCGAAATTCATGCTATGCCCTCATGTTCGTCCTGAATAATTCATAGAAACGCACCTTCAATGTTGCTTGACGGTTAATACGCTACTACGGTTACAATCGACTAAAAAATATTCCCATGGCGTTCCGATGGGTGTTTTTCGCCTTCGGAACGGCATCCCAAAGAATTGGTATGGAAATCGCCAGAAATTTTATGCTCGTATGCGAGTCATTCCGTGTTTGACCACGGCAATAACTCAAGACAGAGAACCTGATTTGAACGGGACATGGATTTTTGACAGGGATAAGAGCGACTCGCTCAGGACGCATGAAGCTTACGCCTCATCACCCGGTCAGTGGATGACGATGGGGACGCGCCGGAATGTGTTCACGCCGGCCACATCATCCCGAACGTGCACCTGTAGGATATAATTCCCTTTTGAAAGATTGCGCAGAGGCAGCGAGACCGCTACGGTCACTTCCCCCTCCCGGACCCCGATTCCGGGCATCCCGGCCATGCCGGAAGGCAGCTTGGCGCCGGGGAACGGGCCTTTTGCGCCGGGTCCCATGCCTTCCGGCCTCCCTCCGCCGCGTCCTCCTCCGGGCGGAAGACCGCTGCGGGACTGCGTCCATTGTTGAATGTACCGAGGGGAGGTTTCGAGAATTTTCACATTGTCTCTTATAAGGATCAGGTCGGTCTCGACACAGGGCGCACCGCTGTCCGGATCCTTCAGGGCGCCGTAGACCTGAAAATAGACATAGACGGTTTGCCGAGGCACGAAAACATTGCCGATGCTCGGGACGACTTTCCTGCCGCCCGTCACAAGAGGATCGTAGCGGAACATTCGCTGGAAACGCCTCATGCCGCCTTCACGCGTAACCGATTGATCTTCTTCTTCCCGAATTTCCGCCAGCTGGTTGCCGAGAACAATCGTACTGAGACTCAGTGTATCGAGGCCGTAAGCGGGCACCTCCAGGGGCTGCTCGAAGCCGCCCAGCTTCCCGGTCTTGTTGTCCCGGACCAGGAACTTCAGCCTGTAGGCTCCGGATTTCAGCTCGAATCCGGTCGAATAGAATATCCCGCCGTCCCGGATCCTTTCGGCCCTCTCGGCCGGCAATTTTATCTGAACCGAGTCTCTCGCCACCCCGGTTATCTTCCCCTCCCCGTCGGCGACCTGGGCCACAAATTCAAACTTGCTCTCCCTGTTCTTTCCCTTCTCCTCGAAGAAAAGACCGTCGCCGTCCAGTTCGATCGATATGGGGACAAACGTCGTACTGTCGTCTTTCCGGAAATAGTCCGCCTGGAGAATCAACGGCAGGTCGACAAAAGGCTTCTGGATGTCCATAGCCTGCTGCAGCTGCAGGTCCCGTTCCTCGTCGTTCAACTGCCTGAAGGATTTGGCCGCGTAATATCCCGGCCGGTGCTTGACTTTCAGGTCCGGGCGCAGAATTTCCACTTTGATTTTCCGGTACTTGCCGTCCTCTTCGGGATTGGAGCTGAGATACCCGATCACATAATAGGTCCGCGTATCCTCCCGGGCCTGCCTCATGGCCAGGCTCAGGTCGTTGGAATCGGCGAACATCCGGCCGCCGGTGTCCTCGGAGAGTGTGGTCAGGGTTTCCTGGGAACCGGAGAAACTGTTTCTCTGGCGCATCATGGCCGCCCCCGTGAACATGGCGCGCCCCGAACTCCTTTGAGACGCATCTCCTCCGGGCGGCAGGGCCACCAGCCCCCGGCTGTCTACGGTATATATGGACATATTCGAGCGGTTGGCATTGTCGACCGTGGAACGGATCTGCGCGTTGTTTTCCGTGCCCGTGGTCGACACCCCGCTTGAAAAATAAATCAGGGATTTGCGTTCCGGAAATTCCCGGTACATCTTCGCCAGGGTTTCGAGCGCCGAAAGCCTCCTGTCCGTATTGAATATCTCGAACTGGACGTTGTCCGGAACATACACATCCTCCGATTCCTCGGAATCGCCCAGGTCTTCTTCGGCCTCCGCGGTATCGACGGGGGAAAGGCTCTCCAGGATATCGGTCAGCAGCTCCCGGTCGTTGGTAAGATCCTGCACGAGATACAACGTGCTGTCGTATGTCGCGACCGCCATAAGATCCTGGGGACCCGTCTCGTTCAGCAAAAATTCCCGGGCAGCGTCAATGGATCGGATCAGGTATTCCGTGCCCAGGGAACTCAGATCGAAATAGAGGATGATCAGCCGTTTGCCCGACAAATCCTCCCTTTTGACCGGCTCTTCCGGATTCAGCCCGAGATTGATGATCCCGGGTTTCTTTTCAGGAGCCTCGAAGTCCGCAGCGCCGGAAGACCCGTCCGGCACCGGCGCAGGACCGATCGGAATATTCTCGGCCGAGAAAGTGATGATTTCCTGGGGTTCCTGGTCCTCATAAACCCTGAAATCTTCCCGTGTCAGGTCATCCACCAGCTTCCCGTCGCGGTCGCGCACGGTGACGTCGACAACCACCATGGTCGATTTGACCGAAAAGGTCGGCGCCTTCCCCTGACTGCCCGACGGCGGCGGCTCCTGGGCGGACGCTGCGAGGGCAACCGTCAGCAAAAAGCATCCCAGTTTCCCCAAACGATGGAAAAAGGGCTTTTTATTAATACGTGTTTGTTTTGCTTCAACAGGAGCCATGGACATATTGTCTTTAGAATCGGATTCTGAGATCGAAAGTCATCGAACGCATGGAGCCGACACCGGTCACCCGTCCGAAATTCAGTGCGTTCAGGGTAGTTTCAACCCTGGACCAGTTCACGTGGTTCAGCAGATTCTGTATGCGCCAGCTTAAATCCAGCCTCCGGTAACCGTCGTCCAGGTTGAAACCTTTGCGGATCGACAGATTCACCAGGTACGTGCCGGGCCCGGTAATGGTGTTGCGGCCGACATTGCCATACTCCCCCGCGGGAATGGCGAAGGCGGCGGTATTGAAATACCTTTCGATCGCGCGCTCTTCCCGCGACAGACTGACCGGCAGGCCCGTGGAATCCGGCCGGAGAGAACCGTAAAGCGCGGCCCCGGAACCGCCGCCGCCGCTGCTAGCGTAACGCGCGGTAAGCGGGGTTCCGCTCGAGAGCGTCAAATTGCCGTTGACGGTCCAGCCGGAAACGAAATTGAGAACCGTGCCCGATGCGCCGGACAAGAACATCCGGTTCTGCCCGAATGGGAACTCGTAGATGAAGTTGGCCTGAAAATTGTGGCGCCGGTCGGAGCTGCTCAGGGAACGCTCGGCGCCCAGATCGGCGTCGTTCTGTGCGATGGAAGCCCCTCCGCTGCCGGAGGCGTTGTCGATGCTTTTTGACAGGGTATAGGAGCCCCGCAGATTGAAACCGCGCGAGAATTGCCTGGATACCTGGACATCCATACCATGGTATATCGAATTGCCGCCGTTGGTCTGGTACAGGTAACTGTACCCGCTTTGCGACCGAACGGGAGCGCGCACGATGTCGAGCCCGGTCCCTTTGGCGCCGCTGTAAGTAATATTCAGAGAATAGACGCGGAAAAGCCGGCTTTGTATATCCAGATTCCACTGCTGGGCATACGCGGCCCGGTAGCCGGGATCGATCGCATAGGTATTCAGGATATCCGTATCCGGATCCACGGGGAAACCGTTCTGCAGCGTCAACGGATTCAACGGACTCGCAGCCACGTTCTGGTTCAATGCAAACGGCGGCTGGTTTACCATCTGCCCGGCAATGGAGGAATACCCGCTGGTATCGTAACCGATTCCGTATCCCGTTCGAACGATAAGGGATAAACGGTTCCACGGCCTCCAGGCAAGGCCGATCCGGGGGGCGAAATTATTCCGGTCGGGATTCACTATGGACCGGCCGAAGTACCGGCCGCTCAAAGGCCCCTCCTGCCCGGGAAATACCCTGTCCACTTCCTGCAGATCAGGCGTAGCATCCAGGCTGACCATGCGATCGTATTTCTCGTAGGTCGGCCCCGTGTATTCATAACGAATGCCGTAATTCAATGTGAGATTGGACCGGATCTGCCAGTTGTCCATAACGTAAAGGTTCCAGGATCGGTTCCTGAGATAGAGCCTGTTCCCCATCGGATTCACGTCCGCATCGACATACCGGCGTGATGTCGAATACGGCAGCCCCAGAAGGAAATCCGCGAAATCATAGCCTGTTCCGGCGACCTGATTCTCTTCGGAGTCATACAGCACGGTGGCATACCCGTTGAAGGTGAATGTGCCCCGCCCGTTGCTGTCGCTTTGGGTGTTCCGCTGGGCCCAGCGGATATCGCCCCCCGCCCTTATGGAGTGCCCGGCTGCGATTTTATTGACGCTTCCCGTCACGCCGAAATTCTGACTGCGGCTGAAGGCCGGCGCCGCCAGGGATAAATTCCCGTAGCTGGTAAAATTAACGGTCGGCGGCCCCCAATTGACCGGATCCTGCGAAACTCCGTTTATTCCAAGTTCATCCGCCACATTTCGAACGTATGCGAAGGAATTTTCGCTCTCGCTGCGCGTCCGGTCGAAATTCACACTCCAGTTGACGATGATCCGGCTTGGAAACATTGTCGTGCCGGAAATGCCCATGTTCTGGGAGAGGTTATCCCGGGTTGAATCCAGATCCGGGAAGACGGCCGCGTTCTGGGAATTGCCGCGGCTGAAGCTGTAATTGACGCTCAGGTTCAGCTTCGAGGCGATTCGCAATCCGGTAACGCGCGCCTGGACCTGGTCGGAAACGTTTCTCAGGCTGCGCTGGAGCGTGTAATTGTTCACACAGGGGACACCCGGCTCGCAGGGCAGGTTGGCTTCCGGTATGAATTTCAGAAGACCCTCTGCGACAGGATCGACGGCGCCGATTTCATCGATCCTTGTGAAGGCGGAGGCGGGATCATTCGGATCCCGATAGAGTTGAACCGGTTGATACGCGATCGTTTTCCCCCCGGTTTCGGGATCTTCGACCAATTTCTGAACGAACGTTTGAGAAAAGTCTCCCTCGCGCTCGGCCGCGGTCGGTACGGTCGTGAGAATGTCGAGCGCATTCCGGTTTCGGCTGCCGCTGTATGTAACGGTCCATCCGGGCCGGCCTGCAGGCATGCCGCCCCGCCCTCCCGGCCCTGCACCGGGGAAACCCCGCTGGGTGCCGGATTGAGTGCTGAAAAAGGGCAGGGATCCGCCGAGAGTAAGTCCGAAATTATTCTGTATCTGAACGGGCTTCGGCAACGTATCCCCGGTCAGGGAATAGCCGCGCGCGTTGAGCGCGGAGTTGCCGTAGGTCTCAAAGAGGCTGCCTTCTATCGGGGCCTGCCGGAACATGGCGCCGCGGCCGCCCCTTCCCCCCATCCCTATAAATCCGGCACCTCCCCCTCCCGGACCGCCACCGCCGGGGCCTTCCTGCATGGCCGAGAAACCGCCGGGGCCCTCCATATTTCCGGGTCCGGATCGATTGGCTCCCCCGAACTCCTCAAGACGGAATCCCATCATCCGAGCCGAGTCCATGACATTCCTGAGGAAATCCGGATCGTCCAGGTTGCCGGAATCCAGGGTTACCGAATTGCCGCTGATCAGCAGCAGGGTATCCGAAGACGCAGCCGGTACAGCCTGACCGTCCTCCGATGGACCCGTCAATGCCCGGTACCTGTCCAGGCCCGGCAGGTCCGCAACCTCGGCATTCTGGAAAGATAAAGATTCTGGTTTGGCTGCCGGTTGCCCCGCATCCTGCCCTCCTGTTTCCGCATTTGCCGGACGCGGCAGACTTTCCAGGCGCAACTCGAGATTGCGGCTGCCGGCCGTCGAGGTGTCGATAATGTTTCCGGAAGATTTGACAAATCCGACAATCGAGACGTCGATCCGATAAACGGCGGCGGGCAGTTCCCATAATGAAAAAGCACCGTCCGGATTGGTGAGCGTCTCGGCAAACTTATTCCCGTCGCTATAAAAAACAAGGACATCGGCTCCGGGTATCGGCACGCCCTTTAAATCCGTAACGATACCCTCGATCGTTCCCGGCTCCCCGGAGAAGGAAGGCATGACAAGCAGTAGAACCAGCAGGAAAACCCGTTCAGGTTTTATCATGATCTCTGAATACGTTTTATAAACAAAGTGTTTCCGGAATTCCTATCGATGAGCGCAAAAAGCAGGGTTCGGTCCCACGCGCGATCAGGGCGGCTCCGGGATATACGGTAAGAGTCAGGGCCGGAAGCGCCGGTCAAAGGGAGGACGGTCCCTTTCAATCATCCGGTCGAACTGTTCTTGCTGCTCCGGGGTCAGTATTTCCCGTATCCGCCTCCGGGCTTCATGCATTTTCCTGTCTATTTCCGGTCTTGCTTCTTTCCTGAGTCCCTCAAGCTCCAACCGGACTTCCTCCAGAATTTTTGATATTTCCCGCTTTTGCTCGTCGGTCAGATCCTGGTCAAGAAAACGGTCCAGCTGTGGGAGCGAAAGCATGGGTCCGCGCCCCCCCGGGGGCGGCGGGCCGGGAGACATCTGTCGGGAAATCACCAGGCCGAAGACGGTCCCCAGAACGAAGATGGATATTACGGCCAGTATGTTTTTCCAGGTGCTCATGGATTTTTCTCCAATCCTGCGTCATTGGAAGGAAACAGTATGTTATAAAGCAGGTCGCCGTTGGTCGGCATCTCGCCCGAGTCCAACACGTACGATTCAACCGTGCTGAGAACCTGCGTCTCCGTTTCGGGAGGCGAAAACCAGAGATAGAGCGACGCAGCCAGAAGGAACACTCCGAAAACGGGTACCGATCTCCAGCACACCACTGCAAACGGCACCCGCGTCTTGCTGTAATTCGAAATCGATTCAGCCTGTTGCTGTTGATTCCGGATGCGGCGCCAGACTCCCTCGTAGAAGCTCTCGGGTGCGGGATCGGTTGTTGCCCGCGTCAATGCCTCACGTACCCTTTCATACAGACGGTTCCGGTTCATCTCAAACCTCCTGCATATTGCTTATTCAGCTGTCGACGGATTCGATAGGCGCGGATCTTCACGTTGGCCCGGGACAATCCGGTCAACTTCGATATCTCCCTTATTTCATGGCCTTCGCCATACAGCAACACCAGAATCATGCGATCCGGGGGCTCGAGCTTCGACAGTATTTCTTCAATCAGCAATCGCGCTTCCATCTGCCGTCCTGATTCCATATTCGGAGCCGCTTCTGCTTTTTGGAGATAGTCCTCTTCAGGCAAGGAACTCTTCCAAGAAATATTGCGGCGCGCCTTATCGTACCGATAGTGATCCAGGCACGCGCAAACGGCGATTTTCTTGAGCCAAAATATAAAAGGCGAGTCTCCGCGGAAGGACTTCATTTTAAAAAACGCCTTCACGAACGTTTCCTGGGCCAGGTCGTCGACCATGGAGCGGTCGCGGCAAAAGTGCAATATCAGACTGCGGACAGTCCCTGAATGGCGTCGCATCAATAATTCAAAAGCCTGATCGCTCCCGCCTTGAGTGTCCCTTACCAGGTCTTCATCGGAGCGATCAGGGCTGATGGATAGAACCGGCTGCAGGCTGATAGCGCACCCCCGAATGTAGCAAACGAATTTGTATTCCCTATAATTCAAATCCTTCGCCGAACGGACCGGGGAATTTTTCATGCCGTTCTTTTCTCATCTGCTGTCTTTCTTCCAACAGATTCAACTGCTCAGCTGTCAGGATCTGTTTTATCTGCTTGAGGATCTGCGCCCGTAACAACGCTTCCTCGGCAACGGCAGCTCCCAGCACCGAGGCGCTTTCCGGAAAGTCGGCATCCAGGTTTCCCTGCGCCTGGATGACATCACGTCTGGCCTGCTCCAATTGGTCTCTATTTTCCGTCATAATTTCTTGAACCTCGGCTCTCTGCTCATCGGTCAGCTCGAGTCCCCTGACGATTTGTTCCAGCCCGGGCATTCCCGGAGGACCCATGGGTGGACCCATTCCCGGACCCCCACCCCGGCGGGCTGTTCCCGGGCCATCCTGGGCTGCGCAAAGGAACCCGATTCCCGTGAACATAAGTACGAAACTCATACCGGCGAGTAACCCTCTTTTTGATTGGAACATCTTGTACTCTCCTTCCTGAATATCGCGCCAACTTCGAATGTCTTGGCCTTTCACCAGCCTATGACGGAGGCGACATTCCCCGGGTTACAGAAAAATTTTGCGGCGGCGGGCAGTCGGGAAAGAATCTGTAGGGGCGAACCTTGTGTTCGCCCTTTTGGCGATAAGTCAGGCTGTTCAAAGAAGGGGAAAGGCCGAACACAAGGTTCGCCCCCAAATTGCAGGTAGATCGATACAGTGAATCAAGATGAACCGATATGCACTTCGATCAGAAGGGCGAAC
>JAFGAO010000123.1 GCA_016933615.1 Acidobacteriota bacterium
ATCGCCATAGCCGCGGCACCACACCCATCCCAGCGGATCATACTGGTAAGCCATGGCATAATTGGCGATGGGCTCGGCGCTGTTGAACGAAACGAACCCCTGCAGCGAAGTGTCGTAATAGGAAATATAAAAATACCCGCCGTCACCCCAGGAAGAGCCCCAGCTGTTCCTGGCAATGAAAGCGCCGTTGCCGGCGGGCGTCGTGTTGAAATGGGCCTTGTCGAAATCGTCGTCCCAACCGACGACGGCAACGGCGTGGTTGGCCGATGAGCTCACCCCGTCGAAATAGGCGTGCCGGGACGAATTCCAGTTGCCCGCGGACCAGTGAAACGAAAAACAGAGGGCGCCGTACCGGGTCAAGTAATACTTGATCGTATCGTTATCGGTGGCATCCGCCCGCTCCGGCAGAAAAACCACCTGTTGCACATGCTTTTCCGGAGATAAGCCGTCGCCTGAAACAGGCAGCGAGTACGGGTACGGGCAGTCGGTCTCGGCCATTGGGCCGCTCCAGCGGGCCAGGTAAGCCTGGGACATGATGGCATTCCCCCCGGCGCACTCCAGCCAGTCAAAGCCATGATTGGCGTTGAGGTCCTGCTCGGAAAAATCCACTGTTTCCCCGGGCAGGAGATAGGATTCAAGCGAGGCACAGGTGGCGAAGGCCCAGCAGGAGCCGCAGCTCCCCTGGTCCCTCACGGCGGTCAGCTTGCCCGTAAGGCGCAGATCGAATTGGCTCGGATAACTGAGTCTTTTGGCCTCGTCCAAGAACAACCCCTTGACATGCGCGAGGCTGACCGGCGGGGGAAGATAGCCCAAGGGACGGCCTTCGCTCGAGACAGGCGTGGTCCCCTGTTGAATGAAGGCCTCAAACGCCGGGTTGAGGGGGGCCCTTTGCGGAAGGACATCCGCGTCGCCGCCAGCGGGGCCGGGGATCCCGGACAGGACCATGAGCGCAACGATCAGCGCCGGCATCCTGATGCGTTTGGCCCGCATTCATTCCTCCCGCCGTCCTTCAGCAAGGGTGAAAATTCACTCCCTCGGAAAACCCGCTTGGCTCCATGCATGATGGCAGCCGATCCGGCAGTCATTGCCGCTTTGTGCGCTCCAAGCAAGGTCAGACAGCGGAACGGATGCGCAGGAGCAGCGGGGACAACAATTTTTCAAGGATTCCCCCCGGCTCCGGGATCACGGCGGCGCGGCTTGGCGGCTGACCATCTTTGCCTGACCAGGTAATAAAAAAACGGCAGATCATGGATCAAATACCTTTTCCACAGGCGGCGCGGTTCATGGA
>JAFGAO010000124.1 GCA_016933615.1 Acidobacteriota bacterium
AAAGGTGGCGGGGCCGACGAGACTCGAACTCGCGACCTCCGGCGTGACAGGCCGGCGTTCTAACCAACTGAACTACGACCCCACCTTTATATGAGGCGCTGAATGATAGCGCAGAACCCGTGGCCGGTTCAAGGCCGTTTCTCGGCAAAACGCCCTGAAATCCGCCTTTAGGGAAAAACGCCGCAAAAAGTTAATTTTTATCCCCTTCCGGTTTTCTCAAGTAGAGATTGCCAATGCTATGATAGACCGTGTACTGATTTGCATTTGTCTTGGGATATTCAGGAACATGGCAATCAGATTTCGGTTCGTATCTGCATGCGCGTTTCTATTGCTGGTTTTTCTCTGTTTGCCGCCATGCCTTTGCATGCATTCGGCTGCAGAGGACGACAGGGATCCCTATCGCGGACAGGTGAAATTCCTGGATGAAACCCCCTATGTAACCAAGGCGGTTTTGAGAAACGGCATGACCGTCCTGGTCAATGAACACCAGAGCCATCCTGTCGTGTCCCTGCAGATGTACGTCCGGGCGGGCATGCTCGACGAGCCGCCCGGCAGTCCCGGCATGGCGAGGCTTCTTGCCGCCGCTGTAGGCCGCTCCGGAACGGATGGGGCCGAGGGGACGCTTCACGCGAATTTGCGCCTGATGGGAGCCTTCCCCTCGAATTTTACCGATTACGCGCATACCTGTTTTGAAATCAACGTGCCGTCGCCCCAATGGCGCAAAGCCCTGGAGTTGCAGTCCAGAGCGCTTGCCGATGCCTCCTTCGACCCGGAAACGGTGGAAGTCGAAAGCCGGCTGCTCCGGGAGGAAGCGGAGGCGCGTTTGGAAGACGCGGCTTTATTTGCGCGGGAGTCGCTGCGGGAACTGGGGCTCGGGTCCATAAAGGCGGCGCAATGGAGCTCCGTTTTAGGGGGTGCTCCGGGACCGGCATCCCCGGAGGAGCTGAAAGGTTTTTACCGCCGGATGTACGGGCCGGAAAGAATGATGCTGGCCGTTTCCGGGGATGTCCGCGCCGGTGAGGTCCTAGACGAGGCTGTGCGCCTCTACGGGGATTGGAAGCCATCCGGCGGCGCGCAGCCCGCGGGTTCGATCGAGAGTTCCCAAAACGGTTTCCGATACAGGAAGATTCAGGGGAATACGGCCGCGCCTCTTTTGCTGTTCGGTTTTCATGCTCCCAGGGCCGGCTCCTCGGATTATCCCGCGATGGAGGTCCTGAGCGCTCTCCTGGGGCTGGGAGAAGGGTCGGTTCTGCCGGCAAGGTTGCGCGACGGCAAAGGGGTGATCCTGAACGGGAGCGCCGATCTGTCGGCGGGCCCCGGATTCGGCTACCTGACGATAGAGGTCACGGCTGAAACGGAAGATATAGACCGGAGCGAGATAGCCGTCCTGACGGAGCTGGAGCTGATCAAAAGAAAGGCTCCGGCCGCCGTCGATATGGAGCGGGCCTGGGCTCAGCTGGAGCGCGCCTACAGAAGCCGGATCGAAACCGTTTCGGGCAGGGCGCGCGCGCTGGCGCAATTCGACTCCCTGGGCGACTGGAAACGGCTGGACCGCTATATCTCTGAACTCCGGAATGTCCGCGCCGAGGAGGTGAGGCGGGTTGCGGCCAGGTATCTCAATCTGAACCGATGTTCGCTGATCGAATACCTGCCTGTCGCCCTGGACGGCGACAGCAGGACGGTCGACTCCATAAGAAACACGTTTGAAGCGCTGCTGGGGCCGTCGGCCGACCAGGAGGAAGCCCTGAGGGAAAAGGAGACCGTTCTCGCCGTCGAAGTGCCGGAAAGCGGAAGCGATTTCAAGTTCAGCCCGATCCAATATCCCTACAAAATCGCTTCCGTCCTGCGCGGTCCGGAGATTTACATCCGGGAAGACCACACGGCGCCCCTGATTCACATGGGTCTGTTTTTCCCCGGAGGAAGGCTCGCGGAGACCGGAAACAACGCCGGGATTACGGGACTGCTGGTCCGGATGCTGCTCCAGGGCTCGGAAAAGAGAAGCGCCGCCCGGTTTCACCGCCAGATGGAGGTGTACGGGGGGCAGGTGCAACCCGTCGTCGCGGATGATTTTTTCGGGTTCTACTTTTCCATTATTTCCAAGAATTTCGGGGAGGGCTTCCGCCTTTTGACGGAGTCCATCAAAACGCCGGTATTGAGCCGGGAAAACCTCGAGCGCCAGAAACAGCTGCTCGAAGCGGAGCGCGGGCGGTTCCAGGGATGGGGAAAGATGGTCGGGGATTCGGTCAATCCGGAGCTTTTTAAAGGATTTTCCTATTCCACTTCGGCAACGGGATCCGAAGAAAGCGTCCGGAGTATAACATTGGATGCCGTCAACGAGTGGTACGACCGCTTTGTGAGGAACCGGAAACCCTTGGTTGTCATCGTCGGAGACACGGAGGGAACGAGCCTGGCCTCCTATTTCGTGCGCGATTTCAGCGGATCCCGCTTTCAGGAAACCGAATTGCCCGGCGATTTTGCCGCACCCCTGGAAAGAAAGGAAACGATCGAAAGGACACGGGACGGAAGCGCGAGCTTGGTATCGATCGCATTCCAGGCGCCGCCCCTGGCGGACATCGACCGCCACACCGCGGAGGTTCTCGAGAGCTACTTCGGAAATGCGGGCAGGATGGCGCGGGCGATCCGCGATAGGTTGGGAGCGACCCGGAAAATAGGCGTATCCTATACACCGAGGTTGCGCGGCGGCAGTTTTCTCGCATATGCTGTGACGGGCCAGGAACGTGAAACGGACATTCTGGATGCCATGGAAAACGAATTCCGGCTGATCGTCGACAATCCCATTCCCTACCGGGACTTCCGCTCGGCCGTCAATAGCGCCGCCGGGGCTTTCCTCATCCGACAGCAGTCCCCCCTGGCGCAGATCGTGGAAGTTTCGCGCAATGCCCTGGCGGGAGAAGAGATAGGGGCTTACCGGTCGCACCCGACGAAGCTGGAGTCTGTTTTTGAAGAGGATCTCAAGGATGCGGCCGAACGTATTTTCAGGATGGAAAAGGCGGTGTTTCTCCGTATATATGGAAGCAGGCCTTTGAGCCCGAAACGCCCGGAATCCGAGTGAGCTGCTTGGAAGGCTCCGTCGGCGGCATTGATTGATCTTTGCGTCGACCTGTTCTTTTTTCCGTTCCGAAAGTTTGTTTTCGGTTTTTCCCTGCGGAGCAGAGCGTGACTCGATTCATCCCGAAATCACGAATGGGATTTTTCACACTGGTGCTTGTCCTGGTATTGGTGTCGAAATTATTTTTCCCGGCTCCACATCCGCAGGATCCGCCATCCTATCGGACCTTGTTTTACAACCTGTGCCTGCTGCTTTTGGCGCTCCCGGCCGTTTACTATATCCGGAAAATATGGAAGGCCTTGAGGATCCGCCTGCTGTGGAAAATCAAGCGTCGCCTGGTGCTGGCCAACATCTTCATCGGAGCGATCCCGGTCCTGACGGTGGTTGCCATTTTCTGGTTTGCAGGCCTGCTTTTCTACTACCAGTTGAGTTACTACCTGATCGGCAACCAGATCGGCATCCATTCCGCACAGATACACGCATACACACTTTCCCTGAGAGACAGGCTCGAGGGGATTTCCACGGGAGCCGAAATCTCCGCGGCGCTGCTCAGGGAAACCCTGGATTCCGATGCCGGGTTTCTTCTAAACTCCTATCCGTCGTCCATCATTCTCCTGCATTTCACGGATCCCGCCTCCGGACAGGCGGTGACGTACGCAAACGGTGGCAGAAACACGGGCCTGATTGATTCTTACCGCATGCCGTCGTGGGTCGAGGGGGGTTCTTTCAGCAACCTGGTCGTGGAGGATCTGCAGCCGGAATTGTATGAAGGAAGCGTTTTTATCCGGAGTTTTGTGTCCTCTGAATTCATGTCGGACCTCGATTTCCGCATTGAGGTTTCCGTGCCTCTGGATCGCTTCTTTCTCAACAGGCTGAAAGCGGCCCTGGGCCTCGATGTGCTGCTGACCGACCGGGCCGAGATCCCGCGCCTGAATCTCCTGTTCCAGAATATCGACGTGCCGCGGGACAGGATCACCGATTCCACCATCAATTTCGATGCCGGTTCAAAACCGGCGTGGTCCGGATGGTTTTTCCCGCTGTTTCCGGTTTCCTGGAACGAGGGGATCGAGCGGGAATCCTTCAAACCGGGCGTTCTCCTCGTGGAGCCTTCTTTTGCCAAACTGCTCGGCAACGCATTCCGGTCGGAAGGCTCGATCGGGAAAAGGATCCTGCTTGTTCTGCAGTTTATTTTTGGGTTCTTCCTTGTTGTGGAGATTGTCTCGATCATAATCGGCATCAAACTGACGCAGTCGATCACCGCCGCCGTGAACAACCTGGACCAGGGCACGGAATTCGTAAAGCGCGGCGATTTCGGGCACAGAATCGTGGTCCAGTCGCGGGACCAGCTGGGGACCCTGGCCGCTTCCTTCAACCAGATGACCGAATACATTCAACAGCTGGTCCGGGAACGCGTACTCAAGGAAAGGATGGAGCGGGAACTGGAAATAGCCAAGGAGGTGCAGGAGCGGCTGTTCCCGAAGCGTTCTCCGCGAATGAAATCCCTGGAAGTTTCCGGCATGTGCCTGCCCGCCCGCACCGTCAGCGGCGATTATTACGACTACCTGTCCCTCGATTCCGGGGAGCTGGGACTGGCCGTCGGCGATATCTGCGGGAAAGGAATCTCGGCGGCCCTGCTTATGGCAAATCTTCAAGCCACGCTGAGAAGCAATTCCATGAATTCCCGTCACAGCGGAGATTGGACCGGCGAAAGGGCCGTGGCTGAAATCATGCAAAGCATGAATCGCCAGATGTACGAATTCACCGCCGACAACAAGTTCGCCACCCTGTTTTACGCTGTTTACAACGATGCGGCCCGCACGCTGACCTACTGCAACGCGGGGCACAATCCGCCTCTTTACTTCGAAGGGGAGCATGTCCGGCGGCTGGGGACGGGAGGGACTGTTATAGGAATTTTCCCAGACTCGCACTACGATCAGGATACCCTGAAAATGAACGCCGGGGGAATCCTTGTCGCCTATACGGACGGCGTCGTGGAAAGCGAAAACGAGTATGGCGAAGAGTTCGGGGAAAATCGTATAATCCAGCTGGTCCGGGGCAACCGGGAACTCGGTGCGGACGGTTTGAGGGCCTTGATAGCCGAGCAGGTACTTTCCTGGACATCGGCGGAGGAAAGGAGCGATGATATGACCCTTGTTGTTGCCAAGGTTCGACAATCGGGGGATCATCCACTGCAGTGAACGCACCGGTGCCCGGATCCTGACGCCCGGCGCGCACGGAATTTATAGACCACAATGTCCGAAAAATCTTTTTACACGACATTCAAGATCAGCCGGATGTGCGGGGTCAACCCCACAACGGTCCAGAATTGGGTCAAGGAAAAAAAGCTGAGGGCTTTCCGGACACCCGGGGGGCACAGGCGTGTCGAGCGCGGGGATCTGGTCGCCTTTTTGAAAAAGTTCGGGATGCCGGTTCCCGCGGAGCTGGCCGTGAACCCGCCCCTGGTCATGATCGTGGATGACGAGCCCGATATCCTGGACATGATCGGGGATTTGATGGGTTCCGGAGATGCCGTCGTGGAGGTGGCAAAGGCGCAGAGCGGCGTGGAGGCTCTGCTGGCGATAGGCGGGCGCAAGCCCGACCTGCTGATACTCGACCTGCTGATGCCCGGCATGAACGGTTACGTAGTCTGCCGGAAACTGAAATCCAATCCCGACACCCGGAGTATCCGGATCGTGGCCATTTCGGGGGACCACAGCCCGAACGTGAGGGAGCGCATCCTGGAAACGGGAGCGGACCTGTTTTTCACGAAACCGATTGATGTCGTCGAATTCCGCGCACAATGCTTGGATCTATTACAAATCTGACCAGGAGGAATTATGTCGGTTCTCGACCAGCCGGATCGGTGGATGTCCGCCGATCCCGGTGCAATGCACGCGCTCATTGAAAAGCTTCCCGAGCAGATTGAGGAGACGGTCGCCGCAGGGAGGAAGCTTTCCCTTGCGTCGGCCGCTGCGGTGCATTCCATCGTCGTGACCGGCCTTGGCGGATCCGCAATCGGAGGGGACCTGGCGCGGTCCGTGGCGGGAAGGGACCTGAAAAAGCCATTCTGGGTCAACCGCGATTATGAACTGCCGCCGTTTGTCGACGCCTCCACGCTCGTGTTCGCCTCCAGCTATTCCGGAAACACCGAAGAGACCCTCAGCGCCTATCGCCAGGCCGTCGAGGCCGGAGCCGCCGTTGTCTGCATTACTTCCGGCGGGAAGCTCGGGGCCCTGGCCGGAGAAGGCGGGCATCCCGTTTTAGCGCTTCCCAAGGGGCTCCCCCCGAGGGCCGCGCTGGGCCACTCTTTATTCATGCTCCTGTCCGCCCTTCAGGCGCTCGGGTTGATTCCGGACATGACGGAGGCCGTCGACGAAACGCTCGGCGTTCTCGCCGAATTACGGGACCGTTACGGCCGGAGGAACCCGGAATCAAGGAATCCGGCCAAATCAATTGCAAAATCCCTCCACGGCAAAATTGTCGCCGTCTACGGATCGAGCGCGATCCTCGAAGCGACGGCTTTCCGTTGGCGTTCGCAGATCGAGGAAAACGCCAAAAACCTCGCGTTCCATCACATTCTGCCCGAGATGAATCACAACGAGCTCGTAGGGTGGCTGCATCCTCCGGAAGCTCTTAAAAATATCGGCGTTCTGCTGCTGCGCGACAAGGGCGATCACCCGCAGGTCCAGAGGCGGTTCCGGCTTACCGAAGAGATCCTCTCCGGACGCGCCGGGGCGATCCGTGAAGCGTGGAGCGAAGGCGAATCGCTGCTGGCGCGGGTGATGTCCCTGATATATCTGGGCGATTTCGTAAGCCTGTACCTTTCGTATCTCAACAACACGGATCCGACCCCGGTTGAGGTGATCGACTATCTGAAGAGCCGATTGAGCCTCGACGACAGGGCATGAGCCGGAATGGAAACGGCTCCCCTGCTGAAACGTACCCATTGCAAATGGCCGGCGGCGCGCCGGACCAGCAAAGCACCCCGAACCCGCAACGGGATTCCGGGTGAATTTTCGGGCCGGCGAGAAATGCGGGCCGGGCGCGTTTTGAAACGGTATAATGGGCTCTGCAACGCAATCCGGTTTTCCCCGGCACCGGCCGGGGCGCCGAAGGCCCTGAAAGGCAAAGAATCATGCCGCGTTTTACGAGTCGCAGCGCAATCGCAGTTTTCCTGGGAAGCGCTTTTCTTTCGGTCCTGCCGGCGGTTCCCGCGATGCACGGGGCCGGAAATCCGAAGTCGTTCGCGTTTGTGGATTCCAGCTATATCATTACGGCGGAACTGGCGACCGAACACGCGTTCGTCGTCAACTTTATAAATCTCTCCGATTTCGTCATCGTTGTCGAGCCCGCGGATTTCATTTACAGGGGAGGGTCCGGGCGCCATTACGCCGGTCAGGTCTACGAACTGGAGTTCGAAAATACCCTGGGGGAGATGCAGAAGTACTCGGCGTCCCTATTGCTGCGGGGGCACTCCTTCGCAGGCCTCAAGGTCGTCGGGCTGTTCCAGGAACAAGAACGGATCGAGGAGCTGAGCGTGCGCATCGGGTCCCAGAGGCTTTATATGGAACCTGTGGAAAAAATCCGCTTCGAGGAGCTGGCCCGTAAAATTGAGACACTGGATCTGGACAGTCCCGATGTGAACCGGATGCTCGCGGAGGCTTATATAGCGAAAATGGGCTCGGTTAAAACCGCCGACGGGACCGCGGCCTGGGACGAGGACTGGAAGGAACTGGTGACTTCGGACGGAGTCCATCCGCCTAAAGCCATCGAGAGCCCGGAGATTTTACTTCCCGAGGGATCCAGGGTTCCGGAGGACAAAAGAAAAGTGCGGGTTTCCTGCCTGATCACCAAAAACGGCGGCATCCAAAACCTGAAGATAGTGAAGAGTGGGGACCGCAGTCTGGAACAGAGGGCGCTCGACGGCATTGCCAACAGCTGGGTTTTCCTGCCGGCAACCAAGAACGGGGAGGTTTACGAGACGGCAATCGAATTCGAAGTGGAGCTGGCGGATCCGGCGGACCCGGCGGATCCG
>JAFGAO010000125.1 GCA_016933615.1 Acidobacteriota bacterium
AACACAAGGTTCGCCCCTACATGTACCTTCACCGCCACTTTCGTACGTGGGCGAACACAAGGTTCGCCCCTACATGTACCTTCACCGAGACATTCGTACGGGGGCGAACACGAGGTTCGCCCCACAAGTTACCGGGGCGCCCCTGGTCTTGTTACCGTGATCCATCGGCCGGGCACCAGGGCGCTGATGGTGTCGTCATACATGGCTTCGGCCCGGATGGACGGGAGGTAGTACTTCCCCAGGTAGCTTGCGTTCAGCAGCAGGTGGAACGTCCTGCTCTCACCCTGGCGAAGGCTGAAATACGTGTACACGCGGTCATCCCGGACATCCTGGTAGTCGGAATCCGAGTCTTGGACAAGCCCCGTGGGCGCCATTCTCAGGTTCCGTATCTCCCATCCGGACGGAACCAGGTGGGAGAGAGCCACCTCCCTGTACTCCCCCCGGAACCCGGTATTGGACACCTTGACCTCGGCGATAAAATCCGTCCCCTGTTCCAGGGCCGCCGGATCCAGGGCTTTCCCGTCGAGCGTGTAATACCGGACATCGAGGGCCAGGTCGTTCTGGAAGCCTTTCTCCGTTCCGGGCCGGGGCACCCCCCGCTGGATCAGCCGGGCGTAAAATGTGACGGGCCCGCTGTTTCGAACCTTGAGGACCCCGCCGGCAAGACTGCCCGCCGCAAGAGGCGTTTGAACGATCGGCAGTCCGGATTTCATGGATTTTTCCGCTTCCTCCCGCCAGGAGTAGGCAAACTGGATTTCTCCGGCCTCGGCGGCCGAGATCCGGGCCATGGCAATCAGGGCATACGCCGTGGCCTGCGTGCTCAGCCACCTTTCGCTGCTCAGGGTATCGGATATTTCCTGCGCCAGGGGGAATCCTTTCTCCATCATGCCCATAATCCCCAGCGTCTCGAGGACCATGGCCTTGTCCCTGAGGGAGGACCCGAAAGTGCCGGACAGCTCCCGGTAACCGGGCACCTCGGTCGTCAGGCCCGCTATCATCTGCCGCGCCGCCTCAGGCTGACCCGCCAGCCGGAAGGCCGCGGCCAGGCGCCAGCGGGCGTCGTCGGCGAGCCCGGGCATCTCTTTGAGGCGGTTCATGGCCCCCGGCTCGGCGGCGCCTGTAAGCGCCAGCGTGTAAAGCCTGTAGGCCTGTATCAGGTCCGAACGGTATTCGCCCCGGGTCCAGGCGAGCGCTTTGCCCTTCTGGTACTTCTCCCACTGGTCGAGGACTCCTGGCGGAATCAGATACCCCGCTTTCTGCGCCTCGACCAGGAAGTGGCCCGCATAACTGGACGCCCATTCGTGGGCATCTTCATTTCCGGGCCAGTAGGAAAATCCGCCGTTGACCGACTGGAACACCCGCAGGCGGTCGATCCCGGCGTTGACGTTTTTCTGAATCTCATCCTGCCTCTCAGGCGGCAGCTCCATGAACTTCGAAAGATAAAGCTGGGGGAAAACCGAAGAGGTCACCTGCTCCACGCAGCCGTGCGGATAGAGGACCAGGAAGCGCAGCCGGCGCCCGAGATCGATGGGCGGGATGCGCGAGATCTCGAGCACCGCCTCGTTGGTCCCGGGCATCCCGCTGAACGCCGCCTCCCGGTTCCAGGCTTCCCCGGGAGCCAGGGTCCGGCTGAGCACCTCGGTCACTTCGTAGGCCGGCATGCGGATATCGAACTCGATCCTCTGGCCGGCTCTCTCCCCCGCCCCTGAAGCATCCAGGGCGACGGCCGCCACCCCGGTTTGGGGAAGGGCTTTCAGGCTGAAAGCGACCAGGTCTTCCCCGGGGCCGGAAAACGCCACTTTCTTCTCCCCGGCTCCCACGACCGACACCGGCCCCTCGGCTTTCACGACGACGGAAACCTCTTTCACCCTGTCTTCGAGGGCGAACACCGTCACCGGGAGATTCACCTCCTCCTCCGGACCCAGGACGCGCGGCAGCGTGCCCAGTATCATGAGGGGATTGCGCACGAAGACGGCCGTGTCCGAAGAGCCGAAAGCCCGGTCCCGGCCGGCTACGGCCATTATCCGGACCGATCCCACATACTGCGGGATGGGCACCTTATGGACATTCGTTTCCCCGCCCCCCAGTTCAAACGGGCCCAGAAAACGCACCAGCGGCGGGAAACGGTCGGCCTTTTTCTGGCCTGTCGGGCCGGCATCCTGCCCGCCTCCTATGGCCAGCAGCCGTTCGAGATCGCCGCCGAAGGCTCCGGCCACGAGGTCGAATAAATCCCAGGTTTTCACCCCCAAAGCCTCTCTCTGGTAAAAATGGGACCAGGGATCGGGCGTGGAAAAACGGGTAAGATCCAGGAGGCCTTCGTCTACGACGGCCACCGTGTAAGTCATCGGTTTCCCGTTTTTCTCGCGGATCTTTATCTGCGCCTCCTGTTCGGGCTTGAACACCTCCGCGGCTTCTATGACGGGATCCAGCCGGGTTCCGGGATCCAGCACTTTTACGGGGATCACCCCGTACATGCGGATGGGCAGGTCGTTGCCCGCCTCCATGTGCGGCTGCAGGAGGGTGACGTGCGCGTAAATGTTGGGCGCCATTTCCGCGGCGGCTTTGAATTCGTACCGGGTTTCCTCGGCCCCGGCTTCGAACCAGGCGCTTTCGAGCACCCGGGACCCGTTTTCCAGCGAGATCAGGCCGCGTCCTTTTCTGCCGGTGGGGATGGTGAGAACGACGCTTTCGCCCACTGCATATTCCTCCCTGTCGGAAGAAAAACTCAGGGCGGCGGCCCCTCCGGGAATGTCCTTCCGGGCGCGCCCGGCCCAGCCGGGCCAGTCGACATAGACGATCCTGCCCGTCACGTGCTTCCCGTCTTCGTCGGAAACCCGGATGAGGTAGCGGCCCCAGTCCGGGTATTTGACCTCGAATTCCCACAGGCCCGACCCGTCGGCAAGTTCCAGGGTCCCGGACTGAATCGGGCGGTACTGCCGGGTCCCTATATAGTCCGCGAGGGACTCGGCGCCCTTTTCCCACCACCAGCGCCACCGTATCTTGTAGACCTCCACCCTGGCCCGGCTCCCCTGTACCGGCCTGCCGTCCGGATCCAGGGCCACGATCTGCACAGGGTGCCTGGTGTCGGTCAGAAGCATTCCCCGGGCCTTGTCCCCCTTGGGGGTCCGGACCCCCATGTAGCGGTCGAAGGGATGGTAGGGGAGAATCATCCGGTCCGTGCTGAAGGCGCCTCCCTGTTCGAAAACCCGCGTCGTGAACGCGGCGCTCAGTGTTCCCGGGGAAACATGATCCACTCTGATTGCGGATGAAAACGGCGTCTTACCGGTTTCATCCAGGGTCCCTTCCAGGATCTTGCGGCTTTCCGGCTCGAAACTCCCGGCCGGGTCGTCGAAGGAATATTCCTCGTATCCGGAGAACCGGGTGCCGGAGGCGCTGAGGGTCAGCTCGATATCCGCCTTCAGGTTCCGCGCGACGGCTCCGTGAAGCCAGGACGCGGACAGGTTCCCCGAGATCATCCCGCTCCTGAGGCTTTGGACGTCCTTCCCGAAATCCAGGCTGATCTTCAAACGGTTGGGCATCACGGTCTCGACCTTGAGGGTCTTGCTGAATTCCGCTCCCCCCGCCTTGATCAGGGCTCTCCAGTTGCCCGTCGGCGCGTCCGGATCGGTGCGGAGATCGAAGGCATAAAATCCGTTCAGGGATTCCTTTCTGTTTATGGTCTTCACCAGCTGCCCCCGGGGATTTCTCAGTTCCAGCCGGACCGGGTAGTCGTCCGGAAGGGGCGTGTCCGTATTGAGCAGGATGAACGTGAGGTGCATGGGATCGCCGGGGCGCCATACGCCGCGTTCTCCGTAGATAAACCCTTTGAGACCCTTCGCGACCGTCGCGCCCGAAACGTCGAACTGGCTGACGGACAGCGAGGAACCGTCATCCAGCCTGAGATAGCCCGCCTGCCGCCCGTGGCGCGCCACAAGCAGGTAGGGTTTCCCTTCCGGATGCAGCAACGCGGTGCCTTCACCGGTCGTCCGGTCGTCGGCCAGAACCTGGTTCTGGTAGTCGAAGAGGGATATGTCGACGCCCGCCAGGGGCTGGGTGGACTTCAAATCGGTGACGGCGACGAAAATGGAGCCGTCGTTGCCCCTCTTCGCTATCAGCCCGAGGTCTGAGACCATGACGTTGCGGTATATGTTGACGTTGTGGTCGTAATATTCCTGATAATAGGCCGGGTGGCAGGGATTGTTCCGGTTGCGGTAGTAGTCGCGGTATTCAAACGCGGATTCCCAGCTGTCCCAGTAGCTGCTCTCCTGCTCCTCGTCCCACGACTGCGAAGAAAGGCCGCTTTCGGGAGAGCTTTCCGGAAGGGCGGAATCGCCGCATTTGTAAACGACATGCGGCCGCCGGAAAGAGACATGGATCCGGTACAATCCCGCCGGGTCTTCCTCGATAAGGGGCGACACGTCCAACCCGTAGCGGATCCAGCGGTTCTTCTTGTCCGGCGTGTATCCCAGGGGGATGGTTTTTTCCCAAACCACGCGCCCGACGCGATGGAGTTCATTGTCCTCCTCGAGGGTGTTGACCTGGAGAAACTGAGGGATGTTCTTTTCGTAAACGCGGATGGCCTTGACGACGACCGCGCTCAGGTTGTTGGTCTCGATCGGGATGGTGAGTCCGCGGCTGGTGGGCAGGATAACGCCTTTGCCCGTAAAACGGACCTCGGGAAGGATCTCGCGGAAGGCGACTTCCAGGACTTTCCCCTCCGGAAGAGAGACGCCCCGGGCGTTGCGGATCCCGGGGTTGACGGTCACGGTGCATGTCCCGGTCCACGGGGAGGAACTGTAGGCGCGGACGACGTTCAGCTCCCGGGCCAACCGGAGATCGCTGCGCCCGTCGATCTGTATCAGGCCGCCGAGGTCCTGGCGCAGGTCCACGGGATCGCTGAAGCGGATTTCCACATATTCCTCCTCAGCCTGAACCGCCCGGGCCTGAAGCACCGAAAAGGTGCCGAGCCCCGGCACGGCGACGGCCTGTTCGCCCCGCTTGTCGACCCCTATGGGGCCGCCGTTCCAGCGGACCGTCACGGTCGAAGGGCCCTCCCCCCGTTCGATCCCCTCTACCGTGAAAAAATGGCTGCGCCTGTTGGCGCCGTGCTCCCATGAGACGGCCAGGCTCTTTCCCTGCTGGGTCGCGGCAATCAGCCTTTCGACAGCCGAGCCGTCCTCGACGTCGGCGGTCACGATATCCCCGCCGAGCACCTGCATTCCGGTTTCTCCTTCCGCGGCGCTTTCGAGACCTTTGAAGGAAATTTCAAAAGACTGCCGCACGGTCGTGAATTCAAACTGGAATATTTCCCTGCCCGGATCCGCGGCCATGAGGTCCGAAAGCTTCAGCCGGGCCGCATACCGGACGTCTCCGGGAAGCCTGCCGTCGGGCCGGAATTCGAGAGTGCGGGCGTCCACCCAGAGAGCGATCCCGCTGATCCGGGGCTCGAAGGAGAAGGGGGACCGCTCGAGCGCGACGTTGAAGCGGCCGCTTCCGGCGACAGCATCCGCGAATCGGACCCGGACCGCGCTCTCGCGCGAGATCACGCCCGAGGTGTGGGCGCTTATGATGTTTTCAAAAAGGGACGGTTCCACCTTCTGAACGGTTTTTTTACAGCCCGGGGTCATTGCCCAGGCCAGGGATAAAAAGGCGCAGAGAAAGAGTTTATGCCGGTTCATGTCGATTTCCTTTTCGTCTTTGTTGCGGGATGTACTGTAATTATCACCCCGGCGCGGCGAAATCAAACATAGAATACGGTATTTTATGGACACATTCGCGGACGCGTCTTTCCGCCCGCATCCTTCGGCGGCATCGACGCCTCCCGGGGACATTGCGGCGCGGGAGGCGGAGACCGCACCGCCGCCGGTCGAGGCTTGCGGCGGATCGCGCCGCGCCGCCATAATGGGGAACCTATGATCCGGAGCCATCTACCCTACTACCGCGGGCTGCTGAAACTGGGCGTGCCGCTGGTGCTGACCCAGGCCGGACAGATGAGTGTGCAGCTGATCGACAACGCCATGATCGGGCATTACGGCACGGCCGAACTGGCGGCGGCTTCCTTCGCCAACAACATCTACATCGTCGTGATGCTGCTGGGAATGGGCATGTTCATGGGCATCACGCCCCTGATCGGGCACGCCCGCGGCGCCAAAGATGACCGCCTGGCGGCGGTCATCCTTAAAAGCGGGTGGGTCCTTTCTGCATTCCTGATCCCGCTGCTCGCTCTTGTTTCATGGTCCGTAGTCTGGATCATGCCCGCCATGGGGCAGACCGGCGAGGTCGTCCGCCTGGCGGTTCCGTATTATAAAACCCTCGTTGTCGCCCTGATCCCGCTTCTGCTGTTCAGCTTCCTGAAACAGGCCGGAGAAGGCCTGGGAAACACGTTTGCCGCCATGGCGGCCACCTTGGCGTCCAACCTGATCAACGTGTTTCTGAACTACACCCTGATATTCGGAAAATTCGGGTTCCCCGAACTCGGGCTTCTGGGCGCAGGATACGCCACAATCCTTTCGAGAACGGCCATGCCCCTGATGCTCTACGCCGTGTTCATGACCCTCAAACCCATACGATATTACTTTTCCCTGATGCGAACGGTGCCGCCCGCGCTTCACGAGATCGCCCGGATTGCAGGAATCGGGCTGCCCATAGCCGTGCAGCTGGTCCTGGAGGTATCCGCCTTTGCCGCCAGCGCCGTCATGATGGGATGGATGGGACATGCCCCCCTGGCGGCGCACGAGGTAGCCATCGGGCTGGCCTCCTTCACCTTTATGGCCGCCAACGGGGTGGCCATGGCGACAACCATCCGGGTCAGCTTTCAGTTAGGAACCCGCGATTTCCAAAGCATGCGGCGCGTCAGTTATTCCGCCCTGCACCTGGTGCTGTTCTACATGGGCCTATGCGGCCTCTGCTTTTTTTTATTCCGGGACCGGCTGCCCCGAATCTTCACCGGCGATCCCGGGGTCATCGCCCAGGCCGCTTCCCTGCTGGCGGTGGCGGCGCTGTTTCAGCTGTTTGACGGGCTGCAGGTGGTCTGCCTGGGCATTCTGCGCGGCTTCGCCGATGTGAAAATCCCCATGTTCATCGCGGGCTTTTCCTATATCATTGTCGGGTTGCCGGTCAGTTATATCTGCGCGTTCCCACTGGGGCTCGGGCCTGAAGGGATCTGGGTCGGATTTGTATTCGGGCTGTTGACGGCGGGCAGCCTTTTGTCCCTGCGAATCGGGAACAGGATCCGTCAGACGGAAGCGCGCTCTTGAAAAAGCCCGGTCCCCCAGGGTTCCGGTGTCCCGGCGCGGCGACGGCAGGGGAGGCAAGGATGGACCCGCTCGTTCGGTATCTGGAAGCCACCGATATCATCGACAGCGATCATCCCGACATACGGGCTTTTTCGGCAGAAAAGTCTGCGGGCGCCGGCAATGCGGCCGACAGGGCCGCAAGCCTCTACTACGCGGTGCGCGACGGCATCCGCTACGATCCCTACTACCCTTTTTACAAACCCGAACATTACCGGGCAAGCAATGTTTTAAGGGCAGGGAGGGGGTTCTGCATCCAGAAGGTGTCCCTTCTTTGCGCCGCGGCGCGCGCCGCCGGGATCCCCGCCCGCGCCGGATTCGCCACCGTGCGCAATCACCTTGCGACGCGGCAACTGCTGGAATTCATCGGAACGGACATATTTAAATATCACGGCTACACGGAGTTCTTCCTGGACGGCCGGTGGGTGAAAGCGACTCCGGCTTTTAACCGGGAGCTGTGCGAAAGGCACGGCGTCGCCCCTCTGGAATTCGACGGCCGCGAGGATTCCATGTTCCAGCCTTACAATGCGGACAGAAAAAAATTCATGGAGTATCTGGAGTTCCACGGAACGTTCGCGGACATTCCGGTGCAGGAGATTGTGCGCGCCTTCGAAAGGGCTTCCGGCGTCAGCCGGGTCAGGGGCTGGATTGAAAGCTTTGAAAAATACGGGGACGTGCGAAAGGGCCTTTTTGACGCCGAGGACCCTCTCTGTTGAAAGCCCCGGCGCAGGGCTCATTTTCCCGCAGGACCGGAGATGTTTCTTTCCGGGTATTGCAGCGGCTTTCCCCGGGACTCCGGGGCTACCGGCCCGTTATAAAGGCCGGCAACCCTCTTTTCCGTTATAAAAAGGTCCGCGAAAGGTTTCCCCTCGCGGGACCCCGGCTACTTAGTACTATATACATTGCTGCATGAACGGCCGATCGGCAATTTACTCCACGATTTCCCTGGCTTCGTCGGCCATGTCCTCGGCTGCGTCCATGGCCTCACCGGCCGTTTCCTCCGCCTGGTCCATAAGCGACCCGGCTTCCTCTTCGGCCGCGTCCATAGCTTCATCTATCTCGTTCTCAGTACCTGTGTCGCTGCTGCAGGCGCCGAAAGCAAAAACCAGGCAGCAAAGAATTCCTGCCATCGCCAGTAACTTCTTCATAAGCTCCCTCCTTGATAGTATTACAGGTGCGTAACACCCGTACAGGCTCAAAAAACCATTATTCTGATAATTTTGCAAGAAAAATTCAAGGCCCATCATACAATTTCAGGCCGGTATTCCTGCGGAAATGGGAAGGAAGGAATAGCACGCCAACCGGTCATGAAACTTTTTTATCGGCTTTTTTGAATACTTTCTCGAGCTGCCTGTTTATTGTAAGCGGGAAAGGAAACAAGCATGGATGAAGCGAAGGCTATCAGATTATGCCTCAGGCACCGGGATCCCGCGGGGTTCGAGTTCCTGGTAAAAAAATACCGCAGGGAGGCCTTTTTTCACGCATTCGCGCTGATGGGAAACCGGGAGGATGCTGCCGACGCGTGCCAGGAATCCTTCCGCAGGGCATTCACGTCCATCCCCAATCTGGTATCCCTGGACTGTTTTTACCCCTGGTTTTACCGGATCCTGCGCAACTGCTGCCTGAATATGTTGAGCCGGCAGAGGACAATCCTGAACCATGCCGGTGAAAACCGAATGGCAGGGCGGGTTGCCGGCACTACGGCCGGTCCGGAATCAATCCTGTCCCGGAAGGAGGAAGCGGCGGCGGTGCATCTGGCACTGAACAGTCTGGATGCGGAAGCCAGGGAAATACTGAGCCTCAAATATATCCTGGGAAACTGTTACGAAGAAATAGCCCGGCTTCTGGGCGTTCCACGGGGTACGGTCATGAGCAGACTGTTTCATGCGCGAAAAGCATTCAGGGAGGAATACCTGAGGCGCAGCAAGCCTGATCTCAACGGAACGAAGGGGGAACACCATGAATAACTGTGAAAAATACCGGGGTCTGCTGGTGGGTTTACTGGACCGGGAACTGAATCCACAGGAAACGGTGGAAATCAATGAGCATTTGGTGCGTTGTGCCGGATGCCGCGAAGAATATGAACGGCTGCGTGACACATCCGGCAAACTGGAAGCGGTTTCTTTCGAAGAACCATCCGACGAAATCCTGCGCCGTCTCTGGCGCAATCCCTTCAGCCGACTCGCCCGCATCGGCGGGATTTTTCTAATTGTTGCGGGGTATGCTGCGTTAATCTGCTATGCGCTGTTCCAATTTTTTACAAGCGGTAAAGAAAATTTCTGGGGCAAGGTTCCGATAGCGGCCATTGGAATCGGCTTTTTGATACTGCTTCTTCTGGTCATTCTGGAGCGGGTGAAGAGCTACGGGAAAGATCCTTATCGGGAGATAAAAAGATGATCATCTATACGACGGAAACTATACCGGGAAAACGGATTACACAGAATTTCGGCCTCGTCCGCGGCAACACCATACGCGCCCGCCATCTTGGGCGGGACATAATGGCCGGGCTTAAAAGCCTGGTAGGTGGAGAGATTTTCGAATACACGAAGCTTATGGCCGAGGCGCGGGAACAGGCCCTGGACCGCATGAAGCAGGAAGCCGAGATGCTCGGCGCCAATGCCATCGTAGGCATGCGCTTTTCCACATCCGTCATTATGGGTGGAGCCGCCGAACTGCTTGCCTACGGCACCGCCATTAAGGCGGAAGACCAGCCCGCAGCCTGACAGGGCTCCCGGCCGATAAGTGATCGGGCGATGGCTTGAATACGACTATCCTTACTGGTTCTATAGTAAAATAACGGAGCCATGAGAATCCAAATCCCCGCCCTGGCCCTTCTTGCCTCCTTTTTTGCCTGCACCGTTTCGAAAGACAACACCGCGACTCCGGGCGAACTTCAAACGCGCATCGCACGGCTCGAAACGGGAATCCGCAATGCCGAAGCCGTCCGGGCCGTCAAACGCCTGCAGTTCGCCTACGGCCATTACTCCGAAATGGGCCTGTGGCATGATTTCGCCGATCTCTTCGACGACGGCGGAACCGGCCATTATCCATCCGGAGAACTCGGCAAAGAGGGGATTCGCAAGCTGTTCCTCGAAGAGGTCGGGCATGGGAAACTGGGATTGGACGGCGGACGGCTTTACGCGCACTTCATGCTCCAGCCGGTCGTAACCCTGGAAGAAGACGGATATACCGCTCATGGACGCTGGCGCGTCCTGGCCATGATGGGAACGTACGGGGAATCGGCGCTCTGGGCCGGTGGAGTATACGAAAACAAATACACCGGCGAAGGCGGCATCTGGAAGATCCGGGACCTGCATTACTATTCCCAATACAGGGGTAACTACGAACAGCCCGGCTGGACGGTCGACGGCGAAACCGCGCCGATCCATTACACCCCCGCCGGAGCCGGAAATCCGGTACCCGACATAACGGACAGTCTTCCGCCTTCAGGGTCTCCGCTTTCGCTGACCGAACTGAGCAAGCGGCTCGGAGAACTCACGGAGCGCGCCCGGCGCCTGAACGATGAAGACGCCGTAACAAACCTGCAAAACATTTACGGATACTACACCGACCGCAAGATGTGGGACGACGTCGCGGACCTGTTTGCCGGCGACGGCACCCTGCATCTGGGCTCACGCGGCATCTACGCGGGGAGGAAAAGCATTCGCAGCGCCCTCGAACAGTATGGTCCTCAGGGATTGCGCCGCGGCGAACTGAACGAACATATCCAGCTCCAAATAATTGTCAGCGTAGCCCCGGATGGATGGACCGCCAGAGCCCGGGGCACGGAATTCGTAATGTCGGGAGTCCCCGGAGAAAGCGGACGGCTGGGCGAGAATATTTTCGAAAACGAATACACCCGGGAAAACGGCGCTTGGAAAATCGCGTCCATGCGCCTTTATCCAAGGCTTTCGACCGATTACGACAGGGGATGGGCCAAAGACGCCAACGCCGAGCCCGGACCGAGCCGGGATTTTCCCCCGGACCGGCCGCCGGCCGAAACGTACAGGAGCTTCCCCGATTTCCAGATCCCCGCTTTTCACTTCACGAACCCGGCGACTGGGAATCCGCCCCGGTATCCCCCGGATGGAACAGCAATTATCGGCGACCCGGCAATCCCGCAATTGGGGAAAGCGTCCTCAGATACACTGCCGGCCGCAGCCACAGTTGAAGAACTTGCAAGCAGGATTGCCGAAACAGAGCGCCTCTTGAAGATATCCCTAGCCTACAGTGCATCCGAGAATTTGGCCGGCGCCTACGGCTATTACCTGGACGAGTTCCTGTGGGACGAGACGGCCGACCTGTTCGCACTCGATGCGCGGAGAGACCTGTCCTCCATTGGGGTTGAAACCGGCCGGGAAAATATCCGCAAATCCCTCAAAAGCCGCTATCCGGGCGAAAAGTCGAAGGATTTCTTCACGGCCCATCAGCTGATCCAGCCGGTCATTCACGTCGCGCCCGACGGCCTGAGTGCAAAGATGAGGGTGCGCCTCTTCCAGCTGGGGGGGGCATCGGGCAAGAGCGGCTTCTGGCTGGCCGGCGTCTACGAAACCTCCACGATTCTGGAAAACGGCGCCTGGAAGTTCCGGACGATGGATCTGGATTACACCTGGACCGCGGACTACAGGGCGGGATGGACGCGCATCGAAGACAACTCAAAAGGTATTATCGACACGCCTTTCCCTGAAATCAGGGATCTGCCCTTTCACTACCTGAATCCCGTCACAAAACGGAAGCCTCCCCTTTTCGTACCCTAACCCGGGGCGGCTTCTACAACCGTTATTGTATAGGCTGGGATTGTGTTCCTGCGACAAAAGGAATCCAGTGGCGCAAAGCATCTCACAGAATTCTCAATGGAAGTATACGCCACTATATGCCCATGTGAAATTGTTCAACGTTATGGCGGACTTACAAAATCGGGCAAAAATCATGTTTTCGTGTATTTCCCATCTCAAGCCTGGGATTCAGGGCTAAACCCAGCCAGGCTTAGGTCTTCTTTTTTCGCTTCCGACATTGGATTTATCCCCTATAATAGCCTCCAGCTTTACTAAAGATATTCCAGACAGCATATAGGTCGAGGTCCTGGGAGGGAGTTATCGAATAAAAAGTGGTCCAATCCCAGCTGAAGAGTCTCTAAAACTCGCTCTCCCGTATCACCGTTACCGGAAATGTGACTTTTCGTTTTCGACCCGCTTCAAAAAAACCTAACGGCAATTTATCCTGAATTGATGACTGAAAAACCTGCGCACTCTGATATCCGCTAGAGGTATTGGCTCTTGTTAAATCCGAAAACAATGCCATTTCAAGGAAATGAGTACTATGTATTGGGATATCATATTAAAATAAAGCCATGAATCGTGATCAAGTCATTCG
>JAFGAO010000126.1 GCA_016933615.1 Acidobacteriota bacterium
AACACAAGGTTCGCCCCTACAGCGACTCGCGTTTTTCTTTATATTTCTGAATATTCGCCTTTGCGGTGCGGCGGTCGAGTCGTGTGCGGCGCGCCACTTCTTCATAGGTGCCGTGGCGCCGGTACAGAAGTTCACAGTAGCCCGCCAGAAGCGATTCGGCGTCGAGCGACCCTGTTTCAATCCCTGAATGCAGTTGCGCCTGCAGGTCGGGTGCCGAAACCCGCTTGTCTCCTTGATAGGCGCCGGTCAGCAGAATCCTGCGCACGGCCTGTTCGAGTTCGCGGACATTTCCGGGCCAGGCGTAGTCGGCCCCCGGGGACTCCGCAATCCCGCGGCGGATCTTGTTCAGAATTGCGGGGGACGTTTCCCCCGCAATCCTGAAGACGATGAGCGAGAGGAGTTCGTCCATTTCAGCCGGGTTCTCCCGGATGCGCTGCCTGAGGGACGGAACCTGCACAACGTCCGAGCAGAGCCGGTAGAAGAAATCGTCCCGGAACCGGCCGCTCGCGCGCAGGCCGTCGAGCGACCTGTTGGTGGCGGCGATAATCCTTCCGCGAAAACGGCGCTTCTCGTGGCTGCCTAATGGAGTAAAGCTTCGGTCCTGGAGCACGTGCAGGAGTTTGATCTGGACCGGTTCGCCCACGTCCCCGATCTCGTCGAGGAAAATGGAGCCGCAGGCGCTCGAGCGCGCAAAGATCCCCTCGTGAGCTTCCACGGCGCCGGTAAACGCGCCTTTGCGGTGCCCGAACAGTTCCGATTCGATCAGGGTTTCGGGAAACTGCGACAGGTTCAGCGCCTGGTAGCCTCCGGTAAAGCTTTCGACAAACGCGCCCCGTTTTTCGTCGAAGGGGATGAATCCCGACCGCCCGATGGCCGCCGCCGCGGCGCCTTTCCCGGTGCCTGTCTCCCCGAGTAGCATGGTTGAAAAATCCTCCATGCGGCTCCAGAAATAGCGTTCGTAAAGGCGTATGTCGCTGGTAAATACGTTGTTCCAGAGATGCCGGCGCAGTTTTTTCATCGATTCGCAACGGCCGACGAGGCTGCGGTCTATGAAAAAGAAAGCGCGGCATATCTGGTAAAAAACAGCCAGGTAAAAGCGCGCCTCGTCGGCCGAGAAGCCTTTGCCGCATAATTGCGTGAACACCTCCCCGTAAAACGGAACCGGGAGCGGTTTGTCGCCGGCCTTGGACTGGTCCCCGATGTGCCGGTCGAGCAGCGGCAGGAACCGGTGGTAGGCGTCAAACAGGAACGCCCGCCGCAGCAGTTCGCGGTCTTCGCTCATCGGGTAGTGGATGTCGGCACGGTTTTCCGCTTCCAGGTCGCGCACTTTCTGGGCGACTCTGGCCACAATCCTCTCGAGGCGACCGTCGGCGGGGACGGAGGCGTCGCAGTCCGCAATCTGCAACTGCAAATCCACGTACTCGTCGCTGAAGGGATTGGTCGTCGCCGCCGCCGAAAGCAGATGAAAGAAACGGCGGTTCTCGGCGGAGAGTGTTCTTTTCATGCAACAAACGTATACTAGGGGTCCATTTTATGTCTATATTAAAATAAACCGGAAAGGTCCCTGCTTGTTAAGTAATGTGGATTCAGATATTTGATCGAACGCACGGCCGGCACGGGGTGTGCATATCGCTATACCGATCGCTGGAGGAGCCGTGCGGGCCAATATTTCAATCAAAATTAAGGGTTCGCTCAAAAATAAGTTTCCATTTTTGCGCGAGCCCTAAGAATGGAGCCGGACCATGAATTCCCAAATAAATGACTTTGTGCAGGAAGCCCTGCGTCGCGGGGTGTCGAGAGAGGAGATATCGCGGGGGCTTTTAAAAGCCGGATGGACATCCAAGGAGATCCGGACCGCACTGGATGCTTTCGTGGACTGTGATCTGCCGCTGCCGGTTCCGAGAAAGAGGGTATCGGGCTCCGCAAAGGAAGCGTTCCTGTTCCTGATGCTTTTCTCCGCACTGTATACGACGGCTTTCGGACTGGGCTCGGTGCTGTTTGACCTGATCAATATTTATCTGCCGAATCCCGGGGAAACAGCGTCGCGATGGATCGCTTCTCTGCGTTACGGGGTAGCTTCGGTGGTTGTATCGTTCCCGATTTTTCTGCTGATGAACGGCGTGATCTCGCGGGAGACCCGGAGGAATCCGGGCCAGAGGATATCGCCGGTGCGCCGCTGGCTGACCTACCTGACGCTGTTTGCGGCATCCGCGTCCATTGTTGCAGATCTGATATCTCTGATCGTTCGTTTCCTGTCGGGGGACCTGACTCTCCGTTTCGGATTTAAGGTCCTAGTGGTCGCCGCTCTGGCAGGCATTGTTTTCCTGCATTATCTGCGGGATCTGCGCCGTGACGAGCTGTCGCCTGCCGCGGAATACCAGCCGGGAAGACGCGGCAGGATTGCCTGCGCTGTTCTGGTCGCGGCCGTTGCGGGGATTATCGGTTTCGGGTTCTGGACTGCGGGAAGTCCCATAAAAGCCCGGCTGTATGCGCAGGACAACCGGCGCATCGGCGACCTGGCGAATATCAGCGGTCGCGTGCAGCTGTACTATAAAAACAAGGGCGTCCTGCCGCGGTCCCTGTCCGATTGCGATACAAGCCCGGAAACCTACATTGAACGCAAGACGGACCGCATAACGGGGCAGCCGTATTGGTATCGCGCCCTGGACGACACCCGCTTTGAGATCGGCGCCGCCTTCGATCTGCCTTCTCCGGAAGACGGCCCGAAAATCCCGGCCGCAACCGCCATCGGTATGCCTGCGGGCCCCGGTTTCTGGGAACACGGCGCCGGTAACAATACCTTCACGATAGATGCGGAGAGAATAAGCCTGAGAGGAAATTGAAAGGCTCAGCCGTTCCGGCGAATTTTGACGGCAGGAGCGTGCTCGGGGTCGGTATCGCTATCGGCATCGAAGGATTTGCATATGCGTTTGTAAAAACAGATTCTCCACTTTGCGATCGATTCCGATACCCACCCCGATTGAGACACTGATAGTCCAAACCATGAGCCCCGCCTTGTGGGGTGAGCCAAGGCCGCGCCATACGGCGTTGCCGCTTGCAACCGCAATTTCACTTACAACTCTCCATCGGGATACCATCGGGGTGCTTCCGATAGGTTGTCGCCGGATTCAATCATTCATTCCGGATTGAGCCGTGTTTCTGCTACATTGAACTGTTGCGGCCGTCGACGGACGGGTCGCCGGGATCACGGAGGCACACAATGAAAATACTCGGCATTACCTGCAGTCCCCGAAAAAACGGGAACACCGAAATACTGATGCATCAGGCCCTGGATGCGGCGGCGAAGGAAGGCTGCGCGACGGAAATCTTTCGCGCGTCGGAAAAGGACGTGGCGCCCTGCGATGCCTGCGGCACCTGTTTCGAAACGGGAAGCTGCGCAATCCGGGACGATATGCAGCAGCTGTACGGAATGCTCGACGGCGCCGACGGCGTCATTTTCGGCACCCCGGTTTATTTCGGCAGCGTAAGCGCGCAGGGAAAAGCCATCATGGACCGCATGTTCGCCCTGCTCCAGCGCCGGGCGCTCAAGGGCAAGGCCGCGGGGGCTCTGGTGGTGACCCGGAGGGTCGGGGCGATCCAGACCCGTTCCCTGATCTATTCCTTCTGCATCGCCCAGGGTATGATCGTGGCCGGCGGCGCTATCGGCTATGGGAGGGAAATAGGCGATGTTTTGACGGGCGTCGGGGGCGGGATCGACATGTCGGCCATGGAGGAATCCCGCATGCTGGGAGTCAGCGTCGCCAGGCTGGCGCAAAAGCTGCGATAGCCGGGCAGTGATTTACTGCGGCTCCGGTTTTTGAACCAATCGCCGGGCAGGGAATTGATTGACTCGGGAGTGGGGACGAGCGTTCGTTTGCCGGACGGCGCTGCGGAGGCATTCGGGCGGGGAGCGGCCGCATCCGCGAATCTGTTATAATCAATCCTTTCGAGAGGTTTCAGGGATGATCCGAAAAAAGTCCTCGGTCCTTTGGGCCGTGTTTCTGTGTGCACTTCTTCCGGCGCCGGGCCTGCGGGCGGACATGGAGTTCTTCCAGGTCGCCGACCTGCAGCCCGGCATGAAGGGTGTCGGCAGAACCTGTTTCCGGGGCAGCAGCCCCGAAGATTTCCAGGTGGAAATTCTCGGAGTCTTACGCGGCCTCGAAGCCGGAACGAATGCCGTTCTTGCGCGGCTCAGCGGGGATCTGCTGGAGCGGACCGGCGTTTTTGAAGGAATGAGCGGAAGCCCGGTTTTCATAGAGGGCAAGCTGCTGGGTGCCGTCGCGTTTACGTATCCCTATGCCAAAGAGGCTGTTTGCGGCATCACCCCGATTATAGAAATGGTCCATTCCTTTGAAGAGAGCACAATCCCGGAGATTGAATTCAACCTGGATACGCAGGTGGACGTCATTGCTCAATCCCTAATGCCTCTGAGCCGGATCCCGAACGGCGCCATCCGGAATTTATCCGGAAGACCTGGGGCTCTTCCCGGCAGCGGCGAAACGGGGCCCGGCTCCCGGAGCCCGCAAAGCCATACCCTGGTTCCGATCGCCACGCCTCTCGGCCTGGGCGGGTTCGACGCCAAAACCCTCCGGCTGTTTCAGCCCAGATTCCAGGCTATGGGACTGTCGATCCAGCAGGGGGTCGGCCGGATGCGTGAGGGCGATCCCGCCGGTTCCGCGCCGGAGCCGGAACAGCCGCCCCTGCAGCCCGGTTCCAGCATCGTCATTCCGTTGATCCGGGGAGATCTGGAGGTCTCGGCGGGAGGCACGGTGACCCATGTGGACGGCGACAGGATCTATGCGTTCGGCCACAGCCTGCTGGATTTGGGTTTCACCGATCTGCCCGTGCATAAGGCCAGGACCATGTACATCTTTCCAAGCATCCAGAGCTCCTTCAAAATTCTGGAAATGGGTGAAGCCGTCGGCTCCATCCGGCAGGACCGGGGCTCGGGCATTTTCGGGCTTCTGGGCACGAAGACCCCGATGGTGCCCCTGAAGGTGGGGATAAAAACCAGCCGGAGACGCAATAAGGAATTCGAATACGAAATGGTGCAGGACCGTCTTCTCACGCCTCTTCTGGTGGATCTGGCCGTCTACAATTCCATCGCGGTTTCCGAAAGGGGCCAGGGCGTTGTGACGATCGATGTCCGGGGGCAGGTCCGGGTGAAAAATGAACAGCCTGTCGAAGTTTACAACCGGTTTTCTTCCGACGGCGGCGTCGCGGATGCTGTTTCCCTCTCCGCCGCCATCCCGGTCAATTACCTCCTGGCTTTCGGCTATAAGAATTTGAACATCGAGGGCATCGATCTCACGATTACGGTGCAGGAAAGCGACCGGTCCGCCCTGCTCGATTCCATCAGGCTGAACCGTACCGAAGCCAGAGCCGGGGATGCACTGGAGCTTGAAATCACCTGCAAAAAGGCGAACGGGGATACGGTACAGAATGTGTATCCCCTGCAGATACCGTCCAATATAACACCGGGCCCGCTGCATCTTCTGGTTGCGGACGGAACGACGCTGATGTCGATGGACGACCAGCCCGAAGACGCCGTCCTGGTTCCGCGCAATCTCCCGCACCTCATCCGGCTGATCAACAACCTGCGAAAAAACGACCATCTTTACGTCCGGCTGTTTCGCCGGGAGCCGGGAGCGGTGGTCAAAGGGGAAGGCCTGCCGGGGTTGCCCCCCTCGGTGCTTTCCATACTGGGCTCGGAACGCAGAGTCGGGGCGGTAATCCCGATAGGAATTTCAGCTTTCCAGGAATACGAGTTGCCCCGGACGGATTACCTTGCAGCCGGATCGAAAATGCTGACGATCCGGATCCATCCCTGATAGGGAGTTCATGATGGGATATAGAGGATTTGCCGTACTGATCTTTCTGCTCTTGCCGTCGTTGGACGCGCCGGCCGTGACGCCCCGGTTCTGGGAAAATTTCACCCAGGCCGATCTGCTGGAAGGGAGCCTGGACCGGATGTCCATTGCGCCGGACGGCAAGCTTTTTCTTTCTCCCGCGTTCGATATGTTTTTCGACACCGGCCAGCCCTACATATTTTCAATGGCCCGGGACAGGCTCGGGAACCTCTATGTCGGCACGGGCGACGACGGGAAGGTCTTCAGGATTGATCCGCAGGGCGAAGAGACTCTGTACTTCCAGTCTGAAGAAATCAGCGTGTTTGCCCTGGCGGTCGGTCCGGACGACAGCCTTTACGCGGGCACCTCTCCGGATGGAAAGGTCTACCGGGTGGCCGGTCCCGGTCAGGCGACGGTATTTTTCAATTCCGAAGAAAAGTACATCTGGTCCATGATTTTTGACGATGCCGGAAACCTTTACATCGGCACTGGCGGCGGCGGGGTGGTCTACAAAGTGGATCCGGGCGGCGCCGGATCCACTTTTTTCGCGAGCAGCGACATGCATGTCATGTGCCTTGCCCGCGACGGAAACGGGAACCTGGTTGCGGGGACGTCCCCCGCGGGCCTGGTGATCGAAATCAATCCCGAGGGCAAAGGTTTTACGCTGATGGACACCGCCATGGAGGAGGTGCGCTCCGTAGCATTCGATTCCCTCGGGAATGTTTTCGCCGTCGCGTCCTCCGCTTCGGGAACAGGCACAAGAGCCGTCCTTCCCGAGGCCGTTGCCGGAAACAACCCGGCTTCCTCCGCCGCTGCGTTGCGGACCGGATCGAAGACGGATTCTCCCGTTTCGGATAATGCGGTTTCGACGGTTTCCGCGCCGGGGAGCGGTTTGGGTGCGGAAGGAATCCGGTCCGCCGTCTATGCGATTTCCAGGGACAGGGGCCCGGAAACGGTTTACGAATCCGGATCGCGCATGGTCTACGATTCCGTTGTGCGCGGAGACGGAAGCCTGCTGCTGGCGACGGGACCCAAAGGGCGGCTGTTATCGATCGACGGCGCCGGGCAGGTTACGGTTGTTACCGACGCGCCGGAGGAGCATCTGACACGGCTCCTGCAGGACGGGGATACCGTTTACGCCGCAGGCAGCAACCAGGGCAGGCTCTACAGGCTCCGGAACGCGGCATCCGGGACGGGCGTTTTCGAATCCGGAATACTGGACGCCAAAAGCACGGCATCCTGGGGGAAAATATCCTGGCGTGTGACGGAGCCCGGCGCAGCCGGCATCGAGTTTTCGACGCGAACGGGCAACACGGATACGATTGACAATTCCTGGAGCGAGTGGAGCCGGCCCTACGCCTCCTCCGGCCAGCAGATCGACAGCCCGAAGGCACGGTTCCTGCAATGGAAAGCCGCGGTAAAGCTGCAGGGCGGTCCCGTGGCGTCGGCTCCTTTCGGTCTCCTGGATCAGGTCCGGATCGCGTATCTGCAGCAGAATCTCAGGCCCCGGATCACGAGCATCGAAGTGCTCCCCTACGGGATCGAATTCCAGAGGCAGCCTTCCCTGGCCTTGGGCGGAACCGCCCTGGTCGTACCGACAAAGACTCCGGACGGGCGTTCTCTGAACTCGCCCAGGGAGCGGGAGAGCGGCATCCCGAAACCCGATCCACGGCAGGTGCTTCAACCCGGAGCGCAGTCGTTTTTGTGGAAGGCTGCGGACGATAACGAAGATTCTTTGGAGTATTCCCTGTACTTCAAGGGAGAATCCGAAACCGACTGGAAACTTCTGGAAGAGAAATATTCCGACACTTTCTACACGCTGGTTGCCGCGTCACTCCCTGACGGCGTCTATCGCCTCAAGGTAGTGGCAAGCGATGCTCCCTCAAATCCGTTCGACGATTTCCTGATCGGGGAGCTTGTTTCGCGTCCGTTTGTGATCGCCAACGCTCCTCCGCAGATAGAAATAAAGGCAAGCGAAGCAAGAGGTGCAAAGGTGGAGGTGTCCTTCGATGCCCGGGTGGCGGTCGGAATCATCGCGACCGCGGAATTCTCGGTCGACGGGGGGGGCTGGAATCTCGTTTTCCCTGAGGACGGGATCGCCGACTCGGACCGGGAAACGTATTCGGTTTCCACTCCCGTTCTTTCAACAGGCGAGCATGTCATCGGGATCCGGGCCAGCGACCGGGACGGCAATACGGGGATCGCCAAAGCCGTCGTCCGGGTTCCCTGAAACTCAATTCTCCAGCGCGGTGTTTCCAAGCCGATGCTTCGGCGGAACAGGGTATGAATAAGCGCGGGTTGAGGGGAAAACCGGAATATGAATCCGGTCGCTATTTGAGGAAATAGGCATATTTTCATTCGCGGTTGCATGACCCCTACGAGATATGTCAATCTTATGGGGTTTTTCGGTAGAGGCCGGAACAGATTGTGTAAGGAGAAGGCAGCCTGACCCGGGCATACCGGCAAAGCAGGCTGGATGTTTTATTTTTTCAGGTCCCGATCCGGTGCGATGGGCAAAAAGCCGGGGTTGCGGGCCCGTTTTTTGAGAATGGATATGAAGAAAGAATTCTGCGCCCCGATATTTATTTGTTTTGCATTGTTTTCCCTTTTTGGGTCCACACCGGCTTATCCCCAGAACGGGACGGTTGTAGCCACGTGCGTCGACGAGTCCGGGAGTCCGCTGAAAGGCGTGAAAGTGGAGGTCCTTGAACTAGACAATACGAAGGCAAGGGATAAGAAATCCAACGACGGGGGAATCGCCGAGCTGGACAAAATCAACGACGGCGTCTACCGTGTCGTAGGACGCAAGAAGGACTATGCACCGGCTTTTTACGAATATCTGACCGTCCGCTCCTCCCGGGAGACCGTCACCCTGAATTTAAGGCCCGGAGATCAGGAGACCCTTCTCTATTTCGAAGATCCTGCACGGATTCAGAAGTCGGCGGATGCAATGGCTCTCGGAGTTCAGGCCGCACAGGCCAACAACGCGGCCGAAGCTGAAAAAATGCTTCTGCAGTCGGTAACACTGGATCCTTCCAATGTTCAGGCGATTTTCATCCTGGGCTCCTATTATTTTCAGATGACGCAGTTCGACAAGGCGATAGAAAACCTGCAGAAAGCCGAAAAGCTGGCCGGAATGTTCGCGTCGCTGCCGGCGGTTGCAGGGAAGCCCGGCCCGGCGCAGCAGAAAGAGTTTCAGGACAATGCCCGCAAGCTTATCGATGCCGTGCCTGAATATAAGGCGGAGCTGGCGCTCAAGCAGAAACAGTACGACGTGGCTGTCGCGCTGTATTCCGAAATTCTCGAGAAGGATCCGAATAATCCGGATGTCCATTACCGGATGGCCATCGCCCTGACTTATGCCGGAGAGCTGGAAAAGGCCATGGTTTCGGTCGAAAAAGCGATGGAACTCAAGCCCGGGGAAGAAGACTACATCACTCTTGAACGGCAGATATCGGCCAGGATGGAGAATGCGGCAATCGAGAAAGCCCAGGCGGCACTGAATGACGGAACCGGTCTTCTGAAGTTGGGGAACGCGGCCGGAGCGCTTGAGAAATTCGAGCAGGCCATCGGCCTGTTGAAGGAGGACAAGCAGGCGCCGGTATGGCTGCAGATCGGGAAAGCGCAGGCTGAACTCGAGCAGGGCGAAGCTGCGGAAAAGGCCTTCAAAAAGGCGGTCGATCTGGCTCCCGAGAGCGAAATCGTCAATTATATGAACAACCTGGCGCAATTCTACCTCGAAACCAAGATGTACGACCAGGCTTTGGACGCCCTGACCGATCCCAGAACGCGCGGGGATAAAAGCCCGGATCAAGTCCTGATGGACATTGTGGAAAGAACGAAAAACAACAATCCCGGGTTCGCCAAAATCGTCCTGGAGAGAATCATTCTGGAGAACCCCCGGAACCTGGAGGCGCATTTTATCCTCGGCGAGCTGTATTATATCGATTATTCGGATAAGGATATGGATGCGCGGGCCAGGGAATTGCTTACGAAATATATAGAAAACGGCCAGGATCCCGAAAAAATCAACAAATCGAAAAACATGCTGGTACTGATCGGCAGGAGATCGCAATAGAAAGGATTTAATCCTTTATTGCCATCCGGATTCTTTCTCGCCGGTTTCTTCTTGTTGTGCATCCTCCCGCGGCGGGGTTTTTGCTTTCTGCGACGAGGTTTTGCGGGTTCGAGCGGCCTTTGCGGGGGTTGTTTTCCTCTTTCTTTTTGCGGGAGCTTTCTCCGCAGCCGCTTCGGTTCCCGTCCGGGGACCGGTTCCCGGTTTTTCCCCGGTATCCGGTTCTGCTCTGAATCCCCCGGAAATCTCCCCGGCTTCACGGGCCGGTTCCTTTTCCGCGTTCTCCCGTTGCGCCGAGGTTTCAAACGGTTCGCTGCTCGTTTTGCCGTTTTGGGCCTTTTCGGATTTTGTCGATTTTCCTGCCGTCTTGCGGGACTTTGTCTTCCGGGTCCTAGCCTTTTCCGCCGCCGGCCCGGATTCTGCGTCGGCCGTTTCCGCAGTTCCGTATCCCGTTTCCTTCGC
>JAFGAO010000127.1 GCA_016933615.1 Acidobacteriota bacterium
GACTATGAGCTGATGCTCCGGTTTCTCTATTTCCGGCGCGTTTCCTCGCTCCATATCCCCGAGGTGATGGTCAACATGCGCTGGGACGGCAACAGCCGGCCGGGCCCGGCCAACACGGCCAAGATGATCACCGAGAACCGCCGTTCCTGGATCAAAAACGGCGGGAAGCCCTCGCTTTTTTCGCTTTTATGGAAGCGGATTTCCAAAATCGGCCAGTTTTTTCCGAGGTAGGCGCCGGTCGATATTTGCAAATAGGTTACGAATAATGTAACCTAAATGCATAATGCAGTCCGTTACGGAATCCGTTTTCCGTCTCGCTCCCCCAGGGGGGCTTTTCGATGAGACGGTCGTCCGGAATCTTTTCCCCGCGCATTCGGAGGCGGCCCGGAAAGTCCTCGTCCATCGAGCCGTCGCCTCGGGCGAGGTCATCCGGCTCAAGCCGGGCCTTTTCCTGCTCGCCCTGGAATTTCGAAAAACACATCTCCATTCCTTCGTCATCGCCGCGGCCCTGCACTCCCCGTCCCATGTAAGCTTCGAGTCGGCCCTGGCCTATCACGGCCTCATCCCGGAAGCGGTTTATCAAGTCGGCAGCGCCACCTCCTCGCGAAGCCGCGTGTTCCATACTCCGGTCGGCGTTTTCAGTTTCATCCGGGTTCCGGCGGAAAATCCGCGGGCCGGCGTCCGGGCGCTTAAAATCGACGGCCGGAGCTGGGTCTTCATCGCAACCCCCCTGCGGGCGATTGCCGACCTCGTCTACACGAAAAAAGACGTCAGCTGGATGAAAGACGGCCCGGCCTTCCTGACCGATTCCATGCGGATCGAGCGGGAGGATTTGGAAAACGCGGACTGGGACGGTCTGGAAGAAGTATGTGCGAGCATCCGCAGCCGCCGTACGATAGATTACCTTCGGAAGCTCGCTCGGGAGATCGGAAAATGATTCTTCAAGCCCTTGCGGAAAAGCTCGATGAGTATCCAATTGCGAGCGCCCTCGACCAGGAGAACGTTCTGCAGGAAATCGTCCAGCAGGGGATTCTGGCGACCCTCTCTCGCGCCGGGCTTTTCTCGAAAGCCCAGGCGGTTTTTCACGGCGGAACGTGTCTTCGCCTTATTTATGGGATGAATCGTTTCTCGGAGGACCTGGACTTTTTTTTGAAACAGCCGAACCCGGACTTCAGCTGGCGGGAATACCTGGAGCAGGTCGCCAGGGACGGTAAAGCCGAAGGGTTCGATTACAGCGTTCCGTTCAAGGGCGACGATAAAACGGCGGTCAAGAAGGCGTTCCTCCGGACGGATTCCTTCGGCGGGGACCCCGCCTCCATCCTGCCATATCCCAGGGATCCTCGGAAGCTTATCAAGGTGAAGCTCGAAGTCGATGTCAATCCCCCGCCCGGGTCAAGATTCGAAACGCGCTATCTCGCCTTTCCCCAAATCGCGGCCGTCACGACGCAAAGCCTCGAATCCGGCTTCGCCATGAAGATCGGCGCGATGCTCTGTCGAACATACGTGAAAGGGCGGGACTGGTACGATTTTACCTGGTATATCAATAAGAAGATCGTTCCGGACATGTCGCTCCTCAACCGTTGCCTCGACCAGCAGGGCCCCTGGGCCGGCCGGAAAATCAACGTCGATCTTGGTTGGATGGAAGAGGCCTTGAGGAACAAGATCGCCGGGATCGATTGGCCGGCCGCTCGCCGGGATGTCGAACGGTTCCTTCCCCTCCGGGAGCAGGAATCCCTGAATCTTTGGGGCCGGGAGTTCTTCCTCCATTTCCTCGATCTCCTCCTCCTCGGAGTCTGACCGGCTGACGAATCTTGGCGGTATTATAAGTCGATCCGGGGATTAGAGCGCGGATTCAAATTCCTTCTCAAAGTGCGCCAGCGGAAGGGCCTGGATGCCTTCGCTGATCGGATAGGCATCCCGCCCCGGATAGACGACATATAATCCGGCCAGTTTCAAATCGGCCTGAGCCGATTTCATTGATTTTGTCAGAATAGGGGCATCCGCGAATTTGAATTCGATCCCGAAGTTTTTCCCTTTTGATTGAAAGAATAGGTCGATCTCCGCCCCGGAGTGCGTGGACCAGAAAAAGACTTCCTCGCTTCCTTTTCGCAACACACTCAACGTCTCCTCGAGGGCGAAGCCTTCCCATGATGCGCCCAGCTTGGGGTGGGAGGTCATTTGCTCCTCGTTTTCAATCGACATCAGGGTGTGGAACAATCCGCTGTCCCGGATATAAATTTTGGGATTTTTCACCAGCCGTTTCGAGGTATTGCTGAAAAACGGCTGAAGAACGCGGACAACAAATGTCCCCTCGAGAATTTCCACGTAGCCGCGAACGGTCATGTCGGAGACGCCGAATGCCCGCCCGATTTCGGAATAATTCATGACCTGGCCGTGTTAATGGGCGAGCATCATCCAGAAGCGGCGCAAGGTTCTTGGAGGGATCGTGATGCCCAGCTGGGGGATATCCCTTTCCAAAAACGTGGCGATGTAGTTTTCGCGCCAAAGCCGGCTCTCGTTCTCCGATCCGGCCAGGAAAGACTTGGGGTAATGTCCCCTGATCCAGCTGTATTGAAAATTCAAGGGCAATCTATGATATATCGATGAAAAGAATGGCCAAATAATTGGTGCCAGGGCCCCTAAGGGGGGCGACACTTACGCATTCCCCGATTTCCGGAAAAGAATTAATTGGTGCCAGGGCCCCTAAGGGGGGCGACACTTACTCATTCCCCGATTTCTGGAAAGACTCGTGGCGGAATATTTGGGGGATTGATTAAGCGTTGCCATCCTTCGGGGCACGGGCCCCGAATTATTGCCCCCTGGAAA
>JAFGAO010000010.1 GCA_016933615.1 Acidobacteriota bacterium
CCCGGTTCAACTCATTGGCTACGATGGAATGATCCACGGCTTTTTCACCATGAGCGGAACGATCGACCGGGGGGAAACAGCCGTACAGAAGGATTGTACACTACCGGCGAACGGTTTGTGTAGAATGGAGAAATCGGCGACATAAGACATCCATGAATGAAAAAGGAAGGGACAGCATGAAGTATCCAGCATTCCTTTTATCGGTCGTGATATTCGCGGCGTGCGGGGCGAGTCAACGGGGGTATGACAACGGCACGGAGCTGTTTACGAACGACTTCGAGGAAGGGGACCTTCGGGGATGGACCACGACCGGGGAGGCCTTCAATTTTCAGCCTACGCTGGGCGACAATCCCTATGTCCGCCACCGCGGCCAGCCCGCGCAGCACCAGGGAAAATACTGGATCGGAACGTATGAGAAATATCAGGGCCATGAAGGGCAAAGAGCGGGCTCGGTCCAGGGGGACGGACCGCAGGGCACCATGACAAGCGGGGAATTCGTCATAGATATGAAGCGAATAAACTTCCTGGTCGGCGGGGGCGCTCGGGCCGAGGTAGGAGTGCAGTTGTTGATAAACGATGAACCCGTTCTTACGGCCCGGGGTGAGAATAACGAAAGCATGGAACGGGTTGTCTGGGACGTTTCCGCCTATAAGGGGCGAAAGGCCCGGATCCGGGCCGTGGATGAAGCTACGGTATCATGGGCGCATATCAATTTTGACGACATTATTTTCGAATACTGAGTTGCCAAGAATGGATATTTTCTAAGGAAATAGATCGTCAGGATTGGGAACGCACTTTATTATGCCCTGTCCTGCCGGTGTGCCCGGTGCTCAAATTCCCTAGAATCAGCGGTCATTCCGGCGAATTGCGGCATCCACTTACGGCAGCGGTGCTTTCTGCCTGAGCTCTTCAAACCAATTCAGGACCACATTGATTTTGCCGGCATCGCCTTCTACCGACCCTTCCCCGACTGTTCCGGGCGGCTTGATCATCAGGAACCGCTTTCCGTCTGAACTAATGTCCCACGGGGACCCCGCATCGTTGTTTTTGAAGCCGACATACATTCCCCGAAAAAGAATCCTGGGGGTTCCAACGATGCTGAAACTGGGGCCGGTCTTGACGGAAACCGACATAACAGCGTCCCTGTTGCGGAAGAAAAGTTCGCCCCCGTTCGGCGACCACAGGGGGCTGTCTCCCCCCTCTGTGGAGATCTGCCATACCCCTTTGTCAACGTCCGGGAAGGAACGTATATAAATATCATTGGTCCCGGACTTCTCGGATGTATAGGCTATCCAGTGCCCGTCGGGCGAAATCTTCGGCTGTGTTTCCAGATAGTCCTGCTCCATCAGCGGTTTGTGATCCTGCTCCCCTTCCATGGACAGCATCCCGATATCCAACTGATTTGGGACCCACCCGATGCTTTCTATGACTATCAGGTTTTTTCCGTCGCGAGACCAGCAGGAGGGGAAAATATATTTGCCATATTGGTGAAGAGAACCTAAGAAAGATTCCTTCCCGGTGCCGTCGGTTGCTTTCGATACAATACCCTGGGAACTAAAACTGAAATAGGCAATCCGTTTGCTGTCTGGGGTCCACAGGGGCGCTAAATTATAGGATCCCTCAAAAGTCAGGCCTGTCCAGGTTCCGTGAACCAGATCCCAGATCCCGATGTTTGTTCCCCTACCTGTCTCCTGAATGTTTAAAACCACCCCGGTCCCGTCGGGAGAAATCTTCGGATTACTGTATAATTTAGGCGGTGCTGAAAGAAGCTCATCTTTTCCTTTACGATCCACCCACACAAGGCTTCGGCCGGTTGCCGGACCCATCGTTTCCGCATCTCTGTAAACCAGGGTTCCCGTGTCGGAAACGGTAAGCGGTCCAGTAAAATCTTCAATCAGCGGAACCTGAGTTCCCGTGACTTTGAGACTGTCCGGATCGAAAGGAACGGCGTACAAGCGGCCTCTGATTCCTTGAGTGTCTTCGCCCGCAATATAGACGATGTGCCCGGTCGGGAGATATCGGGCTGCATATCCTGCGAACAATTCCCTGGGTTCTTCCGAATCAGGAGGCTGTACCATGATCTGGGCTGTGACGGCATTCTGTCCGGTGCTTACTTTAGTAAACAGCAGGGTCTTTCCGTCCGGCAGAAGTTGCGGATAGAGATAAGCCCCGGTCTTTTTAACGAGATATCCCGGCGTGCCCCCGCCGGCGGAAATCCGCATAACGCCGCCGCCTGCCAAATCGGAAAACACGATAGTGTCTCCGGAATTCCAGCTTGCGCCGCCGAACGAGGTGCCCGTCTTGCATAAAACCTCCGGGATGCCGCCGTCTACCGCTATTTTCTTCAACTCGAAGTCCGACCCGGACCAGTAGCCGATCCAACGGCCGTCGGGCGAGAAGAAAGGATATTCGATGCTATCCTTTGCGGTTCCCTTAATCAATCCGGAATCCGTTTCCTTCAGGGAGCGCAGATACAGTCCCTCTGTGGTGCTGAAGGCGATATTTTCCCCGCTGGGGGACACGGCCAAAACCGGATCGACGGTGCTGGAAAACTGGAGGCCTTCGGGCAGTTCGTACTGGAAACGTACGGCCGAAGGCGGCACAGGCGTCCTGAAATTCCAGACGAGCAGTCCTGAGGCCGCCGCAGCCAGGATGACAACCGCAATCCATGTCAGTCTTGCTTTCAGCTTTTTCCGGGGATCCGCAGCGGCGTCCGGCTTTGCCAGGAGGCCGCCCGGGTCGGACAGCACTTTTTCAAGTTCCAGCTTCACGTCCCAGATGTCCCGGTATCTGTTTTTCGGGTCTTTATTCAGGCACCAGGCTACGGTTTCCCGCACTCCGGTGTGGATGTTTGAAGGAAGCAGCTTGAGGTCCGGATCGAGCTTGACTACGGCTGCGAGGATATCCGTCACATCCTCTCCCCGAAATGCCGCCCGTCCGGTCAGCATTTCATACAGCACGCAGCCGAAGGCCCAGATGTCGGCGCGTTTGTCGACCGGTTTGCCGCGCGCCTGCTCCGGCGACATGTAGGCGGCCGTGCCCAGGATAACGCCCTGCAGCGTGGCGGCGTAACTGAGCGTCGGGGAGTTCGACAGATCCAGGCTGTCCTGGTCTCCGGCAAAGGCCTTGGCCAGTCCGAAGTCCAGGACTTTCACCTTGCCTTTGGGCGTTACCTTTATGTTGGCCGGTTTCAGGTCGCGGTGGATGACGCCCTTTTCGTGGGCCGCTTCGAGGGCTTCGGCAATTTGAAGGGCCAGCTTCAATGATTCTTCTGCGGGAATCCGTCCCACTTTCAGCCGGTCCGCCAGCGTTTCGCCTTCCACAAGCTCCATGATAAGGAAGTTGGTTCCGTCGGATTCCTCAAGGCCGTGGATGGACGCGATGTTAGGATGGTTCAATGAAGCCAGCAGCTTGGCTTCCCTCTGGAAGCGTGCGACCCGGTCGGCGTCCCGCGCAAACTCTTCCGGCAGCACCTTGACGGCCACATCCCGCCCGAGCCGCCGGTCCTTTGCCTGGTATACCTCCCCCATGCCGCCCCTGCCGATCAGGGAGGTTATCTCATAATGGGTGAGCATTTTTCCGATCATATTCACTGCCTCTCAATAACGGCATCCGGTTCGACGCGCCAAAAAAGCAGATCTGGAAGTGGAGGTATTGTAACGAAATTCGATCTTCATTGATAGATGAACCATTAATATATCCCCGCGGTCCGCTCACAAATTGGATGGGATGCATTTTTCATATATAATGCCGACTGAGTCGATTCCATGGAAAAGCATTCCGTTGAAATAATTGTCCGTGAATTAAACAGGAATCGGGTGCAATACCTGATTGCCGGAGGGCTTGCCGTCGTGGCTCACGGATATGTACGCTTTACTGCAGACGTGGACATGCTGCTGGCCATGGATTCGGAGAACCTTTCTGCGGCAGTTTCGGTTCTGCGGGGATTAAAGTATCGGCCCCGTGCCCCCGTCGATTTCGAGAAGTTCATCGATCCTGCCCATCGAAGGCGCTGGATCGAGGAAAAAGGACTCACGGTTTTCTCGCTTTTTTCTCCCGATCACCCGGCGACCGAAATCGATTTATTTGTCGATCCGCCTCTGGTTTTTGCCGATGCGTATTCGAGAAACTTACAGATGGAGGTGTCGCCCGGAGTCAAGGCGACATTCTGTTCTCTCGACGACCTGATCGTTATGAAAAAAAAGGCGGGGCGTCCGGTCGATATGGAAGATATCGCGCAGCTCCGAAAGCTGCGCGGGAGCAATTCATGAAGCATGCATCTGAAAAAGGAGCGCTTCTAAAGGAACGCCGATGGGAGCGCGGGTGGGAGGAGCATGAATCCCTGCAGCGGCGCCGCCTGTCGCACCTTTCGCTGTCGGAAAAGCTCCGGTGGCTGGAGCAGGCCCAGCGTATGGTATGCAGCCTGAAGGCATCCAGGCCCGCTTCTGTCGACCATAGAAATCCCCATAAGGATGAAGTTTAACGGCGGCCGGCGGATTTGGACGGAGGACGGGAAACCGGTTCTCCTGCCGGTGATGATGTTTCTCATTCCATCAGTTTTGCTCTTTCCTTTGCCCCGACCTTCGGCTAACCGGGCTGTTTCCGCACCATCCCTACAACGATGCCCAGCATGATCAGTGCCACCAAACTGCCTCCCAGGAAGGCGTATTGAATGCCTCCAAATCCATAGGCGAATCCTATAACCAAGGGGCCTGCCGTCTGCCCGATGCGCAGGACCATGCTGTTAAGAGACATGAACGCCGCGCGCTGCTGGATCGGGGCCAGTCCCACAAGGAGCGTCTGTATGGCGGGAAGGACCATGCCCTGTGCAAAACAATAAAGAAGGGCAGGCAGTACGATAAACCAGTAAGAGAAGGAGAAGGCAAAAAGCGTCATGGACGCAAAATAGAAACCGGTGCCGATAATGATTATCTTTTGCGTGTCTAACAGCCTGTGGATCTTCCCGATAGAGGCGGACACGATTGTCATGGTTCCCGAGGCAAGCGACATGATCAGGCCGATGGTGAAGGACGTGCTGTCCAAGCGGGTCTCCATCAGAATGGGCAGATACGTGAGGTACGCGCTGTAGATCAGGAAAAACGCGAGGATGTTCAGCACAAACAATCCCCAGACGCTACGCTGGTTGATATTCTTCCATGTATTCCTCAGGTAGGTGCCCAGCTCCTGCGACGACTCCGGCACGGGCGCTTTCAATTTGAAAGCAATGACGATTCCCAAAGGGATGGCCAGGACAGGCAACATAAATGGAAAGTACCAGCCTGCGAGCGCCAGTGCGCCTCCGAGCGCCGGCTAGCCGGCCGTACCGAGCCGATAGGCGGAATAAGCGGCATTTTTTCTGGCTGGCTTCTCTGTCATGCCCGGTCGCAGCTTCCGATTACATGTATTATGAAAACTATTGTTGAATTTCAACTGGTGATTTTACTACAGTAGGGGATCGAAATAGCTGAAAAAAGATACGGTTCCAGCCGCTCATCTACC
>JAFGAO010000128.1 GCA_016933615.1 Acidobacteriota bacterium
CTTTCTCGTTCGACTTGCATGTGTTAGGCACGCCGCCAGCGTTGATTCTGAGCCAGGATCAAACTCTCCAATTAAATTGAAGATCCCCGAATTCTCATTCGGGGTACTGGTGTCATACATTTGGAATGGATGTTTTGGACACGCACTATCTAGTTATCAAAGATCTAGGTATTTCGCTATATTAGGTAAAAAAAGCCGAGAAGTCAAGTATGCTTTGTTTTTACCCGCTTCACCGGAGGGCGTTAAGTTTGCCGCCACGCCATTTTCGGGGCCGGTTTCCGTCCCCGAACTTCCATTAAAGCCCGGGAATAGTAGAGGCAAACCCGCCGCATGTCAAGAACGATTGTTAAATTTTTGCTAATCTTTCAGGAGACTCGCGGGGGAATCCTCCATCTCGGAAATTCTATCTCCAATAATATCAATGTGATATATGATACCTATCCAAAATTACCCATAGTGAGACCGGGCACAAAAAGTACCACGGCGCTACTTTTCCGGTTCCGGAAATCGATGTGCGTCAAGCCCCGGGGCGGCACACAAGGCCGGCGGATTATTTCGGCTTAGGGCCGGCGGGACCCGAAATCGCATGGGGCTCCACAGCAAAGGGGGACGCATTTTCAAATTTACTATTGTATTGAAAATCCCATAAAGTTTTCATGGAAGGAAAAGGCCAGGGCACCCTCGATGTAGCCGTATCGGAAAATCCCGCAGGCTGACCCGACAAAATTGCACCGCGGAAAAAGACTATTAATAGGAATAAACAAGCTGCAGGTGCCTATTGACACGGAACCGGACGTGTGAAAGCCTTATACATTCCGAGGATGATTTAAACGAACGATATAGATCCTTATGAGTTCCTAGCCGCATGGAAATGTAGGAAAATTGTTTGAGCAATAACAGTATCCCGGCACTTTCCAGTTACACAATCAACATTTGACTATAAACCACAGGAGGTATGTTCATGAAAAAGCTTTTGGTCGCTGCTGCGCTGTTCAGTCTGTTTTGTCTCCCGGCCCTAGCCGCGGACGCTCCGGCATTCGAGATCTTCGGCGGATACTCGCTTATTCACACCATGGACAATGATAAATTGGACCTTTCCTCGCAGACCGCCCAGGGATTCATCGCCGCGGTGGAAGGCAATGTCCATCCCAATTTCGGTATTGTCGGTGAATTCGGGTTCTACCAGAACACCGAATCCGGAGTCGAAAGCTACAACGGGTTTGAAGGCATCCCCTCGGCTCTTCCCTATGAATATGGATGGGAAGAAAAAACCCGGCATTACCCGATTTTATTCGGCCCCCGTGTCAGCTATCGAGGAGATACCGTCAGGGTTTTCGCCCATTACCTGCTCGGATTTGCCAAAACCACATGGGACTGGAAATACTGGGAAGAGTATGAAGGTTATTACGAGGAAACCGGCAGCGAGGGCGACACCAATTTCGCCCAGGCGGTCGGCGGCGGCATCGACATCTCACTGAACGACACGTTTTCGATCCGCCCCGCTCAAGTGGATTGGGTGAGCATAAGGGTCTCGGGCGACGGGGACTCCACGTGGATTAACGGCATCCGGTATTCCGGCGGCATTGTTATCAAACTCGGTTCCAGGTAGATACCGGTTCCGTCAAGTCGGAACGATTTTTAAGTTTTAAACGTTTCTAGAGCTGGAATGCAGACAACCGTCGTGCGGGCCCAAGAAAACGGCCTGCACGACGGGAAAAAACGGCATCCTGAAACTCAAGCGAAACCCTTCTCAATCCCTCGCCTTCCCCGCATCTCCATCTATCCCGTCCATAGCCGATGCAATCGCTTTTCAGTCAGACGCGCGCTGCCGCTCCATATCCTGTGCGGATTCCTTCCTAGTAAGGACGCAGGTATAAAAAAATCAGGTAGAAATAAAAAAATTTGTTTTTTTTGTGACTTTTGTGTATTTTAACACGCAAACATTATTCCAATGGGGTATCAATGCCGATGGATAATTGAATGCCTTAAGCGGCAGATTGAAATAAAGGATTATTCGCGTAAACCGATGAAGCATCTGTTAACAAAACTCAGGAGGTAGGTGCATGAAAAAGCTTTTAGCTGCAGTCACGCTGTTCAGTATGTTCTGTTTGCCGGCATTTGCCGGTGATGCTCCGGCGTTCGAGATCTTCGGCGGATACTCTCTTATCCACGCCGGAGAAGTCGAGGAATATGACGTTTGCGCCCAGACCTTACACGGATTTATCGCGGCCGTGGAAGGGAATGTCCATCCCAATTTCGGAATCGTCGGTGAGTTCGGTTTCTACCAAAACACCGATTCCGGAACCGAAACCGATGAATTTTATGAATATGGCTGGGAAGAAAAATACCGTCACATCCCGTTTTTATTCGGCCCCCGCGTCAGCTATCGGGGCGACAATGTCCGGCTTTTCGCTCATTACCTGCTCGGGGCCGTACGATCCTCAGTGGACTGGTACTATTGGGAAGAAGGGGAAGGAATGTACGAAGATTCCGGCACTGAAAGCGATACCAGTTTTGCCCAAGCAGTCGGGGGCGGTATCGACATCTCCCTGAACGATACGGTTTCCATCCGTCCCGCCCAAGTGGACTGGATCAGCATAAAGGCTACTTATGAAGACATATCCGAGTGGATGAATGCTTTCCGCTATTCCGGCGGCATCATCATTAAACTCGGTTCCAGGTAAAAGCCGAATCCGGCTTCCTGGAGCGAACTCTCGAGTTGAATCGTCTCGAGGCACTCTATACAGGCAATCGGCGGGCGGGCCGTTTTCATACGGCCCGTCCGCCGAATAAAATCAGGCAAACTGGGAATTCAGCGACAACCCCCTCCATTCACATCCCTACCCCGCACCGGCATTCATCCTGTCCAGAACCAGAGCAATGGCGCGCCAGTAGGCCTGGTGCTCCTGCTCCAGTATCCGGGCGGAGAGCGTTTCCTCGTCGTCCCCTTCCCTGACCTCGACCGCCCGCTGCAGGATGATCGGACCGGTGTCGACGCCTTCGTCCGCAAAATGCACGGTGCAGCCGGACACTTTGACGCCATGCTCCAGCGCCTGCCGCTGGGCGTGAAGGCCGGGGAAAGAAGGAAGCAGCGCCGGGTGTATGTTCAGGATCCGCTTCGGGAAGGCCCGTATCACTGCCGGGCTCAGGATGCGCATGAATCCGGCCAGGCATATGAGCGCGGGATCGTATTTTATGAGTTTTTCGACAAGCCGCCGGTCGTAGGCTTCTCTGTCCGCCCCCTTAGACGGCAGGCATTCGGCCTTGAGCCCGAACTCGCGGGCGCGCCCGAACCCCGCCGCTTCGGCGACATTGCTGATCACGCAGCAGATGGTCGCATTCAAATCCCCCCTCCGTATCGCTTCATGGATGGCTACGAAATTCGACCCGCGACCGGAAAGCAGTATGGCAAGCCTTCGATTGTCCATGGATCCCCGCATGGTTGAAAATTGAAGATTAAAAACACACCGCAGAAACGAAAAGACCGCAGAGGTCTGCAGAGGAAAACCAACTTTTAATATCTCTTTGTCCCTTACGACTGCTCTGCAACATTCGTTTTATTCATCCGGGGCTTCGGCCGGAGGCGGATCGTCCGTATCGTCGAAAAGCTTCCGCTGCCTGTCGTTGAAAACAACATCCGTCGGGTATCGGTCCGTAAAGCAGGCGGAGCAATACCGGTTCTTGTTATCCACCGACTTCAGAACGGACTCCAGGCTGTTGTAACCGAGCGAATCCGCCCCGATGAATTCCCCGATCTCCTCCACCGTTTTCGACGATGCGATCAGCTCGCGCTTCGTGGGGATGTCGATGCCGTAGTAGCATGGAGCAATCAGGGGCGGCGCCGTAATGCGTACGTGGATCTGCCGGGCTCCCGCCGCGCGGATAATCTGCACGATTTTTTTGCTCGTCGTTCCGCGGACGATGGAATCGTCCACGAGAACGACCCGCTTGCCCTGCAGTATTTCCCGCACCGGATTGAGCTTGATCTTGACGCCGAAATTGCGGATGGACTGTTTCGGCTCGATAAAGGTCCGGCCGATATAGTGGTTGCGTATCAATCCGAACTCCAGGGGAATCCCGCTTTCCTGGGAATACCCTATGGCGGCCGAAACGCCGGAGTCGGGAACCGGAACGACCACGTCGGCATCCGCTTTATGCTGCCGCGCCAGGTTTTTGCCCATTTCCCTTCGGCTGCTATTCACCGTCCGTCCGAACACCAGGCTGTCGGGACGGCTGAAGTAAATATGCTCGAAAACACAGAAGGAAGGCTTCTCTTTCGGCAAGGGAAACTGATATTCCAGGCTGTTCCCCTCGATCGTCAAAACCTCCCCCGGCTCGATGTCCCGGATATATTCCGCGTTGATCAGGTCCAGCGCGCACGTTTCGGAAGCCACGACATAGGAATCCCTGATCCTGCCCAGGACCAGGGGGCGGAAGCCGCGCGGGTCCCTGGCCGCAAGTAGGTATTCCGGAGTCAACAGCACCAGGCAATAGGCACCCTGTATCATTCGCAGAGCTTCGACAAAAGCTTCCTGGAGCGTGCGCCTCCTGGACCGGGATATGAGATGCAGCACGACTTCAGTGTCGCTGGTCGAGTGGAAAATAGCGCCGTCCCGCTCCAGTTCCCGCTTCAGCTGGGATGCGTTGGTAAGGTTCCCGTTGTGAGCGAGCGCTACGGGCCCCCGCCAGCAGTCGATCAGCATCGGCTGGGCGTTCCATAGAGCGCTTTCCCCGGAAGTCGAATAACGGACGTGCCCCAGGGCGGAATCGCCCGGAAGCCTTTCCAGGCGGTATTCGCTGAAAAGATCGGCCACGTAACCCATCCCTCTTTCGATGTGCAATTTGACCCGGTCGGAACTTACGATGCCGGCGGATTCCTGTCCGCGGTGCTGCAGCGCGTAGAGCCCCAGGTAGGTCATTCTCGCCGCCTCAGGGTGGGACACGATACCGAAAATGCCGCATTCCTCTCCCGGTTTATCCCAAGGTTCCATTCTTATATTTTCCCAAGATTTGTATTAATGAATCCATTTACCTATCGGTTCCGCCCGCGCCGTCGCGTAACTGTTTTCCCTGCAGCTCCTGGGCCGCGAGCGTGTCCGAGGCGGGGGCGAATTCCGTTTCCGGTCCGTGGAAATTCATATTATACACAATCCGGCAAATAGCACTGACGGAATAATCCAAACCGGGAAGGCCCGCGGACCCGCTCGGGCAATGGCTGGAAAAATTAAATCCGGGGGAAAAGAATCCCTTCGGAATCCATTTTTGCGGATTTCCGCCTCATTTTTCTATGCCGGAGACATGCCTTGATATACCATAATAGAGTTTTGCGGGGGCTATAGGAACAACGAAGGAAACAGGGAGCACGCAGATGGCGGATAGAGACGACTTGAGCAACGCAAAAAACTTCCATTTGGATATGCCGGCAAGAAGCGAGCCGTTTTTTCTTAAAGGATCCCAGTCGCTGGACTGGGGCATGCAAAACCGCCTGGCAAGGATATTCCACCCTGCATCGGGCAGAACCGTCATGCTCGCCATCGACCACGGGTATTTCCAGGGACCCACGACGGGCCTCGAAAGAGTCGACCTGAATATCGTCCCGCTCCTGCCTTTTGCCGATGCTCTGATGCTGACACGCGGCATTCTCAGGTCTTCGATCCCTCCATCGGCGCCGCGCGGCACCGTGCTGCGTGCCAGCGGCGGCCCCAGCATTCTGAAGGAGCTTTCCAACGAACAGATCGCAATGGACTTAGAGGACGCCATACGGCTGAACGCCGCAGCGCTGGCCGTGCAGGTTTTCATCGGCGGAGAATTCGAAACTCAGTCGATTCACAATATGACGCGTCTCGTTGATGCCGGCAACCGGTACGGGATACCCGTGCTGGGAGTGACGGCTGTCGGGAAAAATATGACACGGGATGCCCGATACTTCCGTTTGGCATGCCGCATCTCGGCCGAACTGGGTGCCCATTTCGTCAAAACCTACTACGTTGAGGAGGGCTTCGAAACGGTTACGGCATCCTGCCCCGTTCCCGTTATTATGGCCGGAGGTAAAAAGCTGCCTGAACTGGAAGCATTGACCATGGCCTACAATGCCGTCCGGGAAGGCGCCGCCGGCGTGGACATGGGGCGCAATATCTTTCAGTCGGACGCCCCCGCCGCAATGATACAGGCGGTAAGGAAAGTGGTTCACGAAGGGGTGAAACCGGATGAGGCGTTCGAAATATACCGGGAATTAAAGAGTAAGCCGTAAACCTCACCAATTAAGGTCGCGTTGAGTTACCTGGAAACGAAGTCGGGCTGATGCAACGAACTTGAACCGGCGATTGGCGCGATATTCATGATAGGTTGAACAAAGCCTTGAAGCCCGATCCCAACAAGGGAACCGTGGCCGCGCTGTCGGGCGATGCGAAAACCCCTGGAAAAACCCGAGGACGGGTTTATGGATCGTATTTTTACAGGCGTCCGCCTGCAACGGGAGCAGCATGGAAAACCGCTGGTCGGATAACGAAGCATCTCAATTTATCGAGGAATATAAGGGGAAATGCGGCGCGGACCTGGCTGCCTGCCTGTACATCTCGTCCCTCATTGGAGCGGACGAGAGCCTGGTTCTGCACGGCGGGGGCAATTCCTCGGTCAAGTCGGCCCACATCGATCTTTTCGGCGAAGAGATCGAATCCATTTATGTCAAGGCTTCCGGCCACGATATGGCATGCGCACGCCCGAACGGCTATAGCGGACTCGATCTGGGATACCTGAAAAAGCTTCGTTTCCTTCCGGAGCTTTCCGAGGCGGAAACGGCAAACGTGTTCCGGACTCATTTGCTGGATTCGAATGCAGCCATGCCTTCAATCGAAACACTTCTGCATGCGTTCATTCCGGGAAAGTACGTCAACCACACGCACCCGGACGCCATCCTGACCCTTTCCAACCAGATCGACGGAGAAAGCCGGCTGCATCAAGCGCTGGGAGACGGGGTTCTGATTCTTCCCTATTATCCGTCGGGTTTCAAGCTGGCAATAGCCGTTGCCGATTTGATGGACTCCGGCGCCGCCGCCAACGCACTGGTTTTAATGAAGCACGGACTCGTGACCTGGGGAGAAACGGCAAGGGAATCCTATGAAGCGACCATAAGCCTGGTCGGCAAAGCCGAGAAGTACATATCGAAACATGCCCGAAACTTAAGCGCAGCGGGCATTTCCACGTCCCCCGAGGAGGCTGGAAAGAAATATCTTCAAATCGCTCCCGTGATCCGGGGAGTTATGGCGCAGCCGACCGGCGACCGGGATCGTCCCTGGTTGATGTCTATCGTCCAGCCCCTGATAAACAGGGACGTGCTGGAGCTGCTGGATTCCGATAAGGGCCGGGACATTGCATCCACGCCGCCCCTGACATCGGACCACCTGATCCGCACCAAGGCCAATTATCTCTGGATCGAGAACCCGGAGTACGGCGATCCGTCGAGGCTGCGGTCGCAGATTTCGGAAGCCGTCGGCAAATACATCGACGACTACAACGCATACGTCGACCGGCATGCCGACAGGATGCCGGAGGGGGTCAAGCGGCTCGATGCCCTGCCCCGGGTCCTTCTTCTTCCCGGACTGGGCGCGATATGCGTCGGCAAGAGCGTCGAGGATTCCACCATCGTGCGGGACATCACCAGCCACACCCTTTCCGTTAAAAAACGGATCGCGGCCATGGGAAGGTACAGCGGATTGGACGAAGAGGCCCTGTTCGACATGGAATACAAACCGCTGCAGCATTCCAAGCTGCAGCGATCCGCGCGGCTCCCTCTGGAGCGGAAAACGGCCCTGATTACCGGGGCCGCCGGCGCCATCGGATCCGGCATTGCACAGGAGCTGCTCGAACAGGGATGCCACGTCGCCGTGTCCGACGTCGACGGCTCCCGCATGAAAGAGCTGGTCGAAGAATTGCGGATTTCTTTCGGCTCCAGGGTGCTCGGCGTTGCTCTCGACATCACAAATCCGCAATCGGTCACGGAGGGATTCAATTCCGTGATCCGGTCCTGGGGAGGCCTGGATATAGCCGTTCTCAATGCGGGCATGGCCCATGTTTCCCCGATCGAGAGCATGGATATCGAGACATTTCAGAAGCTTGAAAAGATAAATGTCGAAGGCACCCTGGGCATGCTGAACGGGTGCGCCCGTCATTTCAGGCTCCAGGGCACCGGAGGCGATATCGTGCTTATTTCAACCAAAAACGTGTTCGCGCCGGGCGCCCGCTTCGGAGCCTACAGCGCAACGAAAGCGGCAGCGCATCAGCTGGCCAGGATCGCGAGCCAGGAATTCGCGGAATTCGACGTGCGGGTGAACATGGTTGCTCCCGACGCGGTATTTTCAAACGGAAACCGCAGATCGGGATTGTGGGACCGGATCGGTCCCGACAGAATGGCGGCGAGAGGATTGAGCGCAGAAGGACTGGAGGAATACTACCGGAACCGCAACCTCCTCAAAGCCAGGATCACGGCCCGGCATGTGGCAAAAGCCGTTCTCTTTTTTATCACGCGTCAGACTCCGACGACGGGGGCGACCCTCCCCGTCGACGGGGGGCTGCCCGATGCGACGCCGAGATAGAAGGGGCGAACTTTGAGTTCGCCCAATGCAAACCTCGTGTTCGCCCTTTTGACGAAACCGTAGATCGTAGGGGCGAACCTCGTGTTCGCCCTATTTGGAAAATAAAGTGGAATCAAGAATAACATTGAAAGATCAATGATAGGACATTTGAGAGGCCGGCTTCTTCACAAGAAACCCAATTCCGTCATACTGGATGTCCAGGGCATCGGCTACGAGGTCTGCATTCCTCTAACCACCTTTTACGAACTCCCGGGCGAGGGAAACGAGGTTTCTCTCAACATTCATACACACGTTCGCGAAGACGCCCTTCTGCTGTTCGGATTCCATACCCGTCGCGAGAAGGACTTCTTCCTGAAGCTGATCTCGATCAGCGGGATCGGACCAAAACTCGCCGTCGTCATTCTTTCCGGGGCCCGGGTGGAGGAACTTGCCGCCGCCATCTCGGAAAGCAACCTGCCGCGGCTCACGGCCATCCCCGGGGTCGGACGCAAAACCGCGGAACGGATAATACTGGAACTCAAAAGCCAGATCACGGCGTTTCTCCTGCCGGAGCAGGCCGAAGCCATGCAAAAAGGCAATGTCTTCGGCGCCCTTGAAGAGGATGTCCTTTCGGCGCTTGTGAATCTGGGATATCCCAGGCCCGCCGCCGAAAAATCCCTGAAATCCGTTCTGAAATCCGACCGGTGCGAGCGGACATTCGAAGACGTATTGAGGAACACCCTGCAGAGCCTTTCCGGGTAATGCGGCTCACGAATACGGTACGGCATGGCAAAACATACACCGGATCCCACAATCCTGAATCCCTCTCCACAGTCCGAAGACAGGTCTTTCGAGCAGAGCCTGCGCCCGCAGTCGCTGAAACAGTATATCGGGCAGCAAAAAGTCAAGGACAACATTGAAATCAGCATCCGCGCGGCGGTCAACCGCCAGGAAGCTCTCGATCATGTGCTTCTCTACGGCCCTCCGGGCCTGGGGAAAACAACCCTGGCGTCCATCATTGCGAATGAAATGAACGTGAATATCCGCACCACCAGCGGGCCGGTCATCGAAAAGCGCGGGGATCTCGCCGCGATCCTGACCAACCTCAAGCCGAACGACATCCTCTTCATCGATGAAATTCACCGGCTCCACCCTTCCATCGAGGAAATCCTGTATCCGGCCATGGAGGATTATTATATCGACATCATGATCGGCGAAGGCCCCGGGGCGCGGAGCATCAAAATGCCCCTTCCCCATTTCACACTTGTGGGAGCCACGACGAGGGCCGGCCTCCTGACGGCGCCCCTGCGGGGCAGATTCGGAATCATTCATCGCCTGGAATTCTACAACAGCCGGGAACTGGAGGTGATCGTGCGCCAGTCGGCCCGGACATTGGGGGTGGATATCGACGACGAGGGCGCGCTGGAGATCGGCTCCCGAAGCCGGGGGACGCCCAGAATAGCCAACAGGCTGCTCCGGCGCGTGCGCGATTACGCGGAAGTCAGGGCCGACGGGCACATCAACAGGCAGGTAGCGACGGAAGCGCTGAAAATGATGGACGTGGACACTTACGGTTTTGATGAAATCGACCGCAAACTGATGCTCACGATTTTGGAAAAATACAACGGGGGCCCCGTCGGTGTGGCTTCTCTGGCCGCAGCTATCAGCGAGGACGCCGACGCCATCGAGGACATCTACGAACCCTACCTGATACAGATCGGCTTCATCGACAGAACCCCGCGGGGCAGGATGGCCACCCGCCGGGCATTCGAGCACTTCAAGATCTCGCTTCCGTCGAACCAGAAAAACCTATTTTAAAAGAAGCCGGAAGCCGGGCGAAGGATAGTATACTTGTATGCCTATGGCGGAATCCGTGGAACAGGAACCGAAAATACTCGAACTGCAACAGGCCGTGGAAACGGTCGTTCGCGGGAAACCCCAGGCGGTCAAGCTTTCACTGGTCTGCCTGCTCGCGGAAGGGCATCTGCTGATCGAGGACGTTCCCGGCGTCGGAAAAACGACCCTGGCCCAGGCAATCGCCGGGGTACTGAACTGTTCCTTCCGCAGAATCCAGTTTACGAGCGATCTGCTCCCCTCCGACATTTTGGGAGTCTCCGTTTTCAACCAGACGCGCCAGTCTTTCGATTTCCGCAAAGGGCCGATCTTCCATAATATCGTCCTCGCCGACGAGTTGAACCGCACGACTCCGAAAACCCAGAGTGCGCTCCTGGAGGCCATGAGCGAAGGCAATGTCAGCGTAGACAACTGCACCCACGCGCTGCCACGGCCTTTCATGGTTATCGCCACGCAGAATCCCGTCGAGCACCACGGAACCTACCCGCTGCCGGAATCGCAGCTGGACCGCTTCCTTTTGCGCATCAAAATGGGCTACCCGGAAAATGACGCCGAAAAGGACATTCTGCGCAATCAGAGCCGGTCCCGGGGGCTGGATCGGCTGGGGCCCGTTATGCAGGCGGATGAAATTCTCCGGGCGCAATCCCTTGTGGACCGGGTCCGGGTCGAGGATTCCCTGCTCGACTACATTATGACCATCGTGGATGCCACGCGCCGATCGGAATTCCTGCAGGTCGGCGTCAGCCCCCGTGGAGCGCTCGCCCTTCGGCGGGCGGCGCAGGCGCTCGCCTGTTATGAATGCCGTGATTTCTGCATCCCGGACGACATAAAACAACTCGTCCTTCCCGTTCTGGCTCACCGGGTCATCGTAAGCTCCAAATATGTTTCTCCCTATAAACAGAGCCAGGAAGCCGAGGATATTCTCGCCGAGATGCTGAAAAACATTGCAGTGCCTCTTTAGGCTCGCGCCGGAATGGAAACTTATTTTTGCGCGAATCCTCAGCATCGCATGCGGCAAAGCAGGACCGCCGTTTGAGTCCCGGTTCTTTTATGGAAAGAGTAACGCCAAAAACAGACCCATAAACAGCGGTCTCAATCCCCATGAATGCAAAATCTCCCTACCGGCTTTTTCCCCTCTCTTTCGCCGTTACGCGCGCGGGGGGGCTGTACCTCCTTACAATTGTGCTTTTATCGCTCGCGTCGGTGCATTCGTCCAACAACCTGATCTTTATCATTCTTGCAACCATGATCGCGGCTTTTTTGGTTTCCAGCATCATCGCCCGAAACAGCCTGAAGCATGTTTTGCTGTCGGTCCTGGTTCCGGAGCGGGTTTTTGAAGGAGATAAAGTCCCGGTCAAGGTAACCGTAAAAAACACAAAACGCATCTTCCCCTCTTTTTCCATCGGCATTGAAGATTCCCCCGGGAAACCGGCGCAGGCCGCTTTCGCCTTTTTTGGAAGAATTGCCGGGACGCGGCCGGGGAGCCGCGGCGGCGATGCTGCGGCTAGCGCCGGATTGCACCCGATCGCGTATTTCCCGTTTCTGGGCCCGGGAGAAACCCATTCGGAGATAACCGTCCAGCATTTCCCGCTTCGGGGACAGTTCCGGTTTGAGGAGTTGCGGATTTCCACCCGCTTCCCCTTCGGGCTCTTCCGGCACAGCGACCGTACCGGAGTCCGGGGTGAGGTCCTCGTGTACCCTTCCGTAAAAGATATTTCCGCATACTTCCACCGTCTCCCCTTTCTTCCCGGGCTGCTCGAAGGCATGCAGAAAGGCCAGGGAGAAAACCTTTTCTCAATACGCCGGTATATTGAGGGAGAGAACACCCGCATCATCGACTGGAAAGCGACCGCCAAAACCAACGAGCTGATGGCGCGGGAATTTTCCCGTGAGGAAGAATGCAAGTTCTGCCTGATCCTGGATACGAGAACCGGCAAGCACGCGGAAGGCAGCCGCCGGGAGGAGTTCGAAAAGGCCGTTTCCTTCGCCGCGAGTATCGCGCTGCACTTTTTGGACCGGGGAGCCGAAGTGGAATTACTGACGCCCTTTTCCCACATGCCCCGCGGAACGGGCGCAAACCATCTGGACCACATACTCAGGTTTTTGGCTACTGTACAACACAGCAGGTCCGGTTCCGGGGCAAAGGCGGATGCTTCTCCTTGGTATATGCGGGAGTTTCCGGGGATCGAGGACGGCCGTGCGCTGAGACAGGTCTTTTCCGACAAGGTGTTCAAAATAATTCTGGCCCCGGATGAAATGAAGGAGGCCTACCCGCCGTCGGTCCGGCGTTCATCCCATTGGATCCGTTTCGAAGAGCTATGACTTTCGAAAAGAACTTTAAGGCATCTTCCTATTGCATGACAGGTGCCGGCTTCGCGGCCGTCGCCACAACCGGCAGGCTGCATTGGCTGCCCATGCTGGTATTTGCAGGCGCCTTCATCGCAGGCTGTCTTATCAACACCTCCCGGCTGCAGGAAAAGATTCCCAAACGGCTCCTGAACGGCATCGGCATTTTGTATTTCCTGCTTTTCACGTTGGACCTTTTCCTGCTCTCCAGCCCCTTCATCATTGCCGCCATCCACCTGATTCTGGCCGCGTCGGTTGTCAAAATTCTCACTTCGTCGAAAAACCGGGATTATTTCTATCTCTACCTGATAAGTTTTACCCTCCTGCTGGCCGCCTCCTCATTGAAGGTCGACCTGATATTCGGAGTCTGCCTGCTGATTTTTATCTTCTCCGCGGTCCATACCTTCATTCTGTTTGAAATGCGATGCAGCGGCAGGGCCATACAGAAGAGAATCCGGGTGCATCCGTTTGCGGCAACCAATCCCGGCAAGGAATCCGGCCCGGAGCTCTTTTCTCCATTCCCCGTCGGGCTCCTTTCCGTCATCTCCTTCGGAATAACCTGTTTGATCCTTCTGGTTGCCCTGCCCCTGTTTCTCCTCTTACCCCGCTCCGGGTCCGGCTACAGCCGGCAACCTTCGGGGGAAACCCGATTCGTCAGCGGTTTTTCCGAAACCGTGGAACTGGGCCGCGCCGGAAGCATCCAGCAATCCGATAAAGTGGTGATGAGGGTGCGGACGCTCCACCCCCCTTCGCAGCTGCCCGGGGACCTGAAATGGAGGGGACTGGCGTTCGACAATTACGACGGCCGCGCCTGGAGACGCAGCGATCCCGTGCGCTATCCCGTCCCCACACAGGGAAGGTATTTCAAACTGCAGGACACCGCCCGCGGAACCGACTGGCTGCACCAGTCCTTCTTTGTCGAGTCCCTGTCCGCCGATGTCGTTTTTGCCTCACGAAACGCCCTGGCCGTCTCAAGGGACGCGGGAACCCTTTTGCGGGATTCTTCCGAAAACCTTTATGCAGGTTCGCGTAAACAGACAAAGCTGAGATACGATGTCATTTCCGACCGGACCCGCCCGAACGCGGAATTCGCTCCCGATACGGGACTCATCCCGGTCGACATTCTTGATACCTGCCTCCAGTTACCGCCCCTGGACGGCAGGATAGCGGAACTCACCGGCCAGGTGACCGCCATGGCCGGGAACAATTATGAAAAGGCCGTGGCCCTGGAACGATACCTCGGCACCCGCTACCTCTACAGCCTCGAACTTAAAGCAACCCCGGGATCGGAGGATCCGCTTTCGGTGTTCCTTTTTGAAACCCGCCGGGGGCATTGTGAATACTTTGCGACCGCGATGGCGGTCATGCTTCGCTACGCAGGTATCCCGTCGCGTCTCGTAAACGGATTCCGCATCGGAGAATACAATCCGATCGGCGACAGCTGGACCGTGCGCCAGTACCATGCCCACAGCTGGGTCGAAGCCTACTTCCCTTCACAGGGCTGGATGGAATTCGATCCCACGCCGGCGCAACGGCAACCCCCCAGGGCGGGGTTTGCCAAATTCTGGATCGACATGGCCGGCGCCGTCGATCTCTGGTGGTGGGAACGAGTCTTGAACTACGACTATTCCCGTCAATACAATGTTGTCGCATCCATTCATTCTTTTTCCGCGGATGCTGTGGACTGCATCCGCAGCATGGCGGCGGGCATTTACGACAGCAGCCGCAAAGGACTGCTTGGGGTCGTATCCCCGGAAGAGGGTTTCGCGCCGTGGAAGGCTGGGATTGTGGCCGCCGCGATTCTATTGTGGGCGGCCCTGCGGATACGGCCCCTCCGCAGGGGCCTGCTGAAACATGTGCGGCCCGTCCTTTACCGGAACCGGCCGCGGCTTTACGCGGCGAGCTTCTACACGGAAGCGCTGGAGCTGCTCTCGAAATACGGGATAGTGCGCTTCCCCGCTCAAACTCCGATGGAATTCGCCCTGGGCCTTGCCTGCCACCCGGCTGGGTCAGCTCTGGTCGAACTGACCCGCCTGTACTACCGTATCCGCTTCGGCCCGCCGGAAATGCTTCCGCAAAACCAGGAAGCGGAACAGCTGCTCCAATCCATCCGCAGGTCTCTGTCGGGCTAGAAAGTCAGTTTTTATCCTCTTGATAGAACGTCTCCGGGTATTTACCATTCAATCTTTGAAAGGGGTGTTTCTTTGGCCAAGATCGGATTCATCAGCCTGGGGTGTCCCAAGAACCTTGTGGACAGCGAGGTCATGGTCGGCCTTCTGCAGAAAAAGGGCCATACGATCACGGCCGATCCCGCTGAAGCGGAAATCCTGGTCGTCAATACCTGCAGTTTCATCGAAGCTTCCAGGATGGAATCCATCGAGACAATCCTCGAAGCCGCCCGGCTGAAGAATTCAGGCGCATGCAGGAAACTCGTCGTTGCGGGATGCCTGGCGGAACGCTACCCGAAGCAAATCCTCGAGAATCTCAAGGAGGTGGACGCCCTGGTAGGCGTCAATCAAATCGAGGACATCGTCCGTGTGGTGTCCGATGAGCCTGTGAACCTTCCGGATTCTTACGGGCGCAGCGACGCGGACCTCTATCTGTATGACCACACGACTCCGCGCGCCCTGATCGGGCCGCGCCACTCGGCCTACGTCAAAATTTCCGAGGGGTGCGACCACGCCTGCGCCTTCTGCGTCATCCCGAAAATCAGGGGCCGCTACCGGAGCCGCAGCATCCCTTCCCTGGTGAAGGAGGCCACACGCCTCGCGTCGCGGGGAGTGAAGGAAATCATCCTGATCTCGCAGGACACGACAAGCTACGGCTTGGACTTCGGCATGCAGGACGGGCTGGCTTCCCTGCTGGAAGCGCTCGCGGGAATCAGACCCCTCCGCTGGATCCGGGTCTTGTACGCTTATCCGAGCCTTTTCAGCGACCGGCTTATCGGGGCCATGAACTCCAGCGAAAAAATCTGCAGATACGTCGATATGCCGCTGCAGCACGCCAGCGCCCGTGTGCTGAAAGCCATGAAGCGCGGCGGCACCCGCAAAAGCCTCAGCCGCCTCGTAGGCCATATTCGGAAAAAGATTCCCGGGGTTGCCTTCCGGACGGCCATGATTGTCGGTTTCCCGGGAGAAACGAAGGCGGACTTCCTTGAATTGAAGGATTTCTGCAGAGAAATGGAATTTGACCGCCTTGGAGTCTTCACATATTCGGACGAAGAGGATACGATAGCCGGTGCCCTGTATCCCAAAATACCGGGCCGGACGGCCGAGTACCGGCGCCGGGTGCTGATGCAGCAGCAGAAGCGGATTTCGGCGCGGAAAAACCGCGCCCTGATCGGGCAGAAACTGCCGGTGCTGGTGCAAGGGCCGGCGCGGGAAAGCGATCTGCTGCTCGAGGGGAGGCTGCAGTCGCAGGCCCCTGAAATAGACGGAATCTGCCTGATCAACGATTCTGAAATTGACGACGTGAAAAGCGGCCGTCTCTATACCGTCGAAATTACCCGGGCGTTCGATCACGATCTCCTGGGCAGAATTGTGAGATAAAACCGTCCGACCCGGACCGATGCGGCTTCCACTGTCAAGGTGCCCGTTCATGAAATGCCCGCTTTGCGGTAAAGAGGTTAAGGATTTGAAACAGCCGTGCAGGCCTTTCTGCAGCGAACGCTGCAAGCTCATCGACCTGGGGAATTGGATTTCCGGGGAATATCGTGTTCCCCTCCCGGAAACCAATGAAAAAGACGGGGAGAATGCAACCGAAGATCCGGGGGAAGAATGAAACTCCAGATATCCCGAACAATCGCCAGCCTGCTGTACCTGGGCTTTGTGCCCGGAATGCCGGGAACCTACAGTTCCATCATCACCGCCCTCGTCTTCTATTGGATTCATTCCTCAAGCGGCCGTATATCGTCGGAAATTCATCTTGCTTCCGTAGGCCTGATCACGCTGGCCGGCATTTTCGCTTCCGCCGAGATCAGCCGCAGAACCGGCAATGAAGATCCGTCCTACATCGTCATCGACGAAGCCGCGGGGCAGCTGCTCACCTTCCTGCTGGTTCCGGTCAGTGCATGGAATGTATTCCTCGGTATCCTGGCGTTTAGGACCTTCGACATCTGGAAACCCTACCCCATCCGGAAACTGGAACGGCTGGGAAAAGGAGTGGGGGTTATGGCAGACGACCTCCTGGCCGGGATATATGCAAATGTCGCACTGCAGATTATTAATCTTTTACTTTAACTCTTTACTATAAATATTTATTTTTAATATAGTTTTTAAAAAATATAGAGGTATCTATGAAAGCCGAGATCATCGCTGTCGGCTCGGAACTGCTGACACCGGACAGCAGCGACACCAACTCGCTTTATTTGACGCAAAAATTAAATGAAGCCGGCTGTGATGTGCAGCTGAAGACCATCGTCGGGGATGTTCGGGAAGACATCGAGGAGATTCTGCGGCAGGCTCTGCGGCGTTCCGACCTGATCCTGTTCAGCGGCGGGCTGGGGCCGACCATGGACGATCTGACGCGCTCGGCCGTAGCCGGCGCCCTTGACCGCCCGCTCATAAAGGATCCCGGGTTATTGGAAGAGTTGCGCCGGAAATTCGCTTCACGCGGCTTCATAATGTCCCCGAACAACGAACGCCAGGCGGAAGTCATCCTTGGGGCCGACATTCTGGAAAACCGAATGGGAACCGCGCCAGGCATGTGGATTGAGGAGAAAGACCGGATCGTTATCCTGCTGCCCGGCCCTCCCAGGGAGCTTCAATCCGTTTTCGAAAACCACGCCCTCCCCCGCATCCTCAAAAAGAGCGGTGAAACCAGGCTTGAAACCAGATCCTTTTTTATCACCGGCATGACCGAGTCGGAACTGGATGCGCAACTTGCGCCGATCTATACGGCCTATCCCCGGGTGAGGACCACAATTCTGGCGGGCACCAGGCATATTTCCGTGCGCCTCTATTGCTGGACGCAGCAGGGTTCCGGCCGCAGGGATCTTGACGAACTCGCCTCCAGGTTTCAGGAGAAAATAGGACCGGCGATTTTTTCAACGCAGGATGAACCGATGGAGGAAGTGGTCGGCCGGATGCTGCGGGAATCGCGCAATACGCTTGCGATTGCGGAATCCTGCACCGCCGGGATGCTCGGGATGCATGTGACCCGCGTGCCGGGGAGCTCCGATTATTTCATGGGCGGCATTGAATGCTACAGCGACGCGGCAAAGATTGATCTGTGCGGCGTGCCTCCCGGTTTGATCCGCCAACACGGGGCGGTCAGCGCGCAAGTCGCGGAAGCGCTGGCTGCAGGCGTCCGGGAGAAGCTGCGCGCATCGATAGGCCTGTCCATTACAGGGATAGCCGGACCCGGCGGAGGCTCCCCGGAAAAACCGGTCGGGCTTGTTTACATCGGCCTGGCCGACGGATCCGGCACCCTGAACCGTCATCGAATCATGCCTGGAGACCGGGAATCCGTTCGGGAGCGCTCCACCTATCTCGCTCTTTCCTGGCTCCGCCGGTTTTTGATGAAAAACATGGGATAGCACGCTCCATTTTCCGTTCAGGATTAAACGCCGAGGGCTCTCCGTATGTAAAAATGAGTGGAGATCCTCAGACTTTGAACCCTGGAACGCGAACGCTGAACGGCATACGATGAGAACTTTCATTGCAATCCCGATTCCCGAATCGTGCCTGGAAATTCTTGCGCAAATTCAGAGACAGCTTCAGACATCCGGAGCTCCAGTGCGGTGGACGAATATTCATTCAATCCACCTTACATTGAAGTTTCTGGGAGAAACCGATCCCGGCCTCATCGCGGAAATGGCGCAATCCCTGGAAGCGCTCGGCAGGCAAATACGAAAATTCCACCTGCAACTCTCCGGGGTGGGCGCTTTCCCCGAAGAAAAAAATCCGCGCATTGTCTGGTGCGGTATCGGGGGGGATACGGATGTGCTTACAGAGCTTCAGGAGGGCGTGGAAACCGTCTGCGCCGGTTGCGGATTTCCTCCGGAAGACCGGCCTTTCCGTCCCCATCTGACATTGGGAAGAGTCAAGGGAAGAAGAGACCTGAAGCCGCTCATCGACCGCCTGGCGCAGGGATGCACTCTGCAGTGCCGATATACGGCCGACCGTTTCAACATCTATAAAAGCGTACTGAAACCGGAAGGCGCCGTATATACTGTCGTGGAAAAGATTGCGCTCTCGTAGGCTCCGAAGGATAACGCAAAACAATGCAATCCGCATATTCAATTCCCGTTATCGCATATTTAATCGGGTCCGTTCCATTCGGATTTCTGCTGATAAAAGCCTTCCAGGGCAAGGATATCCGGTCTTTCGGCAGCGGCAACATCGGGGCCACCAACGTTTTCCGGAAAAGCCGACTGACAGGCATCCTGACGCTCATTCTCGATGCGGGGAAAGGATACTTGGCCGTGGCTGCAGCCTCCTGGTTGTCTCCGGACCCGTCATGGCACGCGATAGCCGCAGCTGCGGCTATCGCCGGGCACATATTCCCGCTGTGGCTCAAATTTAAAGGAGGCAAAGGCGTTGCGACCGGTTGCGGGGCGTTTCTGGCGCTCTGCCCTCCGGCGGTGGGGACAACGCTTGTCCTGTTTGTCCTGGTCCTTGCGCTGACGCGCTACATTTCGGCCGCTTCCATTGCGGCGACAGCCCTGTTCCCGCTCTGGGCCTTTCTTTACGGGTACCCGGCGCCGGTTCTTTTCTGGGGAGGCGCCGGGGCGTTGCTGATTGTAGCCAGGCATTATCAGAACATCCGGCGGCTCCTATCCGGGACGGAAAGCAAGTTCAGGACGGGTTCGCGTTCGGAACAATCCTAGAGTTGCTTCAAACCGGATTTGCAATCCGGCATTGGATGGGAAAAAATATGACAATCGACAAGGAACTTCTCGAAATTCTCGCCTGTCCCCTCTGCAAGGAAGAGGTTCAGCCGACTCCCGACGGCAACGGCCTGAAATGCATCCGATGCGGCCGTGTATACCCCATTCGCGACGGCATACCCGTCATGCTGGTCGAAGAAGCGACCATTGAGGAAGGTGAATAACCAGCAGGGTTGAGATGAATGAAGCGGGGGCGAACACAAGGTTCGCCCTACAAAACAAATTTCTGTCCCATTGATTCATGGGCGAACACAAGGTTCGCCCTACAAAGCAAATTTCTGTCCCATTGATTCATGGGCGAACACAAGGTTCGCCCCTACGGCATCCGGAACATGTCCGGAAGGGTTTCGGGAAAAACCTGCCTGGAGCGCCCCGCCGTCAGCTCGCGCGCAATCGCTTCCCTGAGCTCCTCCGGAGTCCATCTTCCTTCCTTGGTCAGCTCCTTCGCCAGAGGCGGCGGTTCGACATAAATGCCGACATGACCGTGGAAAACTTCAAATATACACCCGTTGATGGGGTCCGCGGACTCGCTGACCAGGTAGGTCGCCAGCGCGGCGACGTCCTCCGGCTGATGGACCTCAACCCTGGGATTCTTCAACTCCGGGCCGACTCCGCGCCAGGCGGCTATGGGACGGAGAACGTTGCACGTCACGCCGAATCCCGCCATTTCCCGCGCAACGGTCCTTGCGAATCCGACGATGCCCTCCTTGACCGTGGAGTAACCCGCCTGCCCTGCGAAACCCAGCCCGATATGGGACGACGTGCACAGGATCCGGCCATAGTTCTGTTTTTTCATATATCCGGCCGCGGCGCGGGTGCAGTACATCATGCCGTACAGGTGGGTTTTGACCATAAGGTCCCAGTCTTCCGTAACTATGGCATCGACGGCCTGGTGGCGGATAATGCCGGCGTTGTTTACGAGGATATCAACACGCCCGAACTCCTCCACGGCCTGTTCAATGACGGACCGGGCTCCCTGTTCGGTGGCGACGCTGGCGTAATTCGCGACGGCTGATCCTCCCTCATTCCTGATGCGCTCGACCACCCGGTCCGCATCGCCGCGCGACGCACCATAACCGTCATGAGACGTGCCCAGATCGTTTACGACGACGCGCGCGCCCTGGGCCGCGAAACAGACGGCATGCGCCCTGCCCAGGCCGTTGCCGGCGCCGGTGACGACCGCGACTCTTCCCTTGAGCATATCCCCCACAGGCATCCTCCACCCGGGCGCCTCCCTTTCCGCCGCCCGGGAATGATGTTCTGAAACTTAAAGCAGAGCGTCCGTTTTGGAAGCCATAATGAAATCGTTGACATGCAGGCCTTCGATCGCGTGGGTCCACCAGGACACCGTCACCTTGCCCCACTCGGTCAGAATCGAGGGATGATGCCCCTCCTGTTCCGCGATCGCCCCCACCTTGCTGGTAAATTCAATCGCTTCTTTGAAGTTCTTGAACTTGAATACCCGAACCAGCCGCTTGACTCCGTCGATCTCCAGAATTCCCCAGCCGGGTATGGCGGATTTGAATTTCTCGATTTCGTCATCCGTGACCCTCGGGGCGCCGGCACGGCATGCCTCGCACTTGCGCTTGCTCAATTCTTCCATTGCATCCTCCGGAAACTGTCGTTTTACCAAAAGATCTGCATACATAGTACAGGGATACACGGCGCAATAAAACACCAAGTAGGGGCGAACCTTGTGTTCGCCCAGATGCGAACCTTGTGTTCGCCCTTAAAAACCCCGCTTCCCTCCCTCCACGCCGCACGAAGCAGCCGGCAGGCAGGTAAAAATGAATCTTTCTAAATTTGATAAATCGAAGTAAGAGCCGGATCGGAACGTCGCGATTCGGTCCATTCCGCGAGGCGGATATTTTTAAGTCGCGGCCCGCCGCGAAATACGCTAGTATCCATTCTTTCGAAGGGGGTCGCACCGAAAAATGGGATCAGAATATACAGCGGCTCCGGATGCGGAATCCGGAACGTCGCGCGGGGACCGGGCAGACGATCTCACGACGCCGGAAGAAGACATTCGCTTGGGGATCTGCAGCAATTGCAGCAACCTCGAAACCTGCAGCTATCGAACTTTGGGCCAAGCGGTATGGTACTGCGAGGAATATTCCCTTGCGCCTTTGCCCGCGTTGATTCCGGATACTCTCCTTCCGCCATTCGGCATCAAACGCTTCCCCGGCAAGGGGGAAGCCGCCGGACGGAAGCGCCCGGAGCTTGAAGCGGACGATATCGACGCCATTCTGCAACGACAGGGAACGGGAACGGGCTGGCTGATCGCCGTGTTGGAAGAGATACAGTCCGCAGCGGGCTATCTGCCCGAGAAAGCGCTGCGCATGGTTTCCGAGAAGACCGGGCGCCCCATGGTCGACCTTTACGGCATCGCCACTTTTTACAGATACTTCAGCCTGAAGCCGCGGGGCCGCCACACGATTTCGGTCTGCCAGGGGACCGCATGCCATGTGAGGGGAGCCCCCGCGCTCGTCGATGAATTCAAAAGACAGCTCAACGTGAAGCCCGGAGAAACCACGGCGGACGGCGCCATAACGCTGGAAACGGTCAATTGCCTTGGCGCCTGCGCTCTCGGACCCATCGTGGTCGGCGGCGACCGGTATTTTTCCAGGGTGGAAGCGATCAAAGTCAGGGATATCCTGAAAAAAGTACGAAACGAATCCCGGACCAAAGATATCGAAGGCGATCCGAGATTCTTTCCGATCGCCGTCCGCTGCCCGCTCTGCAGCCGCAGTCTTATGGATCCGGGCTTGCTGATCGACGGCCACCCTTCCGTTCGGCTTACGGCAGCTTACGGCGAGGACCGGCAGACAATCCGGTTTTCCTCTTTGTACGGAAGCGGCGCTGTGGAATACGAGCGCGAGATCCCGGTCGACGCGGAAACCGTTCTGTCATGCCCTTATTGCGCCGGAACCCTGGAGGGCGAATCAAGCTGCCCGGAGTGCGGCAACTCGATGGCTCCGTTGCACGTTGAAGGCGGCGGTCTGGTGCAGATCTGCACGAGGCGCGGCTGCAAGGGCCATACACTGGACCTGACTCTTGATTATTTCTAAAAGGCGGCCGGGCATGAAAAGACTGTGCACCATCGAGGATTTCAATACGCTCCGGACAGAGCTTTCTCCCCCGGACGCCGGGCAAATCCCGACCATCGTCATACCGGCCAGTACCTGCTCCCAGGCCAGCGGAGCCAACGACCTGATCCGGATCGCCAAGCGCGAGCTTCTCGGACGCGGGCTGGTCGGCAGGATCGGGCTGCGGATCACGGGCTGCCACGGCTTCTGCCAGATGGAACCGAACGTGCTGATAGAACCGGAGGGAGTCTTCTATCCCAAGGTGACGATGGACAATATGGCGCGAATTGTGGAATCCGTCTCCCGCGGAGTGGTTTTAGAAGATCTGCTCTACTGCGATCCCGGGACCGGCAAGCCGATCGCGAAGGCCATGGATATCCCTTTTTTCGCCTGGCAGGTTCGTACAATCCTGGGCCAGAATGAAAAGGTCGATCCGACACGCATCGGGACCTATATAGCCGAAGGCGGATACAAGGCACTGTCCGATGTCCTCGCCGGCCGGGAAGCGGATGAAGTGATCGGCGAGATCAAGGAATCCGGGCTTCGCGGCCGGGGAGGAGCCGGTTTCCCGACCGGCCTCAAATGGGAAATGTTCGCCTCGCAGCCGAATAACCGCGGCAAATTCCTCGTCTGCAACGCCGACGAAGGCGATCCCGGCGCCTATATGGACCGGGCTGTTCTTGAAGGCAATCCGCACAGCATCATCGAGGGAATGCTGATCGGCGCTTTCGCCACGGGAGCATCCAAGGGATTCGTTTATGTCCGGAACGAGTATCCGTTGGCGATCAAAAACTTCGGGACCGCTCTCCGCCAGGCGCGGAAACTGGGACTTCTCGGCGAGCGCATCCTCGGGACCGGTTTCTCTTTCGACATCGACATTGTGCGGGGGGCGGGGGCGTTCGTCTGCGGTGAGGAGACGGCCCTCATCCGCTCCATCGAGGGCAAAATGGGCGAACCCCGGCAGCGTCCGCCGTTCCCGATTGAAAAGGGGATCGAGGGCAAACCCACGGCGATCAACAATGTGGAAACCTGGGCCAACATTCCCGTGATCCTCCGGAAGGGCGCCGGGCAGTTCCGGGCCGTCGGCGTCGAGGGGAACACGGGAACCAAGATCTTCAGTCTGGTAGGGAAAATCAGGAATACCGGCCTGGTCGAGGTGCCCATGGGAATGACGATCGCCGATATCGTCGACAAAATCGGCGGCGGGCCCGAAGACGGCGTCCCGATCAAGGCAGTCCAGACCGGCGGCCCCTCCGGCGGCTGCATCCCGGCGAATCAGTTCAGTCTGCCGGTCAGTTTCGACAGCCTCGCTGCCGCCGGGTCCATCATGGGATCCGGCGGCATGATCGTGATGGACGCTAACACCTGCATGGTGGATGTCGCCAAATATTTCATGAGCTTCATGAAGGATGAATCCTGCGGGAAATGCTTTGTCTGCCGCAAGGGCACCCAGCGCATGCACGAAATCCTCGACGACATCTCAAAAGGCCAGTCGTCCTTGGAGCAGCTGAGCCTGCTGGAAGAACTGGCCGTCATAGCCCGCGACACGTCCTTGTGCGGGTTGGGGCAGACTGCGCCCAATACGGTCCTCGGCACGCTGCGCTACTTCCGCGACGAATACATCGCCCATATCGAGCAGCGCAAATGCCCCGCCCATGTATGCCGGCAGCTCAATACCTACAGAATCGACCCGGACATCTGCGTGCTGCGGGGCCACGGCTGCGGAGCCTGCCGCCGGGCATGCCCTGAAGAAGCCATCTCAGGCGAACTGAAGCACCCGCACCGGATCGATGCAAGTTTGTGCTGCAAATGCGGCTTGTGCCTGCATGCATGCCGTTTCAACGCAATCATCGTGGAATGAGGGAATGACGGGGGGAGCTGTCCTATGATCAACCTGAAAATAAATGGACTGAACGTGTCCGTCGAGAAAGGCACAACGCTGCTTGAAGCCTCGCGGTTCCTGGGCTTCCCCATCCCGACCCTGTGCCACGTTGACGGATTGTCGCCCTACGGCGCCTGCCGCGTTTGCACCGTGGAAATCATGGAAAATTCGAAATCGAGGCTGGTAACCTCCTGTACGTACCCGGCGACCGAAGGCCTGCAGGTGCGAACGGCCTCGTCCCGCGTAATCAGCGCCCGTAAGATGATCCTCGAGCTTCTTCTGGCATCCTGTCCGCAGTCGAAGAAAATCCAGGATCTGGCCTCCGCCTACGGAGTGCGCCGGCAGCGCTTCCGGCAGGAATATGAAGACTGCATTCTCTGCGGTCTCTGCGTCCGGATGTGCGAGGAGCAGATGATGGCCAAGGCCATCGGCTTTCGGGGGCGCGGCGAGGGGCGGAGCATCGGAACGCCCTATGACCGGAAATCCGAAGTCTGCCGCACCTGCGGCGGCTGCATGTATGTTTGTCCCGCTTGCCAGCTCCGGTGCACGTTCAACCAGGCGGAAAACCCGATCTGCGGCGCGTGCGAGAATCTGAGTCCTCCGTGCCTCGAAAAAGACAACTACGACGACATGATGTGTTCCATGTCGCCCTGCTTAGCCTGTGAAATCAAGCAATACGAGCCGCTCAAAGGAGAAAAATAATATGCCGTTTTCAAGAGTCAATTCCTCAGCCGCAACGCTTGCCAAAAACCGAACCGAGGATTCCATCGTTCCGGCTTCAGGCATGTGCGTGACCTGCGTGGATGGCTGTATCGGTATGTGTGAGATAGGAAAATCGGCCTACCGCGGCCATGAAGTGATCTACCCGCAGCCTTTCGGAGTGATGACAACGGCCGCTGAAAAAACGTTCCCGGTGGATTATTCCCACTTCAACATCATGGGCACCGCCGTCGGCGCGCACGGGATCGAAGCGGACAGCGACAAGGCGATCTTTCCGAGCGTAAAACTGGAAGTGGCCTTCGGGCACGACGGAGAACTCAAGTTCCGTTACCCGTGGATTATTCCGGGAATCGGGTCGACCGACGTAGCCAAAAATAACTGGGAAGGCCTGGCCATCGGCTCCGCTTTATCGGGCACCGGTTTGACGATCGGCGAAAATGTGACCGGGATGGATCCCGGGACGGTTCTGGAAAAAGGCCGCGTCATCGATACCGTCGACCTGAAGCGTCGCGTGACTCTCTACAAGGATTTCCAGCGGGAAGGATACGGCGCCATCGTCGTGCAGGCGAATGTTGAAGATACCCGGCTTGGAGTTCAGGAATACGCCATCGAGAAGCTCGGAGTCGAATGCGTGGAGCTGAAATGGGGCCAGGGCGCCAAAAATATCGGCGGCGAAGTCAAAATCCGGAACCTGGCAAAAGCCAGGATGCTGTACGAGAGGGGCTATATTGTTCTACCGAATCCGATGGATCCCTTTGTAGAAAAAGCTTTCGAGCGGGGGAGTTTCAGCGAGTTCGAGAGGCATTCCCGGGTCGGCATGGTTACGGAGGAATCTTTCGCCCGGCGCATCGATGAGCTGCGCAAAGCCGGCGCCAAATACATATTCCTCAAAACCGGCGCCTATCGGCCGGCCGATCTGGCGCGCGCCGTAGCTTTCGCATCCAAATACAGGCTGGACATGCTGACGGTGGACGGCGCCGGCGGCGGCACGGGCATGAGCCCCTGGCGCATGATGAATGAATGGGGCGTCCCTCCTGTCGAACTGCATTCCCTGCTGTATGAATACGCGAAGCGGATGGTGGATCAGGGGCGGCATGTGCCCGCTCTGACGGTCGCAGGCGGCTTCACGTTTGAAGACCAGATTTTCAAAGGCCTCGCCCTGGGAGCGCCCTATGTAAAGATGATCGGGATGGCCCGCAGCCCGATCGCGGCCGCCATGGTCGGAAAAACTATCGGGCGGGCGATCGACGAAAACCAGATCCCGGTATACATCGAGCGCTTCGGAAGCACGAAGGACTCCATCTTCGTTACAGCCGGCCTGCTGCGCAAGGAACTGGGCGACTCCGAATTTGAAAAAATTCCCTGCGGCGCCATCGGTCTTTACACCTATTACGAACGCCTGGCACAGGGATTGCGCCAGCTCATGGCTGGCAGCCGCAAATTCGGCCTGGACCAACTGTCCCGGAGCGATATCGCCGCGCTGACGCGCGAGGCCGCCGATATCAGCAGAATTCAATACATCATGGATGTCGACAGCGAGGAAGTGGACAAAATTCTGGCTCCGTAAAGAAACCACTCCTGTATCTTTCTTAAAGCGGCCCGATTCGGCCTGAATCCCGGAGAGCTTCATTATCAGTTCATTCGCATTCAATCAGGGCAGGCGCACGCATCAAAATTGGAGACGGGTAAAAAACCGCAGACACCTTCTGAAGTATGCGCCAACGGAAACCGTATGTCGGACGATTGCCCGGGTGCGGATTACGACGGAGAATCCGGCCCTAATTATCGATTGCCAAAATCTTGCGGCGGAGTTATCTTTCAGGATTTGCAATGGATTGATCGTTTACGGTCGGAGATTGTTGGGAAGGTTTGCTTGGCCGAATTATTTGCGCCCTTTAAAAGCTGCCGTCTGAACAGCCCGCATGAATCAAGGCAAAGACTTGCCGCAAGAGCCCGGCGGTGCGGAATTTTCCCGCGATGCAGGGTGGCTTAAACTCGACGAACCAATGTATCGAAGAACATTTCTTAAAAGTCTGGGCGTCCTAGGAGGATCCTCCCTGTCTCTGGGTACGGGCCGGGCGGAGGATCGGGCCGCCGGCGCCCATTCCGTAGGCGTACTGGTGGATACAACCCGGTGTTTGGGATGCCGGAGCTGTGAAATAGCCTGCGCAAAGGCCAATGGACTCCCGAAGCCGGAATTTGACGCCGAAACGGGGTATGACAGCCGAAGACCGACGACCGAAACCCAGTGGACGGCGGTCAATCGGTATGAGACGGATGCCGGGAAATTCTTCGTCAAACGCCAGTGTATGCACTGCTCCCAACCGGCCTGCGTCGCCGCGTGCCCGACCGAGGCCATGTACAAAACCGGCGAAGGCCCGGTCATCTGGCGCGGAGACAAGTGCATGGGTTGCCGCTACTGCATGGTTTCATGCCCGTTCGATATACCGAAATTCGAATTCGGCAAAGCGGTCCCGGAAATCCGGAAGTGCGTCCTGTGCTACGAAAGGCTTCAAAAGGGGGAGCAGCCTGCATGTGTTCAAAGCTGCCCGGGGAAAGCGCTCCTTTTCGGCTTCAGAAACGACCTGCTTGAGACGGCCAAGCAGCGGATCTACACGGACCCGGGGAAATACCATCATCATGTTTACGGAGAATATGAGGCCGGCGGAACCGGATGGATTTACATATCGGCGGTTCCCTTCGAGAAGCTGGGATTCCGGACCGACCTCGGAACGGCCGCCTATCCGGAATATACGAAGCAATTTCTCTACAGTGTGCCCGTAGTGCTGCTCCTGTGGCCCGCCATGCTTCTGGCCCTGAACAAGGCCACGGAAAAAGAAAAGGATTAGAAAAATGGATATGGAGGCGGCATGGCCAGCGCGCCGGCGGCGGTGAAAGCCGACGCCGGAGAAACCGTGGCACTCGCAGGCAAGCCCGCGCAGAAATGGCTGACCCCGTTCAACATTATTTCAGTCCCGGTCATCCTGCTCGGCGTCGTCCTGATCGCGATACGCTTCACCCGGGGCCTCGGTTCGGTTACGAACCTGTCCCAGGATTTTCCCTGGGGGCTCTGGATCGGGTTCGATGTCAACGCGGGCGTCGCGTTTGCGGGGGGCGCCTACGTACTGACCTTCATGGTCTATATAGTCAGAGTGCAGAAATACCAGGGCCTCGTCCGCGCAACCGTCCTCAACGGCTTCCTGGCATACGCATTCTATGCATGCGCCCTGCTCCTGGACCTGGGCCGCCCGTGGAACGCCGTAAATCCCATCATCGGAAACTCTTTTGGGGTGCATTCCATCCTCTTCCTGGTGGCATGGCACTTCCTTCTGTATATGCTGGCGGAACTGGTCGAGTTCTCCCCCGCCATCGCCGAATGGCTCGGCTGGCGGAGGCTCCGGAAGATTCTCCATGGGATGACGCTGGGAGCGGTTGTGTTCGGCATCACGCTGTCCACCCTGCACCAAGCCGGTCTGGGGGCCCTGTTCCTGATGGCCAAAGGGAAGATTCATCCGCTCTGGTACACGGAATATATCCCGATCCTTTATTTCGTCTCCAGCATCTTCGCCGGACTTTCAATGGTCATATTCGAGGGAACGGTCAGCCAAAGGGTCTTCCATAACCTGATCGATCCCATGGATCGCACTTCCTATCACAGGGTGATGCACGGGCTGGCGAGAATCTGCGCGGGGGCAATGTTCTTTTATCTTTTTCTCCAGGCCCTTCTCTTCATACACGAACAGCGCTGGCAGTACATGGACAGCCCTATGGGCCTTTGGTACCTGACCGAACTGATCGGCTTCGTGCTGATTCCCTGTCTTTTTTTCATGCACGGCCTGAAGAAAAAAAGCCTTCTATCCATCCGGATCGGTTCCGTCCTGGCCATGGTCGGAATTGTCCTGAACAGGCTCAATGTTTCCATTGTCGCCTACAAATGGTATTCCCCGGAGCGATACATTCCCTCCTGGATGGAAATTGAAATCACACTGGCCATCATTTTCATGGAAATCTGGATATTCCGCTGGATTGTCCGCCGCATGCCCGTGTTCGGCAAACCGCCGCAATGGGCCGTCGAACAGGACAGCCGGGAGCGTGCACTGAATTTCGATTAATGAGGAGCCTGTTACATTGGAAACATCCGGTTATGTGGATATTTTCGCAACCAAGGGAATGGAATACCTGTTCCTCCTGGGGTTTGGCTTCGTCCTTGTCTTTTTCTGGAGATTCCTGAGCGGAACAGGAGAGCCGGAAATCCCGCGAAAGGAAAAGGGCGCGCCACGGGCGCGGCACATGCGCCGGGTTGTGCTTCCATCGGAACTCTACTATCACCGGGGACACGGCTGGGTCGCCCCCGACCATTCGGATACGGCCAGGGTCGGAATCGATGATTTTGTGCAGAAGCTCATCGGCCGTGCCCGTTTTATTGACCTGCCCCGTGTCGGCACGTTCCTGAAGCAGGGAGAAAAGGGATGGAAACTGGAAAGCGACTCGCTTTCCGTCGATGTCCTGTCTCCCGTGGATGGAGAAGTGCTGGCAGTCAACGAGGAAGCTCTCCGGAATCCTCAAGTCGTCAATCAGGAACCTTACGGCAACGGATGGCTGCTGGAGGTTCGGGCGCCGAGGATCAAAAGCAACCAGGCCCATCTCCTGTCCGGAGAATTAGCGGCTGCCTGGATGAAAAAAACCGAGGAAGATTTCAACCGGAGAATGTCGGACGATCCGGATCTTGTCGGGAAAATTGGCCGGGAAGCCGGCGACGAAACCGCTGTCGCCGTGCCCCGGGAAAAGTGGAACGATCTTGTGCAGGAATTCCTTCTGAACGGATAAGTGCCCGCTTTGCCGCGGTCGTGGGGAGGATCGGTCGCTTTGACAATAGGATGTTTTTCCCTGCGGCGGCTGTCGGCAACCGGAACTTCCCCCTTCTTTTACCCCTCCGTCAAAACGACTTTTATTGCCCGGCCGTTACCGTTTGTTTGGGGCGGAACGGTTTGAGCAGATGATCTTCCTGCGTCGGCTTATGCTTCATTTTCTCGACGCATCTGGGCGCCGTTTCCACATAGAAAAGCGACAGGACGGCTATGAAAACGCCGGCGAGAGCGGCCATCCACATGGGAGCGTAAAGGTTGAACATATCGCTCAACATGCCGGCAATCGTCGGCATGAGGGCGGCGCCCAGAGTCTCTCCGATGCCGGTGGGTATCGCGACCGCCGTTCCCGAGATCCTGGGGGGGACGGATTCCGCCGGGAGCGTGGACAGGTACATGGGATACATGCCGCCCCCGAAGAAGCCGTAGAAAAAGAAAAGAACACAGAAGGTAACCGTGGAAGTTCCTATCGCCATCACGGCGATCGTGATCCCGACGCCCGAGCAGAGAAGGGCCGTGAGGATGAGGGCCTTTTTGCGTCCGATCATGTCGGATACGGAGCCCAAAATCGATTCGCCCAGGAAGCCGCCCAGGCCGGCGGTGGCGATGACGACGGTGTAATTCCAGGGATTGAATCCATGCACCTCGAAGAGAAAGGAGGATGAAAAGGTGGTGAATATGTAAAGCCATCCCATTACGGGGACGCTGTTGATGGAGGAAACCAGCACATTTTTGTATTTCAGGGCGTCCCAGACCTTTACCCGGTCCGCTTCGGCTTTTTCCACCTTTCGCCCCTCCTTTCGCAACCGGATGGCTTCGGCGACGGAAGGGGCTTCGCGCATCATGAATGCCAGGAGGATGCCGACCAGGATGGCGGGGATGGACACCACATAGAATACGGGACGCCAGGATCCGAATTCTTCCACGAGCCAGCCGGCGGCCACCGAACCGACACAGATGCCGATAAGCATGAAGGAACCGGTAACCAGTCCGGCATTGAGCGCCCTTCGATGCGGCGGCGCTTCTTCCGATATCGTACCCATCGAAAGGGGGTAGGGGCCTCCTTCAAAAAAACCGAGGAATCCGCGCACCGCTATCAGCTGGCCCACATTGTGGACAAATCCGGTTATCCAGGAAAAGACTCCCGAAAGGATGGTGCACAGGACGATGATCGGACGGCGGCCATAGCGGTCCCCGATGGTTGCGAAGATGATGGTGCCCAAAGCCCAGGTCAATCCCGTGATCGCGACAATCATACCCTGTTGGGTGTATGAAAAACCCAGATCGGCCTTGATCGTGGGCATGATAACGGCGATGACGACCCGCTGAATCCCGATGAAGCCGAACATCAAGCAGAACAAGAGCGTAAGTTTCTGATAATACTTCATGGCATTCCCCGTGTTTTATCTGAAAGGAGATTTATGGAAACCACACCAATTACCCGCCGCAGATCCGCTATGAACCCTGCAATGCACTCCAGAAGTCCGGGTGAAGGTACAATATTCGAAAATAATACGGTCACCTTGGTTTGCTAGACTTACTCAACGGCATTTCCGCTGTCAAGGATAATATAAGGCGCCGTTCCCCCCGCGGGGAGGAAAGGAGGTTCCCGGAATGTGGGGCAACACGGGGAAAACGGGCGTTGTTGGAATTGCAAAAAATACGTTTTGAATTTATCATCGCACATTCAGGGGGAAACGGATTCTCTACAATGGAGGAATTTCCATGTCGACGGCATTGGTGATAGCGATCGCTTATTTTCTCATCCTGAGTATCGGCGTGAGCTTCTGGCTTAAAAGGAAGGTGAAATCGGGCGCCGATTTTGTAACCGGAAGCGGGTCGTTGTCCTGGCCCCTGGTTGCGGCATGCTTTGTTCTTGCCCCCCTGGGGAGCGGACACACGCTTTCGCTCTGGGAGGGCTCGGCCGGTATGGGCGCATCCGTACTATGGTGGGGCATGATGTCCGGCGGGGTGTTCGTTCCTCTCTTTTTGCTCTGGTTCGGTCCCTGGTTCCGGCGGCTGAATGTACAGACTTTCCCCGAAGGCATGGGGAAGATGTTCGGGGCGAGGATCGGATGGCTCATATCGGCCGTCTTCCCGGCGCAACTGATCGGCATCTGCATTGCGGAGGTCATGGCAACGGCCACGGCGCTGTTCGCCCTGAGCGGCGGCAGCCGGGGTCCGTTGGATATGTTCCCGGACTGCATTCTGCTGGCCGTGATCCTCACGATTCTCTATATCATTGCCGCCGGCCTCATGCAGGTGGCATGGATGAACCTGGTCAATGCAATAATGTTGATCGCGGGTTCTTTCATCGCCGTATTCTTCACCGGCTCCTGGCTTTCCGATCGCGGGGGGTGGCAGTATGTATCGGATTTTTACGCCGATGCCGGCACGGCATGGAAAACGAGCATTCTGAATTTTTCCCCCGACATTATTTTCACCCTTATATTCCCCTGCCTGATCCTCACTCTGTTCATGCAGAGCGCATCCCAGGCGCAAAACCAGCCCATGCTGGCGGCCAGGAGCGAATCGGACGTCCGGCGCGGCGTGTTCTGGGCATCTTTCGTCAACAGCCTGGCGGCCTATCCCTGGGTCATCCTGGCCCTGGTCGGCATGTCTATCCCGGCCATTGCGGTCGGCGGCGCCAAACTTGCCGTGCCCGGGCTGGCCCTGGAGGCTTTCCCGGGCTGGCTTGTAGGTCTTTTGATGATATCGCTTCTCTCGGCGACCCTTTCCACCACCGCCATCCTGATTCTGGCCGCATCCCATATAATGGTAAACGACATCTTCAAAGGGGTCCTAAATCCTAAAATGAAAGATAAAACCTTTTTGGCGCTTACCAGGATGATGATTTTCATCTGTACGATCCTGGTCATCATTCCCGCGCTGAGAGACCCTGAAATCCTGCCGCTGCTGTACTGGATCTTCTCCTTTGCAATCCCTGTTTTCGGCGTTTATTTGATCGGGATGCTTTGGAAGGTAAACAAGATAGCGGCCTGGACCACCATCCTGGCGGGGTACGCCGCTGCGTTCGTGTGGACGTTTGCAGCGCCCCACTGGCTGCCCGATTATTTGAGCCTTAACGTTTATCCCACAACATTCGCCACCCTGTTTTTCGGTATCGTTCTGAACCTCATCCTGCCCGGCAAGCCCGGCTACCTGCGTCAGATGAAGCGAGCCACGGAAAGAACGGATGCCGGTGCGGCGGCGGCAACGACCCACTGATACAAGGAGGACTGGAAATGGCATGGCCATGGAAAATTCTAATATTTCAGATATGCGTGACCCTGGGACTGGCGCTGGTGTTTTATATTATTTGGAGATGGACCCATCCCGGTAAAAAATGGTAGGGAGTCGAAAGAAAGGGGGATACGTATATGCCGGTACTGGATTCTGCAATCGCCTATTATTTATTCGGCATTATGGTGGTTCTGGCTCTCATAATCATCATAGGAGCAAGCCGGCGGAAGGCAGATGAGCCGACTTCTCAGAAATCTTCTTCTGCCTCGAGGGAAGGCGCTTCGGCGGCGAAAAAAGTGGAATGAATTGACTTATTCAAACAACCATTCATCTGAGACTCCCCTCGGTAATTATTTATCCTATTTTTCTTTGCCGGCTTTGGAGCTAAAAAATGTTCCATGGGAATGGTTTATTCAAATGGCTGTTTGAAAAGTAGTTCATTGAAGAATTTGGATTATTCTATTGAGTCCGCTTGATCGCAAATTCGCCGTCGTGATTCACCACGGCCCAGACGGAACCCGAAGCCGGATCCAACCCCCAGGCTCCCAGTCCGCAATCCTCGTTGCATGGCCCTTGCACGAACTTTTTGGCGCCGCCCGTGTTTCCATCCACTGCATTGGTCCAACGGCCTTCTTTCCGCGCCGCCAGGCATAAATTCCCACGCAGCAACTCCGGATTCTTTCGCAAATCCCGGCACGACATGGAAAGCGTATAAATATCGGAGGTACGGCTTTCACCGGAATCGGGACGCAAACCTGCGATGGCCGAATCGTGAAGACTGAGGTTGTCGGCCATTCCCCAGAGGCTGAGGACCGCGCCGACGGCTCCATCCGATGCGTCGGATTCCGACCAGCCGGTAGTGACGACTTTCGACAGCGGACGGCCGAGCCTGTCGGTTTCCCTGTTTTCATTGAGGCCCCTCAGAATCCGGGCGCTCGTGTTCCGGTACGAGTCCGAAACTTTGACATAGGACTCGCCCCGGCCCACCTCGAACTCCTTGCCGTTGAGGCTGTATCCGAAGGTGTCGCGAAGATAAAAGAGAAAATGATCGGGCGGGGCGCTCATCCGTATTTCTCCGTAGTCCATACCGTGGCTTGAAGAATAGAAGTCGACCGTCACGCGGGGGCCGTCCACCGTAATGATGTAATAACCGATGGTGTAAAGCTCCTGATCCAGGGGGACCTCCCGGCCGTCATCCCCTTCGCGCGGGATATAAAATTTGTAGCTGTTGGAAGAACAGATGATCTGGCCGACGCTGGAAGCGCGGTCGCCAGAAAAGACCTTGGAATAGTGGTGCATGTGATCGTGGCCGCTTATATAATAGCGCACACCGTTTTTGCACAGGCTTTCAAGGAAATGATCGCGGGCTTCGGCGTTGTCCGTCAGCCGGCTTCCGAAAAGGTTGTCCTTGTGGTTTTGCCCGATCAGGTTCTTGTGGGCAAACACAAACGCATGCCGGCCGGGGGGATTGCCCGACAGCGCCGAATCCGCCCACTCAAGCTGATCCAACACATTGTTGTCGTATCCGGGATCTCCTCTGTAATTGCTGCCGTCGCGTCTAGTGAACTGGTCGATGAGCATACAACGCACATTGTTGTAGTCGAACATGTAGGTCAGTCCCTTCAAACTGTCGCCGGCCGAATAGTCCGCTGAAAGAACCGGACTTTGAAAATTCATGGCGCCGAAAAGATTGGGGCCCTGCCCGAGGGTTTGGGGGAACAAAACCGGCATTTCAGCCGCCGCTTTCTCGCTGGATTCGTGGTTGCCGCGCACCGGGAAAAAGCCGATGCCCGCATTGTAAAGCGCCCCGGCATGCTGCGCCCGCGTCGGCAGCGAGCGGACGCCGTCCACCGATTCCTTGTCCACCAGGTCCCCTACCTGAACTACGAATTTGCACCCGTGGTCGATAAATCGGCCGTTCAGTGCATCTATGATTGTTGTCGCGCAGGAAGCCGGGTCCTTTACGGGAATACCCTGGTAAATGCCTGTTTTCCACTGCGTATCCGCCATCACTCCAAATTTCCAGGATTTATGGGAAGCCGCCGCAAAAGCCCCGGGGGGCGCAGAAACCGGCACATGCAGGCCCGTCATCGTCAGACCGGCTAAGCCCGCGCCGCCGATCCGTAAAAACTCTCTTCTGGGAATTGATTTCATTCTTTTCTCTCCAAAGTGCGGATTATACAACAGAAGAGATCTTCCGAAGAAGCTGCCCCGCCGCGATGCGGGGTATTTAGAATCATAGGACAATATCATGTCGGATTGAATCCGCATTTCCCGGTATCCAGCAGACTGGAAAAGGTGATATAAAACGGGCCATTGGAGCCGCACCAATCAAAGGGGAGAAAAGGACCATGCTGAACCAGAATTCACAGTGGTATAAGCTGCAGTACCCTGAATGCTTCGTGGACGAAGACCAGAAAATGATCCAGAAAACAGTCGCCGATTTCGTCGACAGGGAAATAATGCCGGTGCGATACAAAATCGACGAGGATGAAACGCACGAGGAAATCGTCGAACCGATCCTGAAAAAACTGCAGGTGGATCTGGGTTTTCAGAAAACGGTGATCCCGAAGGATTACGGCGGGAACGAAGCGCTGTCGCTGGTCTCGGCGGCCCTGAAGCAGGAGCAGCTAGCGCGGGCCGATTACGGGATCAGCCTGGCATCGGCCTGCGTGGACTGGGGGCTCGTTCCGGCAACCATGGCTTATCTGATGTTCCCTTCCGTCAAGGATTGGGGGAAAGCGGTGCTGGATAAGTTCGCTCCCGTGTTCACGGAAGACAGGCTCCATTTCGCGTGTTTCAACATGAGCGAAGTCCGGTCGGCATGCGACATTGAAAATCACCTGAACGACGCCAGGCTGATCCGGACCAAGGCTTCGATCCAGGGGAGCGAATGGGTCATCGACGGAACCAAGCACTGGGCCAGCAACAGCGGCATCGCCGACCTGCACTGCCTTGCCTGCAACATGGACCCCGCGTCGGGAATCGAAGGTTTCGCCCTGATCTACGTACCCGAACCCTGGCCGGGGGTATCGCACGGCAAATACGAGGTCAAATGCGGCGCCAGGGGCGACAGGAATACTTCCACATACTTCGAAAACGCCCGGGTTCCCGAAGACTGGGGCATCCGGGGCTCCGTGGCGTGGGAAATCTTTCTGAACAACGTCGTTTCCGCTTTCGCCATGAACATCGCCAACTGCGTCGGCATGATGCAGGGGGCCTTCGACATTCTGCTCCAGTACACCGGCGACAGGGTTGTGGGCGGCAAGCCGGTACGGGAACATTTGTCGACGGCCATGTTTCTCGGGGAGATGGTCGGGGCGATTTCGGTGGGCCGGGCCACGTTCCTGGAAATGTGCCACCAGTTCGACCACCCGGAAACATACGGTTCCTGGATCAGCGACAGCATGGTGGCGAAAGCCCGGGCTTCGCTGTCCTACATCGCCAGGGTCGCGAACGATCTCATATCGAGAGGCATGGAATTCATGGGCGCGCAGGGCTTCGCGCGGGACGGGCTCTACGAAAAGTATTACAGGGATATCGCGGTTGCGAAGCTGGTGCTGGGCGGCGTGCAGCTGGGTTTCTTCTCCGGCTGCCGGGCTTACTACGACCTGGACTTTTCCTCCTTCGGCCCCGGCAAGCTGGCTTAAATAGGTACAGATTCGGTCTGATTTATAGTATCTACGAAATATCGAAATATATCACCCGGGTTTGCATTCATATCACCGGGGACAATGAATTATTTCGCCGGGCGCATCAAATCTTCAAGTTCCGCCCGGCATGTATTTGTGCGGAGCCGGGCATCGGCAAGCCTCTTTTCCTCAAGTTCCACGTTCAGCTCCGCCAGAACAACCTGGACATCCGTGGCGAAATTCTCTTTTTTCAAATCGAGAATGCTTTTCAGGTACTCGCGGTTGAATTCAAGATTCGTCGCGGCCACATCGACGCTCTTGGCCTTGGCATCGCAATCCGCCCCGCGGTATCGGAGGTAAGCTTCCCGGATGGCCGCATCCCTGTCGCCATCCGGGGAATTGCAGATCAGGCGGTACTGCTCGACCAGGGCCGTTTGTCTTTCCAGTACGAGTCCGGACCGCTCGAGTTCGAGCCTTGCGGCGTCCTGGTCGTACTTGGCCTCGATATAATCCATTCGCGGAATCGCCTGCCCCTTCCAGAGTCCTTCTATCATTCTGAAAATCTTCTGATACGCCTCAAAATTCGCCCTGGCGAGATCGGCGTTGATCCTGAAATCCTCCAACTCGGCATTTTCGTCGTGGATCACGACTTCACAGACCGGCCCTGAAAGATCCTGGGATGTGCCTGAAACAGCGCTTATGCATAAGACAAAAAGAGATACAAGCAGCAAAGGCTTCGAGATGCGCAGCATGGCGGACTTCTCCCCAATCCGAAAAAACGCATTTTGGAAAAGGACCCGCCCTAACGGGGGCCCTTGAGCCGGTTCATAGCGTTATTTGTATGAACACTGATCCCTTATACGTTATCGAACATCCCTCTGCTTCATAAAAAATTTCGGACTCAGCAATCGGCTACGTCTCAAAGACATAGCTTTGACCCGCAGCGCGGAGCGGGGCTCAGGTTTTTGCTCCCGGTGTTTCTATCGGCGGCGCAGTCGGGATCGGGATCGGAGCAGAGAATCTGTTTGTTACAACTTGTGTCCGGATCCCCGATTCCGGCTCCCGATGCGCTCCCGCCATCAAAACATTCGCCGCAACGGTGCGGGGTGCATTGAATGAATTGCGCATCAGATGCTGCGGATATTCTCGATCAACTCTTCGGCGGAAACGGACGCGGTTCCCAGCTTGCCGACGACAATGCCCGCGGCTATGTTGGAGAGAACGGCGGCCTCCAGGATGGAGAGCCCGGAGACAAGGCTCAGCGCTAGAGTGGAAATGACCGTATCCCCCGCCCCGGTCACATCGAACACCTCGCGCGCGACCGTGGGTATGTAAGCCGGCCGGGATCCGTTGCCGAAAAGAGCCATCCCTTCCTCCCCGCGGGTGACCAGCAGGTGCCCGATTCCGGGCCGCCGCAGCACCGTATTCACGGCGCGCGCCAGGTTGCGCGTCCCGCAAATGGGGATGCCCGACGCCTGTTCGATTTCGGAAACATTGGGCGTCACGACGGTCGCGGGACTGTAAGCGGCGAAATCAATCATCTTGGGATCGACGCAGACCACCTTGCCGGCCGCCCTGGCCCGGGGCAGCACCTGCCGCAGCAGGGAGCGGGAAATCAAGCCCTTGGCGTAATCGGAGATGACGACGGCGTCGGCCCTGCCGATCGCCTTCCGGAATTTGGCGGCGATTTTCCTCTGCACGGCGGAGGAAACCGGGGTCCGGTCTTCGCGGTCCGTTCTGCACACCTGCTGGTGATGGGCTATGATGCGCGTTTTCACGCTCGTCGGCCGTCCCTTATCGATCACCAGGCCGCCTCCGGCGGAACCGATTGTATGCAGCATTTCCCGCAGCCTCAGCCCTTCGGGATCGTTCCCTGCAACGCCGACGGGAAGGGGCATCCCGCCCAGGCTCCGGATATTGGCGGCGACATTGGCGGCGCCGCCCAGGCGGGTGCTTTCTTTATTGATTTCGACCACCGGAACCGGGGCTTCGGGGCAGATCCGGGATACCGAGCCCCAGACAAACCGGTCGACGATCAGATCCCCCAGCACCAGGACCCTTTTCCCCTCAAAACGCCGGACGGCCTGAATCAGCGCCTCCGGATCGCATGGTATTTTATTGGAACCCATAGGAACACCTTAAGGCATGATTATGGAAGAACCGGCATCCCTTTTGGGAGTCATCCGGGCCAGGAAGTCCACATAACTGCCCGAAGAAGCGGAATCCTTGGAGCAGGCCGCGATCATGAACCCGAGAAATTCCAGGCACTCGATGGCATTGCGCAGCGGCAGCCGGGTGCTCCCGGGATCCACGATCCCCCTTTCCCCTTTGTCTTCCGGATTCCGGTAGGCTTCCAGGATCTCGCGCAGCTCCATCCGGACCGGTTCGGCGCGGAGATCGTCGCAGTTCCTCTCGTAGAGAATTCCCTTATCCTCGGTCCTGTAATTCGCCAGCAGAATCCCGACCGCCTTGGAAACGTCCGCGTCCTTGAGATTCCGGGACTGCAGGCGCTGCTGGGCGATCGCATATTCCAGGTGCGCCACCACATCTTTGTTTTCGGCCAGGATCCTCCTGCTTTTTTCCTGCTGCTTGGGGTCCAGGCTTCGAAGCCGCCTGCCGAATTCCGCGGATTCGTGCTCCCTCCCCGACTGGAGATACTGGCAGGTTTCCGGGCAGTCCAGTTCCAGAACCCGTTTTTGTCCGCAGCAAAGGGGGCAGATGGAGCTGTTTGCGGCCGGGCAGGGCCTCTTGGCTTTTCTTTCATTGCATACGGCACACTTCATGGTCGGTACACTCTCATTAAAAGATGGCTTTATACCATATTCAGACCCTGATTGGCCTTACGATTTCCGCTTTCGTTTTTCGCTCCACAGGGCCGGATCCTTTTGCCACTCGGCCAGGATGCGGAGATCGGACTCGTCGAGCCGGCCGCTTTCTGCCGCCTCTCTCGCCAGGACATCGAAGCTGGTGAGGGTATAGCAAGGAATGCCCGCGTCATGAAAAGCCTTTTGGGCCGCGTCGAGACCGTAGGTGAAGATGGCCAGGACGCCGATCACCCCGCCCCCGGCATCCGCGAGCGCCTGCGCGGCCGACACCGAGCTGCCGCCGGTTGAGATGAGATCCTCGATCAAAAGGATCCTCTTCCCCGCTTCCAGCCGCCCTTCGATGCGATTCTGCTTGCCGTGCCCTTTAACCTCTCCGCGGACATAGACCATGGGAAGGCTCATCCTGTCCGCGATCCAGGCCGCATGCGGGATGCCGGCGGTCGCGGTCCCGGCGATCACGTCCGGAACGAGGCCCTTTTCCTCAATCAGGGAAATAAAGGCGGCGGCTACGAGCTTCCGGCGCGGCGGGTCGGACATGATCAGGCGGTTGTCGCAGTAGATGGGGGCCAGTCGCCCCGACGTCCAGGTGAAGGGCGGATCTATCCGAAGGCTGACGGCTTTCAATTCGAGCAGAATGCGCGCGATCTCCCTATTCATGAACACTCCTCACATTTCCCCGATCATACCCGAAGGGTCATCGACCAGGCCCGGAAAGCGTGGCCTTGTTTTGCCCCGCAAAACGGAGCTCCTGTTTTTCACTCCCGGCTCCTCCATCGGGGCCGCTATCGGGACGCACGCCGCTCCGTCCGGCCGAAATCGGCCAGAAACGTTCGGGCCCTGCCGTAATCGGGATAGGAGCATTCGGCTTGCCGGAACTCGCCCGGATGATGATTCCTGCCGCTTCCGGCAGGCACATTTCCGAACAGCGCGTGCAGCATCTCATGGTAGACGATATACCTTACGACAAAAGGCGGGATATCCGGCGCGTCCAGCAGCGGGCTGAGGGTGATCGTATTGTGGATCGGGTCGTAATGCCCCAATCTGCCGCGGCCCCTGCGCAGTCCCCAGCCTATCCGGTTTATTTCAATCTGGTTGTTGAAATACCGTTCGTTCAGCTCGCTGAAAATTTTTCGCAACGAATGGTATTCTCCCGGCTTGCCGGAAAACTGCTTTCTTCCTTTTGCGGCGCGCCGGCTGCGCACGGCTTTTTCGACCTCCGGATCTTTGCGAAACTGCTCGTAGGTTTTCATAACCTCGGGCGGCGGCTTCCGGCGCATGGCCCTGCAGGCGAGAATCCTCACGACCGCTTCGATGACCGGCGCAGGCGCCCCGAGGCAATGGTCGCTGATCCGGAGAATCCATTTGGTTCTTTTGCGCCGCAGCGTATGGGTCAGTCCGATGTAGGGATAGAACTCGGCCTCAATATCCGCATCCCTGAACGACCGGAAAGAGCAACGCAGGGCCGCCACGCAGAGCCGCTGCAGATTGGCCGAATCCGCAACGCCCCCGGGCTTCCCTTCCGGTGTGGTTTCGCGGTCCGGATTGTAATGATAGATCTTTTGCATCGGATGCGGTCATTTCTTCTCAAGGGCGGCCTGCAGGCGGGAGACTTCTTTTTTCAGCGCATCGATTTCTTTTTTCATCTCGGGAAGTTTTCCGAAATGCGCATTCAGCCTCTTGTACTCCCGCAACGGACGCACCGGCACCCCCCAGTAAACGTCGCCGCCGCGCACGATTTTCCCCGGCAGGACCCCGGCTTTGGATCCGATCACGGCCCCCTTGCAGACGCGCGCGTGATCCCCGAATCCCACCTGGCCCCCGATCACCGCGTCATCCTCGATAACCGTGCTTCCGGAAATCCCGGTTTGGGCGGCAATGACCACGTTGCGGCCGATGTCGACATTGTGCCCTATCTGGACCAGGTTGTCGATCTTGGCCCCCTGCCGAATCCGCGTCACGCCCAGAGATCCCCGGTCGATCGTCGTGTTGCAGCCCACCTCGACATCGTCCTCCAGGATCACGGCCCCGACCTGGGGGAATTTCACCCGGCTACTGCCGTCGGACACATATCCGAACCCGTCACCGCCGACGACCACGCCGGCATGCAGTATGACCCTTTCGCCCAACCGCGCCCCCGGATAGAGAACCACTCCGGGATGAAGAATGCATTCGTTTCCCACAGAACATTCATTCTCTATTACGGATCCTGCGTACAGGATGCTGCCTTTGCCGATTCTGGCGCCGGCTCCCACGATCGTAAAGGGCCCCAGGTCCACGTCCTCTTCGATCATGGCGCTACCCGAAACCACTGCGGTAGGGTGCCGTCTTCCCCGTCCGCGCGGCCGCGGGTGCAGATAGGAAAAAGCCCTGGCGAAATCGAGCTTCGGGTGCGGGGAAAAAACCACGTTCCTGTCTCCGGCCGCTGTCTCCGGGGGCGCCAGGATACAGCCGGCGCGCAGGGATAGCAGGTCGGCGGAATTTCCTCCCTCGAAAAAAACCAGGGAGGCCGCGTCCGCCGCGTCCCAGCCCGAAACGCGGTTCAGCACATGGCTGCCCTCCCCCCGGTACTGCAGTCCGAGCAGGGCCGCGATCTGTTTTACCTGGTAGCTCATTCCCGTCACCCGAAATAGGGTTTCCGTTTTCCGGATCTGTGGAGAAACAGCCGGGTGTCTTCCGCGCAATTGCCGTCTTTCGGCGGCGGCAAAGTTCTATTCAGTACTGTTGCGCCGCGGGGATTCTCCGGAACCGGAATTTGTTGAATCCGTTGCGGGCAGGACAAGATCGTGCGCCGTCGTCGCCAGCTCCACCTCTTTGCCGCCGGCATACACTTTGTGCTTTCCTTTCGAGCGGTACCATTCCGCCAGGTCGGCCGTCCTGTGCCGGCTTTCGACAATCTGGCGCCAGCCCAGTCCGGTATTGTAGGCGCAGAAGGATATCTCCCCCTCTTCGGTTCCGTTCGGGATCACGCACATTTCCGTGCGCCGGAAATCGTAGGTCCACAGGTCCTGAAACCACATCCCCTCGACGCAAAGGACTCTCCACTGTTCGCCGTCGGACCGGGTCCGCATGCGGTCGTTCCTGTCGCTGTCCGCTTTCTCGGAACTGGGACGGAACAGGCGTACGATCTGCGAAATGGGGAATCCATCCGGAGCCTGCGCCGCCCGGTAATTGCGCAGGATGGCCATCGCAAGCTGCAGTCCGGTCAGCTTCCGCCCGCGGGCCGTGTCGGTGATCACCGCGACATCCCGCATGAAGCGCTCATAGTCGAAAAACCTGAAAAGCGGGATCCATTCCCCCGTCCGCCGGTTGACAACCAGAAGGGTGAACACGCCGCAATCGGGATGGCAGTTGCACGCGCTCCAGCCCCATGCGGCATCGGGCCCCTGGAGGATGTCCATGACGCCGGTGAACGCGCTGTAGGTGGAAAGCGGGAACCAGTCGCGCATGGGCTCCAGCTTTCCCCGCAGTTGCACGCGCAGATCTTCCACCAGATGCGCCAGGGTGTATCTCTTCGAAAAACGGGACGCATCGTCGATCTTTTCGTCCCGCCCGGTGAAAGAAACCGGCTGGAACACGACCGTCTGCACCTTGTCCACGTTGCGCACGGCGAATTCGACGATCGGCCCGACGGCGTCCTGATTGACCGTGTTGATCACGGTGGTGACCACGGTCGTTTTCATCCCGGCTCTGGCTATGTTTTCGATGGCCTGAAGCTTGACGTCGAAGAGGTTGTTCACGCCGCGATGCCGGTTCCTCTCGTTGCCGATGCCGTCGAACTGCATGTAGACGCCGTGCAGGCCCGCTTCCTTGGCCCGGCGCGTGAATTCCTCGCTCTGCGCGAACCGGATGCCGTTTGTCGCCGCGAGAATGCGGTAGAATCCTATTTTCTTCGCGTAGGCGACGGCTTCCAGAAAATGAGGGGAAAGCGTGGGCTCCCCCCCGGAGAAAAGTATGATGATCTGGCGGCGCGGCTTGAAAGAGACGGCCCGGTCCAGAATCGCCTGAACCTCCCCGAGACCGGGCTCGTGGACGTAACCGACCTGGTTGGCATCGGTGAAGCAGGGATTGCACATCATGTTGCAGCGGTTGGTCAGATCCACCGTCAGCACCGTGCCGCGCCCGTATCGGATCGAGGATGCGCCGTGGCGGTGCAGGGTTTCATCGTCAACCGACTGGAAATCCCGGCCGAAGAAGAGGCTTTCGATCCGGCGCGTAAAATCGGCGTTGGTCGACAGGACGTCTTCGAAGGAGCCGTGGATTTCGCAGGTTTTCCGCATCAGGATGCGGCCGTTTTCCTCGACGAGCCGGGCCTTGATTTCCCCCGGATGCCCTTTGAGCAGAACGTCTATATCCGCCTCCCCGCGGGCGATCCTGTCCCGGATTTCCGGAACACAGCGGGGGCAGAGGGAATCGGTTTCCCTCGGGAATCCGAGCGGGGGCATGGAACGTTCGCGGCTTTTGGCCATCCTGCCGGGAGCCCAACCGGGAGAAGGGAGATCCCCTTCCGGAAGTCTTGTGTTGACCGCCTGAAACACGCTCCAGGCAAGATTCGCGGCCGCGGAAATCATGGAGGAACCGAGGCGGTGGAAACCATTGCCGGAGTGATTGTGATTCTCGCTCATTCCTTTTATCCGGGCCCTTCAGCGAAAGCGTTTTGCATGGGTTAAAGTATCAATATTTGCCATTTCCGTCCATTCAATTCAATCGCGGCCGGCGGCGGATAGAAGGGATACGGCCCCCGGAAAGGTTATTGTTTTCCCCGAAATCTCTGCGTACAATGCCGTCTGCGAAGCGTTTGCATTCAAAATAGCGGTCCACTTCGGGACCCGTGCAGGCCGAAATCAAAGGGAAAGACCAAATGCCGCTCTGGAAAAATCTTTACAACACAATCTGGCTCGCTTTTTTTTCATGCGTGCTGGTGCCGCGGTGGATGGGCGAAATCGCCGGACTTGCAGTCCATGCGCTGCTCGGACTGTTTCTTCTTGTCATGACCGCATCCAATGCCCGCAGGCTCGCGGCGCTGCCCGTACCGCCCCGCCTGAAACGCATCAGCAAAGTAACGATGGGTTTCGCCGTATTCCAGCTTGCCGCCGGCATGGCGCTGGGAGGGCTCCGTCATCTGGCGCCCGAACTGCCGATTGTCGCCCCGGTCATTTACGGCATGCACGTCGTCGTCGCCCTGGCGATCCTGGCCCAGACGTCCTCCGTGGCCACGGCCTACGACATGTGGGAAGAGAAGGAGTTCCAACAATAAGGGTTCGCGCAAAAATAAGTTTACATTTTGGCGCGAGCCCTAAGTGGATTCATGGGAAAGACGTCATGATGCCGATAGCTGCAATACTTGTTCTCTTTCTCGGCGCTCCGGCCGTAATGCAATCGCCGGCCGGCCTGCCCGACCTTGAGACTTTTTTCCGGAACGTTCAGGACAACCTGCGCAGCGACCGGCTGCTGCAGGGCCGCTACACCTTCAATATGAAGGAATCCAAGTTCGAGACCGACGAACAGGGGAACCCAAGGGTAGTGGAGGAAAATGAATACGAAATTTTTCCTTACCTGGATGAAGATCTCACCTATCGGAGGCATATTTCAAAAAACGGACGGCCGCTGAGCCCTGAAGAGATCGAAAAACAGGACCGCGAACACGAAAAGAAGCTGGAAGAAAGAAAAAAGGATCTGGAAAAGTCGGGAATCGACGAAGAGACAGATTATTTAGAGAGAGAAAAGATTGAAAGACTGAAAGAGGATCGGATTATCGGGGAGATCCCCCTTATCTACGATATCGAGATGATCGGCCGGGAAACGCTCGAGGGGCGCAGC
>JAFGAO010000129.1 GCA_016933615.1 Acidobacteriota bacterium
CGTTGCCGCTCCTCGACAATGAACCACATTGCCTGCGTCGCGGGAACGCAACTCTTGAGTTGCGCCGCCTTAGCATCTGCCCGTCCGACGCACGCGCCAAAATGTAAACTTATTTTTGCGCGAACCCTAAGGAATTTCGATTACCGTGCCCGCTTTATTGAATAGGAAGGCGTCTCCGAATTCATTGGCAAAAAGAGTGATTACAGGCAGGTCGGTACAGTGGCATAAGCCTAATTTTTGAACGCCGATCTCGCGCAGAGCGGTAATTGTCTGCCATAAACGCTCTTCGGAGGCGCTTATGAGATGAGAACCTCCGATCACGGCATAAATCCCATCTTCGCCGGTCAATTGCATGGCATGGTACAGGGTGTTTATCATGCCCCGATGCGCGCAACCCAGGATTACAATAAGACCGGCAGCGGATTTTATAATGAGAGCCTGGTCATCCCTAACTTTATCCGGCTTCCATTCGGAACCTTCCTTTACGAAAAGATCGGGGTCGATCTCTTCAAACGGTGTGACCATTGGAATTTCACCGGTCGTCATTATGGAATCGTCGATTTTTGTCGGTTTCTCCGTAAGGACGAAATGAGCTCCGAGCGTTTCCAGCTCACTCCGATGGAAGGGGACTCCTATATATCTGGCTTCGTCTTTTCGGCGCGAGTATTTGATCTGCCACATGTCCGGGTGGGCTATGATTTCCACATCCTTTCGCATGCGGCGCAAAACTTCACGCAGGCCGCCGGTATGGTCGAAATGCCCGTGGCTTAAGACAATTTTATCGATGCCACCGAGTTCAATTCCGAGCGTGTCGGCGTTATAAACGCAGGAATATCCTTTCCCCGTGTCGAGAAGGACTTTTGTTTTACCGGTCTCGACGAGAACGCTCAATCCCCATTCAGCTATAAAATCGCCTATTTGAGCGGTATTTTCACTTAAGGTAGTTATGCGGATGCCCATTTTCTTTCGACCTCCTTAAAAAACGCTTCCCTTCCCGGCAATCAGAATTGCCGCCTGTCGGAAAAGCGTTAAAATGAACCGTGAACCCGCCTTGCGCAGTCCCGCTGAGCACAAATCGCGCTTTCTCAGCGCACACGATAGTGGGTGCTTTCTTTGGCATGTTTTACCTGGATATGGCCACGGCTGAAAAGCCGGTTGATGTGTCTGATAACTTCATCAGAGCCGCTTAAGGTACTATAGTCCGGCTTGCCGGATAGCCGCTTCTTTAGTTGCTGCACAACCGCGTCCAACGGCACCCATTCACGGCGCCGGATCGTTTTTTGTGTGGTTTCGCCGAGCTGGCAGTAGATGCAGTCAAAAGAGCAGATTTTGTAGGGCAACAGGTCCACACCCAGCGACCGCCCCAGTCGCCGGGACGGCACCGGCCCGAATACCAAAGAGCGCATATCGGCACCCTCGCTTTCCCTTCGCGCTTGCCGGCTCTACAACGGGAATCCCCTCAAGTTCAGATTTAAGATTCCGCCCGTCGACACACGAGGTCAAGGATATTTTAAAATCCGCCCGGGATGGAGTCCGCATTACCGGTACGGGAAAAAGTACATTGCAATATATCCGCAAGAATTTCCGATTCACGGATGCAGCTGCCGTTTATTTCGACGATGAGCTTGCAAGAATCTGACGGTTTTCAACCGGCGTATTTTGCGAGCGGAGCATGCCCGGAGACCGAAAAACCTGCCGCTTACTCCCCCAAAACTTTTTTGCAAGATCCCGGCAGCAGCCGGGTTGTGGAAAGGGGGAGCTCGTCAGGACGGGCTTCCGGGATTGCTCGGCCAGTTTCTCGACGGAAATAAAGACGGATCCGTGCTGGACGACGTTCTGGGCATGGCATCGAAGTTGTTCAGGAAGTAGGGACGGCTGGTCCTGTCCGGAAAGGCGAACATGAAAGGAGAGCAGTTATGGGATTGATAGATTTCGTAAAGAATGCAGGAGCCAAGGTCTTCGGGTATGAAACCGATGCGATGGAGCAGGAGCGGGGACTTGTGAAAGGGAGCGCCCTGGAGAATCATGTGCGGTCCATCGGATTCGATATTGAAGGACTCCGGGTCGATTTCAAAGACGAAATCGCCGCTGCCAATTCAATTTACCTACTCCCGCCTGTTTTCGTTCCATGGTTTCGAAAAGAGTATCGCCAAGATCCGAAAAGACGATACTGTTTTACCTCTTGTCCCGACAGGGGAGGGCGCGCTCTTTATTGCGCTGCAATTAATGTAACGTCCGCGCGCTGGGTTTGCACATCCGGGGGAAAAAGGCGCGTTTACCCATGGTATCGTCCAGGCATGATCTCGTCGCCGTATTTTTGCTTTGCCGCAAAGATTTTCTTCTCCATATCCTGCCAATAGGCAGAGATTTCGTCCGGCGTACCGGGGTCTATCTTTTTGAAAAACTCTCCCGTACGCCGGAGTTTTTCGGCCCACCGGGTGCAACGAAACGTAAAGAGGTAATTGTAATCTTCTTCGGAGAAATCCTCATGGAGAAGCTCATGGAAGAGACTCTTTAAGTCCTGGTAATGAGGAATTCTCCCCGTCGGTGTATCAAAGGCGCCGTATTCACCGTGGATTCTCCCCTCGGCCCAGTGGAGCCATACCTTTTTGGCGAGTTTGCTGGTGATGAAATTGCCATTGGGATGCTTCATAAAATAATTCGTGCTGAAAATCTTCGGTGGATCGTCCATGGTCTCGACAAAATGGATATTGTTCATCGTGTATTCGCCCAATGGATAGGAGAGAAAATCGAGATTTGCCATCGGTGAAGGGGTTCTCACGCCTTCCTTTCCGATGGTTGCGCTGGTTGTTTCCGATTCGAGCGTGCAGGCCTTTAAAAGGATGCCATCCCTCCACGAAAGGGATTCCTCGATCGGCACGGTCGTGTCACTGTCTCGTCCCCCATAGAGAATGCCCTGCACCCGGACACCCTCTTTGGATTCAAATCCCTGTCTGTCGAAGTTTTGCAGGTAATCGAGTCTGATCGTGTAGCGGGCGTTCGAATGGGCGAGGGGTATCTCTTTGTCCTTTTCGTCCCTGTCTCCTTTTTTCCATGCGCCGTGATGGTTCGTTCCCTCATCGGGGTTATTCATGCCGCACCCCAGCCAGTAGGGCTTGTTGTCCGGGCCAATCAAAATGTTCGAGAAGATCGTTTCCTGATCCTTCATGAGATTGGCGAAAATGACAGGGTCGTCTTGTGCATTGACGTCCTTGATAATGCCGAAGATACCCTGCTCCATGTTAACACCCCTGAATTCTCCCTTGATGTTGCGAAAGTAGGTGATATCGTCGCCGACTATCTTTTCGCCGGGTACCATCGCGGTGGAGGTTTTGCCGCATGCCGAGGGATAGGCGCCGGCAAAGTAGGTCTGACGTTCCTTTTCGGGATTCTGGACCGACATCAGGAACATGTGCTCGCAGAGCCATCCTTCCGTTCCCGATTTGTTGATGGCCAATCTCATCGAGTGTTTCTTGAGACCGATGGAGTTGCCCGCATACTGGTTGTTCATCGAATAGACGATATTATTCTGGGTGTCCATGTAGATTCTTCGTTGATTGGTGTTGATGGAACAGCCGCGTCCATCGAGCCTGCCGGCGGAGTGGATGAAGCGGAAGAACTGCTTCTTTTCATTGGCTTTCATTTGGAGAAAATGGTTGTACCCGGGGCGGTAGAGGATATTTTCGGAATGCGCGACGTAGAAGGAGTCGGTGATCTGGACGCAGGGAACGCTGAAGACGCTTTGCGCGGGTCCCTCGCAGAAGAACTGCACCGCGGCCTCCTTGCCTTCCATGATATTTTTCGCGATGTCCATAATCTCCCTGTGGCCCTCGTCGTAGGGAATCGAATTGAGCGCCTTCATCCGTTCCATGTTTTGCGGCAGAACCAAATAGCGGGTGTTCGCTTTATCGCGGGCCTGATCGTTGTAGCCGTCGAAGTGTATCGTCTGATTCTTCAGATAGATTGTCTGCTCTTCGCCTTTTTTGATTGCGGTTTCTCGTATGAAAGCCCTGTCTTCCTCGCTGTCGTCGCAGACGTAAAGAAAAGAAGGGTTGCAATGCGCGGTAAATTCCCCGACAAAATCCATGACCTTTTCGTTTTTCAGCGCCTCCAGTTTGCGGAAGCTCTCCTTGCTCATTCTGCCTTTCAGCAGTTCCTCATAGTTTGACATGGCATCTCCTATTTGTTCGACAAAGTATTTCTTCTCCTGAGTCAGGGCCGGCAACGGGCGCAAGCCGTTTAAAAAGTAAACGTGTGAAAATTTTGCGTACTTTCTCCCTCACCTGAAGTCAAATGCCTTTTAAAATCGACATGAATTCCTGAAGTTTACATAATGAAGATTTACTTTAATAATTTCCCCCTCAAAGCAAGAATGTGGCATATATAGCCAGAAACAGCCACATCAAATTCCAGAAAACCATGGTCCATAGCAAAAACCGCCTTGCCAATGAATGGCGGATAACTGGTAATACTAATACAACCTGAGAAACCAATACAGGCAACAGATATTGAATATTCCACACATCCTGTTTTCCAGGAAAATGGGGTGCAATGATCCCTCAGTGCATTGTAGCAGCACAACATATTTACTGGATGAGGCGCAACGTCAAAGATCCTCATCCGGCCTCCGCCGGAATCGCATTTTAAAACGTCGAATCCCCAAACCCGTTTCATCCGCTCAGCCCGGCTGTAGTTTCTCGGATGAATTTTACCCGGACTGTCGTACCCCTATCTATAACATTACGTCCAGGGGATCCGGTTCCCTGAGCGTCGACGGCGTGATCGGGAAGGGCAAGCCGAAATCCGCCGGTTAAAAAGCCTGGCCGATGCTGAAGAAAAACTTGCCGGCGGGCTCGCCGGGTTCCCGGTCCAGCTTGACGCCGTAGTCTGCCCGGAGAAGGAAATAAGGGGTGCGGGCGCGGAGGCCGAAACCGGCGGAAGCGCGTATGTCGGTCGGATCGAAATCCCCGGCATCCGGATAGACGTTCCCGACATCCAGAAAACCGGTGCCGTCGAAAATGCTGAAAATGGGGAAGCGCAGCTCGCCGTTGATCATGAAAATGGCATTGCCGCCTATGGGATTTCCGTCCGGCCCCTTCGGCCCGACTTCGTTCTGGCCGAAGCCGCGGATGGTCGTGCCTCCGCCGGCGAAGAATTTGTTCGAAGAGATGAGTTCCTGGCCGTCCAGGCCCGCGGCGAAACCGACGCGGGCGCCCCCGGCGAAAACCAGGCGGCTGCGGGTTTCCCCCACCCACGGGACTTTCGTCGGTGCGGACAACGGCAGGTAGTGAAAATACTGGCCCAGGAATTTGTAGTAGCGAAGATCCGACCCCAGGTAGGACGGGGCGTATTCGAATGCCAGGGAGGCGAAGGATCCCTTCCAGGAATCGAGAAGGTTATCGCGGGATTCCCGGGTCAGCGCGACGGTCAGAGGGGCGGTGTCCTGTATTGTTTCCACAGGGGGATCCCGGCCGAAGTCCAGCTCTCTTTTGTGCTCGAAGCGGTAGCCGTAATTCAGGATGAACCTGTGCCGGAACTGCACTTCCTGCTGCAGCGACACCCCGACGGTATCCGTGTCGAAGCCGAAATTGGGACTCTCCTCGCTGCTGACGTTTTCTTTTCGCAGATAGGCCGTGATGTCGGTCTGGATGGGGAAGCGGCGCAGGATGGGCTGGCTGAAATATCCGCGCACCTCCTCGACGTCGGAATCGTAGCGGACTCTTGCGCCCAGCAGCCGGGCCGACCCAAGTGAATTGCGGTTGGAAAAATCCACAATCCCGCCGGCTCCCCGTTCCGTGTCGTAGAAGCCGTTGTATTTTAAGCGGAAGGGTTCCGCCTCCGTGACCTTCACCTTGATCTGCACGGGTTGCCGGCCGGCCTCTTCGGGCAGCTGCGGGCCGCTGTACGGCAGGGACTGAACGTCCACAAGCGTGAACGCCTTTGTGTCGTAAAGATTGTTGCGGGATTCGTTGGCTTTCGCGTAATCGAGAATTTCTCCCGGCTTCAGGGTGATCTGAGACCGGATCATGGATTCGGCGGTTTCACGGTTGCCTTCGACAACGATTTCCCTGACAAACTGCTGCCTGTTTTCCGTTATCTTGAGCACAATGTCCAGGGCCCCGTTTCCCTCCTCCGACCGTTTCAGATCGTACCCGAGGCGTACGTTGTTGTATCCCAGGGTCCAGTAAAGTTTTTCCAGGCTGTCGACGGAGTTTTTCAGCTTTTCGGGATTGTATTCGTCTTCCGGCGTCAGCCCTGTTTCCGTCAGGATGCGGGAGTCCGTCAATGCCGCATTTCCCTGCAGGTTAATTTCCCGGATCCTGAATTTAGGCCCTTCCCGTATCGGGATCACGATCATTCCCGTTTTCCTCTTCGGGTTCAGCCTGTATTCCGGCTCCTTGACGGCAACGTCCAGGTAGCCGTGCTGGCGGTAGTATTTCCCGATAAAATCGGTCACGTTTTCCGGTTCGGTGCGGATTTTGTCCATCAGATTTTCGTTCTCGAGCACGGTCTTCAGCCGGGAGGGCGGGATGCCGAATGCCCCGCCGAATTCGGTTTCAACAGCTGCAAACCGGATCCCCGGGTCGATCGTGAATGTGACCGTTTTTCTGTCCGGCAGCGGGGCGTCGACGGCTGATTGAATTTCGGCCTGCAGATAGCCTTCCCCGGCGAGAGGGCGCCGGAGTTCTCTCTCTGCCGACTGGATGCGCTGCGCCTGAAAAATCCCTTCGGACCAGGCGGACCGGATCTTGTCTTTCGTACCGCCGGGAGGGTCCCAGCCCCGGTAGACAAACTCCACGACGGGACCGGCCTCGATTTGGACGGTCAGGTCCGCCTTGTCCCGGAAATCGCTTTTTTCGAACCGGATGCGGTTTTCAAGATAGTCCCGGTCCCGGTAGAATTTACGAAGGCGGTCCAGCCCCTTGCTGATTTCGAAGAAATCGTAGGCGTCCCCGGTATTGACGCCGACCCTGTCCAGAAGCCGTTCCCGGGTGAAAACGGGATGACCGGTAAATTCAATATTCCCAATGTGTTTTTCAATGGTTTCGCCTGCATCGGACGGTTTCGGAAGACCTCCGAAACGAAAATCCTGCCCCAGGCTGAAACGGTAGCTGTTGTCGCTCTGCCGGGTCAGTTCCGTCAGAAAATTCCGGGTGATGTCGTACTCCACGGACAGTATCCGGTCCCCGGCGTCCACCAGGTTCATGGAGTAGATGAGGAACAGGCTGTCGGTTATATCGTCGCCCACGGTCAGGCGCGCGCCGGGATTGGCTTCGGGGCTGATGAGGCTGGGATCGATCCGGACCAGGGACAGCCCGAGGGCCTCCTCCACATTCTGCGATAGGAACGTCGCCAGCTGCCCGGATAGATACGATTCCACCTGCTCCCGGGCCACATTGAGCCCGGAACCCTGGAGATCTTCCAGCTGCCTTCCGGTCAGAAGCAAAGCAACGATGTCGGGTTGCGACAGGGGCGGATCGGATGTGAGGTCGGCCTTGAGATCGCCCATCGTGCCGGTCAGCGTCAATGTAATATCGTAGCTGCCGACCCGGGTGGCTGCCTGAATATCCAGCCGGGGTTCGATCCTTGTCTGGTCGGTCAGGGAAATGATCCCCCTTTCGATCCGATAGGTTCTTTCGTGGAAGCGGAGCCGCCCTCCTTCCTCAAGATTCACCCTGCCTACCAGTCCGGTGCTGTAATACCCCCCGGTCAGCCGCACGTCGGCGTCTACGGTCAATTCCGCGAGGTTGTTGTCGATCAGCAGGCCCCGCAGGGTTTCCACATTCAAATCGAAGCGAAGCCGGGAGAGAAAAGGATTTTCCTCTCCCGTGAACTGGACGCTTCTGTCGGACTGCAGCCGGCCCAGCAGCTGCTCGACGACGTTCAACTGCCTGCGGTACGAACCTTCCAGTATGCGCACGTTCCCTCCCAGGACGAGAAATTCATCCAGGGAGCGCAGCGTCAGATCCCCGGACAATCGGTACCTGAGCCCGTCGGGATAGTTGAAAAATGCATTTTCCAGCGAAATTTCGACGGCCGCGTCCCGGATCCCGGATGTTCCGAATCCCGCCGTACCGTCGATTTCGAGATCGCCCCCGTTCAGATTGCCGGTAAACGTATCGATGTCGAGGGATTGTCCCTTGATATTGATGCGGACCCGCAAACCCGTCGCCGAAACCGAAGGTATGGAAAATTTCCCCTGCTTCATTTCAAAGAAGCCGGAGGCGTTCGGATTTTTCAGGGAGCCTTTCAATTGAAGTTCAAAGCGGCTGTCTCCCTCCGCGGACACGTCCCGGGTCAACAGGGTGACGGTCCCGATATTGAAATCCCCGTCGACCCGGACATCCAGATCCTGTTCTCCGGTCAACCCGATGCTTCCCGCTGCTTGCAGCGTTGTGGTCGGCGAGGTCAGGGAAAAATGATCGAGTGTAAGAATGCCGTTTTCCAGGATGAGCCGCACCGGTTTATCCTGCTCCAGCATGTAATCGGATGCCCCGATCCGCAACCGGTCGAAGGTCGCCCGCGCTTCGATCTTCCGAAGGTCCCGTATGTCGGGCGTCGCGGCTTCGAGATGAAAGCCGGCGCTGCCGGTTACGGAACGGGGAACGGCGCTGAAGTCCCCGATCTGCAGATCTGTAAAGTCCGCCTTGAAGTTCGCCGGAGCGCTCTTTCCGCCCGCGCCGGGCCGGGAGTTGCCGGCTATCGCGCTCATTGGGATGCCCCCCGAAACCCGAAGGTGCGCCGGCCCCAGCTCGGCCGACAGGGAGCGGACAACGACGGCGTCCGGCGCCAGGGTAGCATCCAGATCGATGCTTTCCAGGCTGGTGCGCAGGGCGGTGTGATCGAATCTTCCCCCCGACATGGAGAAATTCAGGCTGGGTTCCGGGCGACGGAGAGTCCCCTGAATCGTTCCCTCCAGGCGCAGCGTTCCCGAGGCATCCATTCCCTCGATCTCGAGCCATCGGGACATTTCCGAAAGGTCGATGAGACCTTCGACCTTCATGTTTTCCGACGTGGGGCCGGAATCCAGCGGCAGGGACCCGTTCAGGGAAACAGCGGAATTCCCGGCCTCCAGGTTCATCGAGCGGCTGTCCAGGCGGCCCTTTTCGTAGCGCAGCACGACGGGACCCCGGTTTTGAATATGTATGCCGCGCAACGATGCCTCGAGATCTTCAGCCCTGAAAAATACGCTCCCGTCCCGCCATCGGGCCAGATCCCCGGACCCCCGGATCTCGGCCCGGATACGGCCGTCCAGTTTCTCTTTTTCCGACACAAGAATGTCGAATGCCGATAAGCCGGAATCGATTTCAGCCTCGAACTGAGCGGGATAAGGGGCCCGGATGCCGACGCCGGCGTTCGCCCCCAGGTTGTACCCGGGCGCCCGGATCTCGACGTCCGCCTTCTCCCGCTTCAGCCTCCCCTCGAGAACGAGTTGGCCCAGTGTCCGGCCGCCCGCTTTCAGATCGTTCAGTTCGAGTTCGGCGTCCATGGAGGGATCGTCGGCGGACCCGTCTCCGGATGCCGCAAAATCCAGCCTGCCGCTGAATGCAGGGACTCCGGGGAGCACTTTGTCGCCGAAGTCGAGCCGGATGCCGTCGGCGCCGGTGCGGAAAGTGTATTCCCCGGTGCCCCGATCGTACCATCCCGAAGCGGTCCAGCGTCCTTCGCTTTCTTCCTGATCGTCCTGAATGAGTTCGAATCTTTCCAGGCCGATCCGGTCACGGCGCATCGCCGCCGCAATTTCCATCCTGCCCAGATTCTGCCCGTAGGCGTGCAGTTCCGTCACGGACGCCGAGGCGGAAAGATCGATATCGCCCGCGGTGCCGCCCAGACGGGCCTCGAGGACATAGCCGCCCCCGATGGGCCAGTCCTTTCCGAGCCCCGCGGATACGGCCCCCAGCATCCCGTTTTCTATTTTCGCCTCGAGATCCAGGCGGGTGCCTTCCTCTCCGAATTCGATTTTCCCGCCGGCTGCCACTTCCTGGTTTTCCCACACGGCCCGGAAATCCTCCAGCACCAGTCTTTCGGGCGAGTACGCCACGTTAGCTTTCACATCGATTTTGCGAAAATCGCCAAAGGTGGTGTCGGGCGCCTCCGCGTTTCCGGAGATCCGGATGCCGGCCGGTGTTGTGTCGAACTGTGCATCGGCATTCAGGGGACCGTCCAGGGGAAGCCCGATCAGTGTGCCGGGATCCCGTCCGAGAAAGGCTTCGAGTTCGCGGATAAAGTCCGCCATGCTCTCCGTTTTCGCCCGGAGCCGCCCCCCTGCTTTTTCCCAGGAAGCGAGGGAAAATCTGCCTTCGACTCCCATGTGCAGGACGCGGCCCGAGTCGATTCTGGATTCGAGGTTCCCGCCGGAGGTCGCGGCCGAGACGGTTCCCGTGAAGGGCAGAACGTAACGTGACGGCCCGGATCGCGAGGCGCGGAGCCTGAGCTCCGCCTTCGCGTCAGCCTGCGCGAACGCCGTTCCGGACCATTCCATCTCTACGTTCCCGTCGGCGCGGCTGGCGATGCGGATGGGAAGAAGGTAGCCTGTGACGATTCCAAGGTCGAGGTCGTCCAGCCGGAGGGAGGCTGCATTCCTCCCCAGCTCTGTTAAAAAACCGAGAGATGCCTTCCCGGAGACGGAGCCGTGAGGCGAAACGATTTCCAGGGAATCGATTTCTATGCTTCCCCCGTCTTCCCGCCAGCGGGCGGATACGGCGACGTCTACGTCATGGATGTCCCGATAAAAAATATTCTCTCCCCTGATTCTCGATGATACTTTCATTCCGGCCGCAGGCCCCGAGACCGACGCCTCGATCGCCAGATGCCCGCCGGCGTCCCGCGCCGGACCGAAAAATCCAAGCAGCTTTCCAAGGTCCAGATCGGCCGCAGCCGTCGATTCGACTTCCGGGCTGTCGAAGCCGTCCACCCTGCCGTCCGCCTTGATTCGGGACTCCCCGAATTCCAGGCTGAATTCCGTAAGCTTCAGCCTTCCCGGGGCCAGTTCGACGCCGAGTTTCAGCTCATCGACGGGAAGAAGATGTGTTTTGAATTCCACCCGCCCGGCCTGTTCTGTTTCAAAGCGCAGCGACTGAGACCTCCCGGCCGGATCTCCCGTTATCTCGAGCCTCCATTGCGGCAGTTCCAGCTCGAGATTCTGGGTTTGGTCCACGTATCGGAAGGATCCGGGCCGCACCTTGAGATCCTCGATCAGTACGGGAGTCTGCAGGAAAAGAATCCGCTCGGATTCGGCCTCTTCGCCGGAGAACGGCGGGTGGGGCAAATTGTCGTTGCCCCGGGAATCGGTTTTGATTTGAACCCGGAGATCCCGGAGGAGCGCGCGATCCACCACGGGCCTCCCTGTAAAGAGGCTGAAGAAGCTTATGCCGGCCTCTACCGACGCGGCGGTCAGAAACGGGGGCGGGTTCGGAGGTTCCGCGGACCGGAGAGTCAGCCCTTTGAATTCCGCCGAAAGGGCGAGCAGGTTGAAGCGGAAGGATTCCGCGGCCATGTCGATTCCCGCGGCCGACCGGAGGTAGCCGCTCAGCTTTCCAAGGGCGTACGTCCGGACCGGGGGCGTGTGGATTCCGGCCAACAGCAGAATGAGCAGTCCGGCAACGGTAATCGGGATTCGCAGCAGCTTCGGGCGTAGCTTCATGCGGGCATATTCACCTCGGTTTCAGATGCAAGCCGGTTGCGCCTGAATCCACATCGCACTTTTCCACAATGTTTTCAAGCAGTAAATGCACCGGCCGGATTCGGCAATATGCCGCGAAATGCGGTCCCGGTTTCTCTATCCACGGATGCCTTCCATAAATTCCCGTTATTAAAGACTCCATGGGGTATGATTTTGTTTCAACGGGTGGCGATTCCCGTTCCGGACAGCCGACGCCAGGTTGTGTAACGGAATTCCGGCAGGAACGTCTGTCCTTTCAGCATCGAGAAGGATTACCGCTTTTACGTGGACGGCAAAACCCGCTGCGAGCGGGTTAAAGGTTTCCTGAAATCCCGGGATCTCTACCTCCCGCCGTGGGGGGGATCCGGGCCACCCTTCCGAACGGCTGAAACTGGCCGGGAAACCCAATCCCGACATTTTTCTCCGCGCCACCCGGGACCTGGACGCGGATCCGGAACGGGCCGTCGTATACGAGGACGCCATCGCCGGGGTGCAGGCGGGAAGCAATGGAAACTTCGGCGTCGTCGTGGGCGCGGACCGCAATGGGCACAGAGATGAGCTCAGGGAAAACGGCGCAGACATTGCCATGAAAGATCTCTCGGAAATCGATGCGGATTAGATATTAGATAAAAGAGGCATAATTCCGATTCTTCGGCCGCCATTATGACATGCCAGCGCTTTTCAATACGTATTTTGCCGGTATCGGATGAAGAATGCAAAACACAGCTGAATTCGCTGATTGCAGGGCGTGGCCGATAGGCGGAATAAGCGGCATTTTTTCTGGCTGGCTTCTCTGTCATGCCCGGTCGCAGCTTCCGATTACATGTATTATGAAG
>JAFGAO010000130.1 GCA_016933615.1 Acidobacteriota bacterium
AACCTCGTGTTCGCCCTCTGATCGATCATCCGGGTTATATCTCCAAGATTGGATGCTGCGCATCCAGGCAATGAACCGATGCCGTCCCTCCGCAATACCGAAGCAGCATTTGCCGCAGCTCCTGGGCCGCTCTTTCAATTTCCGGACGCGAGATCGAGGGCATCATCCCATCCACGTTGACCGCGATATTGCGGGTTTCCGGCGCTATCTTCGAAAAGTCCGCGTTTCTCCAGTTCCATCGCCGGCACAAAACTCTTTTTGTCCGGCGGTTCACGTAGACGACTTCTCCGGGATCCGGATTCTCCACGGCGTCCGGATTGAAAAGCGGCGCGAACGTCTCGTCGGAAGCGGCCAGTCCAAGCGTTACATCGTCCCCAACGGCATCCAGGTCATCCCCGCCGCACGGGATCAGGTACTTCAAACTGACGACGTTGAACGCATCGACCGCGGGGGATATCGACCGGACCGGCTTGCCCGCTTTCACCTGCTTGGCGAGAAACAGGATCGAGGGAGTGTATTTGTTCGGATTCGACCCGAAACGCCGGTACGCCTCTTTCCAAACCAGAAGACGCGGGTGGTTCTGGAGGTCCACGTCGGGATTGTCGCGGACCTCTTCGGCCTGCCTGAGTAAAAGCTCCTGCAGTTCCGGGCACGGCCGGCTGTTGTCCAGACCCGACGCCAGGACGATTCCGCGGCAGAAGTCCGGAAACATTTCAAAGACGCCTTCTTCAATGCAAAATCGCATAAAGCACCCTTTCAGCAGATGCGCGGCAGCTGCTCGCCGCTGATCATATCGATAATCCGGGTGGTGCCTATAAGGCTCCGCTGGGTGACGAGACCGGCATCCTGCGCCGCCACCTTCCCGATGGCGCAAGCGCCTTCCCCAAGGGCATGAGCCCGCATCCGCTCCAGAGCCCGCTTCGCTTGCGGATCCGGGACAAAGGCGATAAAACGCCCTTCATTCGCCAGATAGACGGGATCGAAGCCGAGTATTTCACACGCTCCCCGGACATTTTCCAGGACGGGGACTGCCGCCTCTTCAATCTCGATATGCAGACGCGCCGCCTCGGCGATCTCGACCAGGGCGCTTGCCAGTCCGCCGCGGGTCAGATCCCTCATGCAGTGAATGTCGATGCCATAAGACAACAGATCCAGGACCATGCCGGAAAGGGGCGCGCAGTCGCTTTCGAGAGCCGTCTCGAACTCAAACCCCTCGCGGGCCGCCATAACGGCGATGCCGTGCCGCCCGATATCCCCGCTCAGCAGGATGACATCCCCGGGCCGGACGCGTGCGGGGGAAACCGGCCGTTCGGATACGACGGCGCCTACGCCGGCGGTATTGATAAAGATGCCGTCCCCTTTTCCCCGCTCCACCACCTTGGTATCGCCGGCGACGATTTCAACGCCGGACTCCCGCGCGGCCGACCGCATGGACCGCACAATCCGCCACAGCGTCTCCATCGGCAGGCCTTCTTCCAGGATAAATCCGGCCGTCAGGCAAAGCGGCCGTGCGCCGCACATGGCCAGGTCGTTCACGGTTCCGTTTACCGCCAGGCTGCCGATGTCCCCCCCGGGAAAGAAAAGGGGTTGGACCACATAGGAATCCGTTGTAAACGCAAGCGGTTTCTGCGGCACCGGAAACACCGCGCCGTCGTGCCTGGCTTCCAGGGCAGGATTGCCGAAAGCGGGAAGAAACATTTTTTCTATAAGCTGATGCGACAGCCTGCCGCCGCCGCCGTGCGCCAGCAATATGTTCGGATACTGCCCGATCGGTATCGGGCAGGTGAATCCCGCTTCCGTTTTTATTTCTAATTTCATAGGATTACCAATTTGAAAATTGAAGATTAAATATTAAAAAAAGAATCTTCTCCCGGCATCTGGCAATGCCTATTTGATTTTAATCATCTATAGGGCGAACACAAGGTTCGCCCCTACCGCCGTTTATTGTCTGCTGTATCCTGGTTAAGGAACAATTACTTCATCCTTCGATAACGGTAATAGGCCGCGCAGGCGCCTTCGGAGGAAACCATCGTGGCCCCCAGCGGGCTCTCCGGCGTGCAGCGGGACCCGAAGGCGGGACATTCGTGAGGCTTCCGGATTCCCCGGAGGATGGAGCCGCTGATGCATTCCGAATCCTCCTCCGCCGCCAGGCCCGCGAGGCCGAATCGCGTCTCGGCGTCATAGCCGGCGTATTTCTCCCGCAGGCCCAAGCCGCTCCCCGCAATTTTCCCGACGCCGCGCCATTTTCTGTCGACCTCCCGGAACACTTCCCGGATCGCTTTTTGGGCCGGAAGATTCCCCGCCCTTTGAACCGAGCGCGCGTACTGGTTTTCCACATCCGAACGCCCCTCCTCCAACTGGGCGACGCACATGCGGATGCCCTGAAGGATATCCACGGGCTCGAATCCCGTGACCACGACCGGAACCCCGTATTTGCGGGCGATGGGCTCGTATTCCCCGTAGCCCATGACGGCGCAGACGTGTCCCGCTGCGAGGAATCCCTGCACCCGGTTTTCCCGCGCCGAAAGAATCGCCTCCATGGCCGGAGGAACCCGTACGTGCGCAACCAGAAGGGTGAAGTTGCCGATCCCTTTCCGGTGCGCCTGCAGCACGGCCATGGCATTGGCCGGGGCGGTGGTTTCAAATCCCACCGCGAAGAAAACGACCTCGCGCAGCGGGTTTTCGGCCGCCAGCCTGAGCGCATCCAGCGGCGAATAGACAATGCGCACGTCCCCGCCGGTCGCCTTCACGGAAAGCAGGTCCCGGGAAATTCCGGGAACCCGGAGCATGTCCCCGAAAGAGCAGAAGATGACCCCGGGTTTCGATGCGATCTCGATGGCTTTTTCTATAAGCTCCACGGGGGTGACGCAGACCGGGCAGCCGGGACCGTGAACCAGGGTGATCTCGGGCGGCAGAAGCGAGTCCAGGCCGAAGCGCACGATCGCGTGGGTCTGCCCCCCGCAGATCTCCATAACGGTCCAGGGAGCCGTTGTAATGCGCCGGATTTCATTGGCCAAAACCGCGGCTGCATTCGCATCGCGGTATTCGTCGATATACTTCACCTAACCGTTCGCTCCGGTCCCGCCCGTTTCATCCATCTTCCTCAGGCACTCGAAAACCAGGCCGGCCTGCTCTTCATCGATAACGTTGATGGCGAATCCCGCATGCACCAGAACGTAGCTGCCCGTTTCCGCTTCCGGCACGTAGGCGAGATTGACCTCCTTGATGATGCCGCCGAAATCGACTTTGCCGCTTCGCATCAGCGGGTCGGTTTCTTCGATGTTCAGTATTTTCCCGGGGACTGCCAAACACATAGATAGCCTCGCTCCAACAAAAACGCTTAAACTCTGATTGATCATAATACCACCGTCGGACAGCCATCTGTATGGGCGAAC
>JAFGAO010000131.1 GCA_016933615.1 Acidobacteriota bacterium
GTCCGCCGGAAGAAAAAGGTAGGGGCGAACCTTGTGTTCGCCCTCGCAACGATCAAGAGAAGACGGCACCTGCAAACCTCGTGTCCGTCCTTTATAATAATCAAGACCGGCTGAACATGAACCGGAATAAACCTCGTGAAAAAATGCATTGCCTGCCGTCCCTCAACGTAAACATATCCGGAGCATCCGATGGATAAAACAAGAGTCGGCGTTGTCGGCACCGGCGCTTTCGGGAAGCACCATGCACGGGTATACGCGTCTTTGCCCGGCGCCGTGCTTTCGGGCGTCGTGGACGCGCATCCCGGCCGGGCGCGGGAAGTCGCGCAGGCCTTTGGAACCCATGCATACCCGGCATACGCCGATCTCTTCGGCAAGGTGGATGCCGTTAGCATCGCCACGCCCACGACACTCCACGCGGAGATCGGCGAGCAATTCCTGAAAGAGGGGATCCACGTACTGGTCGAAAAACCGATGGCGCATTCTTTGGAAGACGCCGACCGCTTGATCCGGGCCGCCGAGTCCAATCGCCGCGTCCTGCAGGTCGGCCACCTGGAGCGGTTCAATCCCGCCGTCAGGCAGCTCCGGAATATCGTAAGCCGCCCGCGTTTCTTCGAATCGCACCGCATGGGCTCCTTTTCGCCTCGAAGCCTCGACGTCGACGTCATCCTGGACCTGATGATTCACGATCTCGATATCATCAGCTCGCTGGTCCCCTCTCCTGCAGAGCAGGTCCAGGCAGTCGGCATCGCGATCCTCACGGATCGCATCGACATTGCCAACGCCCGGATTCATTTCGAGGACGGCTGTGTCGCCAACGTAACGGCGAGCCGCGTTTCCATGGAAAAAGTGCGCAAGCTGCGGCTGTTTCAAAAGCATCAGTATATTTCCCTGGACTATACCCGGCAGGACGTTGCCGTCTTCAGTCTGGAGCCGGGTGCCGGCGCAGAGATCCCCGAGATCGTAAACCGCCGGCTTGTGCCCGAAAAGAAAGAGCCTCTTCGCGAGGAACTGGCCGCATTCATGAACTCGGTCCGGGGCCTGGAGCCCGTTGGCTGCAGCGGCAAAGACGGGCGCCACGCCCTGGGCCTCGCTCTCCGGGTCCTGGAGCAGGCGGAAAAAGCCCAGGCCCTTGAAATTGACAGGCCTTAACCCCGTTTTCTATACTTTATCCGTTGTCGATCCGGAGCGGATGGATGTTTGATTTTTCAATAAAGCAAAACCAGAAAAAGCGTCCTTCGGGGCGCCTTATGGCATCGGCGGCCGCAAGCTGCATCGTTCATCTGCTGATTCTGGTAGTGCTCGTTGAAAACCCGTGGCTGCTGCATGGGGGCATGTACCTTCGATTCCGGGGCCTCGTGGTTTCCCCCGAGGAGTCGGAATTCACCTTCGACGACCCGGACGGCAAATACCGCACCGTTGCCGTGCTGCGGCCCATGAAGGCCCCGTCGGCCGAAACCCTGAAAAAATACATCTACGACTGGGACAGGCCGGACAATCCCGAGAGCAGCCCGCCTGTGCGTGTCCGCATGGGAGACGATCTTCCGGACGAACCGGCCGATGAGGTCCGGCAATTATCTCTCGCGGGACCCAAAACCGAAAAACCGGCCGGCGGCAGCGGGGAAGCGACCGACCTTGCCGGCATCCGGGATGCCGCAATTCCGGAACCGGAGGGCGCGCCCGATGCCGACCGGCCGGGACTCGTCCGTGTTCCGCATGAACCTGCCGCTGATGCGGAAAAAGCGCCCGGGCCGGCGCCTGACTCCGGGACGGAGGAGACGCTTGCTTCCAATTTGGCGCCTTCAAGGATTCCGGACACGATTGCCCGACTTGAGAACCAACCCGGCAGCGATTCTATAACCATCTTTGACGATGAGCGGCAGGCGATCGCCCGTCCGGGGAGCGGTCTCTTCGGCACCCATGGCTTTGACTTGGGAGAATACGCCGGCCGCATCAAAAGGCAGGTCACCAGCAACTGGATGATCCCGTCCAATCTGCGCAACTCGAATGAATACACGACCATCGTATTTTTTATCGACCGGGATGGACAGAATTTCGGCACCCAGATCGTGGAATCATCGGGCAACAGTTCCCTGGACCTCACCGCATTGAACGCAATCATCAATTCCAACCCTTTCCCGCCGTTGCCGCAGGGTTTTCCCGGGGATCACGTAGGCGTAAAATACATTTTCATTCCCGAGTTCCAATGACACCTTTACCTCGAGACTGCACGAAACCTCTTGAGAAATGCGCGTTAAAGACGCGTCTGAAGAATCGTCTTTCCTGGGGGCTTCTTCTGGCCGCCTTCCTCATCGGTTCTGTCGCGTGCGCAAAACAGAAAGCCCGCGTCGAGCCGCCCCGCCGACCCGCGCTTCCCTCCCAAGAGGAAGAGCCGGCAAAACCGCCCGCATCTACCGCTGCCGCCGGGGCGAAAACAGAAACGATCCCGCCGGCGGCCTTAACGGCGGAACCCGGATCTCCTGCGGAGCGACTGGAGGCGGCGCAGGGAAGCATTTTGGGACCCGCCATTCGAATCGGGCTCGAGACCAATGCGCGCGAAATCCTCATCGGCTCCCCGGCCGAGTACTACCTGATGCAGGACCTCCCCGAAGCCGCGCGGGAGCCGGTTCGAGGGAAGATACGGGTGAGGGTGGAGCGGGAAGGGGCGGAAACGGGGGAAGTCCACTGCTTCAGAATCCAGGTTTCGTCTCTCGTAAGCCGGTCATCGGCGGAGAAACTGAGAGGAGAACTGGCCGGAAAATACGGCGTACCCGTCATAATACGCGAAAACGAAGACGCCACTTCAAACCGGATACGGTTGGGGGAATACCCGAGCAGGGCGGAAGCCCAAAAAATGCTCGAGACCCTGAAAGGCTCCGGGCACCCGGATGCTTTTGTCGTTGAAGACACCCGCCCGGTGACGCAGTCGGGCAAAACGGTTCTGGCCCTTCGGGGCGAAAACAGCCTTTTCTACCTGAACCCCTCCGGATTCCTCTTCACGCCGTCTCCGGAGGCCGGCTACATGACTCTGAACGGGCAGCCCTACCGGGGCCTTCTGGATGTCCGGCTGAATAGAAGCGGCAGCATCACCGTCGTCAACCAGGTCCGGCTTGAGGAATACCTGCCCGGCGTCGTGCCCGCGGAATTGAACCCTTCGGAGTACCCGGAATTCGCCGCCCTGGCGGCGCAGTCCATTGTAGCCAGAACTTATGCCCTGAAGCATATGGGCCGGTTCCGCTCCGAAGGATTCGACCTGACCGACGACACCAGGACACAGGTGTACCAGGGCATGGCCGCCGAGCAGGAAGCCTCCAGTGAGGCGGTGCGCCGTACCGCCGGTCTGGCGATCTATTACAGGGACGAACTGATCGATGCCATGTACATGTCCACATGCGGCGGGCGGACCGAAGATTCCTCGAACGTCTTCGGCACGCCGCCTGTTCCCTACCTCAAAAGCGTCCTCTGCGCCTTTGAAGGGGCTTCCGGCGACATGACGGCGACGGTCACGGGGCTGCCCGGACTCGATGGGCCGGTGTTCGCGGCCGATGGAAGCCTGGCCAACCGGGACCTGGAATTCGCCCGGATCCTGGGCATCGTCAACCGGGATACGGAGTTTTCCCCGGAATTCCTTTCGGGGACGGCGACGGGGGATGAAGCCTCCCGGTGGATCCGAAACACCCTGAAAATAATCAAGACAAACCGGGAGACGGCCGGCGCCTTATCCCTGGAAACGCGCGCCGGTTTCCTGAAATGCGCCGCGGAGTCCATCTTCGGGCCCGACGAAATCCGGCGCAGCATCTCCGGACGGGATGCCGCCTACTACATCGGCAACCTGGATGACGGGGACTCCGTTGCGGAACCGGCGCATGCCGCGCTGGCTTACGTGATGCAGAAAAACCTGTGGCAACCCTTCGCCGACAACACCGTCCGGCCCCACGAACCCGTGGGGCGCACGGAGGCGATACTCCTGCTTCTTCGTTGGGCCGAATCGATCCGGACGGACTTTCTTCAACACGGCGTATTCGTGGGGCCGGACGCTCCGGGCACCGGCAGCGTTTCCGCACCCGCACTTCAAATCAAATGGGGGAAAGGCGTCGGTAAATTCCTCCTTGCGGACAACCTGCCGATATTCCGGACCGAGTCCGGACGGAAAATCCCGGTCAGCAGAATAAAAATGATCGGCAGCGAAAAAACCAGCTTCCATCTCGATCCCGGCGGAAAGATCGATTTTCTTGAAGTGGCGCTCAATCCCGCCGGGGCGTCCAGCGACCGCTATTCGCCGGTCGCCACATGGGAAACAACCCTTTCGCGCGCGGATATCGCACAAAAACTGAAAGGACTCACGGGAGACATCGGGGAATTTCAGGACCTGGAACCCGCCCGGCTCGGCGAATCGGGGCGCGCAATCGAGATCCGGGTCATCGGGAGCCGGACCTCCGTTGTGCTCAACGGATACAGGGTCCGGGGAGCCCTGGGACTCCGGGATACGCTGTTCACGCTGACGCGCAAATACAATCCGGACGGCGCTGCCGCCGAATTCACGTTTCATGGAAGAGGCTACGGCCACGGGATCGGATTATGCCAGACGGGCGCCTTTGGAATGGCGAAAGCCGGAAAGAGCTATGAGGAGATTCTAAAGACCTATTATACCGGGGTTGAAATCAGGAAGGCGTATTGACAGGAATGCGCCGTTACGCGTTGAACGTGTCACGCCCGCACGTTAAAAACAAAAAGATCGTGGGGCGTAATGGTAGCTTGGCGGCATTTTTGAAAGCGTGAACGTCAGGGGATGGAATTCGGTCTCCGGCGAGACGGAGATGGTTGCGTTGACGCAATGCGCTCCACGTTCATCGCCGCGCGTTCGGCCTTCCACTTTTGGGGTTCCGGAACTGGGACTTCCGGCCTGAAACCTGTATCCTGAAAATTTCAATTTACGATTTTTTACAGAGAAATGGCCCCGGAAAATGAGTACCGGCAGAGTCAAGAAGAGGAATGCACGGAAGGAAACGATGCATCGCTGCGTATGCTGCGGGGGAGATCACCGCTTCTGCTGGACCTGTTCCTGCGGTTTCCGGATCTGCCAGGCGTGCATGCATGAAAACCTCTGGGGCATGACCTGCAACCATATCACATGGGTCTGCCCGGACTGCGGCAAGATCCTCTCATTTTAACCTGCCCATCGATCCCGGGCGCGGCCGCCGTCCGCAACCAAAATTTTGTCAAGCTGATGAAGCGGCCGCGCGCTTTCAGCCGCAGCTTTCAGCTCCCGGCTTCCCGACAAATACGGGGAGCATCCGTTTGATGTCGGCGGTTTGCTTTTGCTGTTGTTCAAAATCATCCGGCTGAACCTCAATTCCGAAAAGGAGCGGATATTCCGGCTCGCTTGCCGAACCGCCGGCAAATCAAAAAACCTTTCCAATTCAGCCTCAATTCCGAAGTTGACTAGCGAAAAGATGCCGTTCTCTCTTTGGCTCAACAGTTTGTCCATCATAAATCCAACTTCGCCGAAGTTGGATTTGATCGTGTTAAAGTTCTGAGAACAAATGAAATAGACTTTCCGAGCAAAGGCAATATCGGAATTGAGGTTCAGTATCGCGGCTTCGCCCGCATCCTTCGGCAATATCGGATGGAACCGAAACGCCGGCTCTTCGAATCTGTGCCGCCAGCCCATAGGACCCGGCACGGGGAAAAGAAGCTGTAATCGGGCCGATGACGGATTGCGGGGCCTGGACGGTATTTGCAAATCGATTGGAATAAAATTGACAGTATCATGACATCGGTGTAAGGATTATGTCTCCGTTGAGGAAGTGAATTTGCCCCGATTACGTAAATTCCGCACCCAAAAAAGCTGGACGCAGGCCGAGTTGGCCCGCCGTTCGGGTGTTTCTCGTTCGGGTATCGCTGCCATCGAAAACGGCGCTCTGGTCCCTTCAGTGCATGCGGCTTTGGCGCTGGCCCGGTCTCTGGATTGTACGGTCGAGAAACTGTTCGGGGATAAAGAGGACCAAACCATTTCCTGGGCATGGCAACCGTCCCATGATTTGCCTGCCTTCTGGGAAGCCTCTTTCGACGCAATGGTTCTCGCCTTTCCGGTGGAACCTCTGCCTTACAGTATTTTACCGCCGGACGGATGGATCGACGGCCATGCGCGAAAGCCGCTTTCGACGGATGCGTCCGGCATAACCCTGATCATGGCCTCCTGTGATCCGGCGGCCGGATTCCTGGCGTCGGTGATGGGATCGAAGGCCGGCGTGCGGGTTCTGTCCTTTTACCGCTCCAGCAACGAAGCGCTTTCGCTGCTCAAACAAGGCGTGGTGCATGTGGCCGGGACGCATCTGCGGGAAATCGACGAGCCCGGCGGTAATGCAGCCGTGGTTCGTGACATGCTCGGAAAGGGATTTCGTCTGCTGAGAGGCGCTGTCTGGCACGATGGCGTTGCGGTCCGCTCCGGAGAAGGCCTGAACGGGTTCAAGAAAGTGACTTCTCAAGGTGTTCGCTGGATCGGACGCAAGCAAGGCTCCGGAACCCGGCGATGCCAGGACAAGATTTTGTCAGACGACAAGGCGGTCGGGAGTATTGCCCAAAACCACTGGGAGGTGGCCATGGCCGTTCGCCAGGGATGGGTCGACGCGGGAGTATGCCATCGTCTGGCCGCCGAACAGACCGGGCTCGACTTTCTCCAGGTCAGCCGGGAGGCGTTTGATTTCTGTTTTCCGGTCCGCCTCGAAAACGATCCACGCATCATGGCTCTGCGCAAAATCGTTCGAAGCGCTAACTA
>JAFGAO010000011.1 GCA_016933615.1 Acidobacteriota bacterium
AGCCACGTCTGCCGCTCGTGGTCCCCGGCGGCAATCGCGGCCAGGGAGGAACGCGCGGCCTCGGCCAGTTCGGAGGCCTTCACATCCCGACCGCCGAGTCCGGCGATGTAATTGTGGATCGGCACCCGGATGCCCGCGCCGTAGAGCGCGGCCTTGATATCGGAGCAGAGCGCCCCCTCGTAGCCGTAGCTGATATTTTTTTCGAAGATGACCAGCGCGGGGATGTTCCGGAACGCCTCGCGGACCTCTTCCCTGGGGAAGGGTCGGTAAACCCGGATGCCAACCACGCCGGCCCGGATGCCGCTTTCGCGCAGCAGGTCCGCGGCAGTCGTGGCCTCGGTGGCGATCGATCCCATCCCGACCAGAAGCACCTCGGCGTCGTCCGCCCGGTAGCTCCAGAGCATCCCGCCGTGGTCGCGTCCGAAGAGATCAGCGTATTCGCGGCCGGTGCGGACGATCACGTCCCGCGCTCCCTCCAGGGCATTTTGGAGTTTCCAGCGCATCTCCATGTAACCGTCGCGCAGGACCCCGTCGGCGTCTCTCCGCTGCCAGGGGAAGATGACCGGATTGATGTTGCGGGGATCTTCCGGGCAGAGGATGGCGCGCGGCTGGTAGGGCGGCAGAAACTGCGCGACCTTTCCGGTATCGGGGACATCGACGGGCATCATCGTGTGGGAGAGAACGAAGCCGTCGTAGCAGACCATGACCGGGCAGTAGAGCTGTTCGGCGATCCGGTAGGCCTGGATCACGGTATCGACGATCTCCTGGTTGTCGCGGCAGTAGATTTGAATCCAGCCGGTGTCGCGCTGGGCAATGGAATCCTGCTGGTCGTTGAAGATGGACCAGGGGGCGCCGACCGCGCGGTTGACGCAGCACATGACGATGGGCAGGCGCGAGCCCGCGGCCCAGTGGAGTTGTTCGTGCATGTAGAGCAGGCCGTGGGAAGAGGTCGATGTGAAGACCCGCACTCCCACCGTGGAAGCGGAGATGCAGACGGTCATGACCGAATGTTCGCTCTCCACCCGGACAAATTCAGCCTTGAGTTCCCCGGCCTCCACCCACTTGGCGATCGTTTCGGTGACCGAGGTCTGCGGGGTGATCGGGTAGGCGGAGATAACCTGCACATTGCAGAGTTTCACGCCGTAGGCGGCCGCCGTGTTGCCTGTCATGATCCGGACGTGGCTCATTTCTTCCCCTCCTCGTGGCTCACCATCGTAATGGCCTTGGCGGGGCACTCCTCGGCGCAGATACCGCATCCTTTGCAGTATTTGAGATCGATCTCAACCGGAATACCGGCTTTGACGACCCCTTCCGGGCAGTAGAGCCAGCAGAGGTGGCAGACCATCCGGTTCTTGACCGAAACGAGGCACTTCGCGGGGTCGATGACCGGCGTGGCATCCCGCCAGTCTCCGGTATTTCCCGCTTCGCCGGCGGCCGGCTTGCACATAGCGGAAATATTGTCGTCCTTTTGTTCCATAATGGGCCTTTTAATTTGATTCGGGTATATGGACCGAAGCCTCTTCATAGGCGGCCCTGACCGCCGCGACGTTCTTTGTAGCCGCCTCTCCGGAGAGCTTCCACTTCAGCCCTTTCTCCAGGTATTCGAGCGAAACCAGTGCCGATGCCTTCGATAGAACCCCAAGCATGGGGGTATTGACCATCGGCGCACTTTCCTTGATCAGACCGAAACGGACGGCGACCGCGGCCGCGTCGAGCGTGGCGATGCGGTTGCAGCCCGGCAGATGCAATTCATTGACGTTTAGTGTTGTGTTGATCAGGAGCAGCCCGTCCGGTTTCAGGGAACCGAGGATATTGACGATGCCGAGCAGCGAGGGATCGAGGACCACGGCGATGTCGGCCTTTTGGATTTGGGAAAAGGTCCGGATCGGTGCATCGGAGATTCGGGTCGAGGCCGTTAGCGGCGCCCCCCGCCGCTCCGGCCCGAAGGTCGGGGCCGAGGTGACCCCCTTGAACCCCTGGAGATAGGCCGATTCGGCGAGAATCTGTGAGGCGATGACGACCCCCTGCCCGCCGCGGCCGTGCCATATCACTTCATACATTCAGCTTTCCTCTTGGTCCCTCTGTCATTCCCGCGTAAACGGGAATCCACTGAAGAGTATCTCCGGTTCCCTGCCTTTACAAGGGCGACAGCTTATGTAACTTTTTACAAGGCCATAAAATATAACGCCCGTTAAAAAAGATCTTGGAGTGCCGAACCCATAGAACAAAATCCGGGCCGATGTCAATCGTGAATTTCGCCGGGTGACCTGACCTCCGGAAGCAGAAAAAACGGTTGCATTGTTTCTGACAGGGGTTTTATATGCAACTTACCGTATTTAATAAGAGAGATGAGAAGCAGGCAGGCTGTGAGAGCGAAGGACAACCGTACGGTTATTGCCCGACGTTCTGCGGCTTCCGGCTCAACTCCGCATTAGGTGATAATAATGATGGATTTTGGTCCGGTGGTTCTGGGTTTAATTGTCGCGTCCTTTTTTGGGGCGTTGGTGGCAACGATTATTGTAGCGTGGAGAAAGCGAACTCTTTTTATTTCAGATGTAGGTACAGTTCTTTTAGCCCCTGCAATGTTCCTTTTCTTGGGTTCCTTACGACCGGAGTTTCAAGTCGGTTTTGGAATGGAAGTGTGGCCTTTCGTCACATTGGTTTTCGGGTGCTTGCTGTTCGGGATTCGTGTAGTAATTTTAGATTGTGCTTTTTCTCATCCAAGAAAGAATTCTATAGTTTTATGCACACTGTATGTTTCCATTGCAGTGCTGGGCGGGCTATTTATGCCTCCGTTGTATGAATAGAAAAATACCTAATGAAAACGCAAAAGGGGACGGCTCTATTTAACAAACATTGTAACAAGGCAATTTAGTAAACCCGCTATGCGCACCGCTGATTTCTGTGTCATTCAAAAATTTGGAACAGAGGGCGACAACTGAATTGCATAGCCTTGCTCTGATTCTGTTGGTCGGCCCGTTTTATCTGAACGACTTCGCGAGTATC
>JAFGAO010000132.1 GCA_016933615.1 Acidobacteriota bacterium
GAGCATTCCCTCAATCGGGAGGGCGAACCTTGTGTTCGCCCTTTTACGCCAACGAACCAATGTCGAATATTTTGGGGCGCGGGCGAGGAAATCGAGCGTGGCTTTCCGGAAATCCCCGACGGACCCCGTCTCGCCTCCTGGAACGGAACCGGCATGGGCAGGCACAATTCCCGGTATTTTTTTACAATCTGATGTCTTTTAAAAGCCCGCCGTCCGGATTCGTTATCCAGTCTTTGATCGCATCCCGGATTTTGCGCACCTGCGCCAGCTTTTCCTCGCGCGAACCTTCCGCAGCCGCCGGGTCCGGGAAAGGCCGGTGGGAGCGCTTGGCGATGCCGGGAAAAACCGGGCACTTGGATTCGGAATCGTCGCAAACGGTGATGACGCGGCTGTAAAGATTCCCTTTCCTGAACAGATCGAACACGCTCCTGGGCTTACTGTCCGACAGGTCGAGGCCTTCCTCCCTCATCACTTCCACAACCAGAGGATTGACTTTTTCAGCGGGTTCGAACCCGGCGCTTTCCACCTCCAGGAAGTCTCCCGCGTATTTCTTCAGATATGCTTCCGCTATCTGGCTGCGCCCGCTGTTATGCTGGCAGATAAAAAGAATTCTGTCTTTTTTCATATCCTAATTAAATCAGAACAATCCGGCGAATCAATGCGCTAACCGTCTTTTTGCACGATGCTAAAGAATCCTTAACAAATGAAGGCTATTAATTAGCTTCACGTTGGACCGTTTAGAGGACAGGTGTGTTTCCCGGCCGGATTGGGATTGCCGGATAATTGCAAAGGAAGGTTATAAATAAGAGTGGCTCCCTCGACGCTGTTCCTTTCCATCCTGGTACTGGCCGTTGCCGCGTATGTCATCGGGCGCAAACGGTCCTATTCCGTTGTCGGCGGCGCTCGAAAACTTCGCGAACTTCATTCCCGGCCGACGTACTACGGAATGCTGACGGCGCTGGGGTGCGGAATCCCGGCACTTCTGATTCTGGGCATCTGGCAGGCTTTTGAGGAAACAGTCATCACGCGCCTGATCACTGCCGGGTTGCCCGAGAACATCCGCACGCTTCCCGAAAGCCGCCTCAACCTGATTATCAATGACGTCAAGAACCTTGTCAGCGGCAATATCGTCTCAAAAGAGGTCGATCCCGCAATGCAGGCAGCGGCCGACCACTACACACGCCTGCAGTCGATAAGCCATGCGTCCATGGCCGTAGTCTGCCTGGTCTTGGGAATCATGGCTATAGCAATCATCAGAAAAATAATTACCCCGAAGCTCAGGGCCCGGAACGCGGTGGAGACGGTTACGAAAATCATTTTGGTCGCCTGCTCGTCGATCGCCATTTTCACCACGCTCGGGATCGTTCTCTCGGTTCTGTTTGAAGCCATCCGTTTTTTCAAGGCCGTTGCAGTCACCGAGTTTCTCTTCGGCCTGCAATGGAGCCCCCAGATGGCCATCCGCGCCGACCAGGTCGGCTCTTCCGGAGCCTTCGGCGCCGTGCCGGTGTTCGCCGGAACCCTTATGATTTCGGCCATAGCCATGACCGTCGCCGTTCCCGTGGGCCTCATGTCGGCCATTTACCTGTCGGAATATGCGACGTCGAAAGTACGCGCCGCCGCCAAACCGCTGATGGAAATACTGGCCGGCATCCCGACGGTTGTTTACGGCTTTTTCGCCGCATTGACCGTCGCGCCCGTAATCCGCGACTCGGGCGGTTTGATGGGACTGGACGTGTCGTCCGAAAGCGCCCTGGCCGCGGGAGTCGTCATGGGCATCATGATCATCCCGTTCGTTTCCTCCCTCTCCGACGACGTGATCAATGCCGTTCCCCAGGTTCTGAGGGACGGAGCTTACGGGCTCGGGGCCACCCGCAGCGAAACCATAAGAAACGTGGTGATCCCGGCCGCCCTGCCCGGGATCGTCGGCAGCATTCTTCTGGCTGTCTCCCGGGCCATCGGCGAAACCATGATCGTGGTGATGGCCGCCGGCCTGGCCGCGAATCTCACCGCAAACCCGCTGCAGACCGTCACGACCGTGACCGTCCAGATTGTCACGCTCCTGGTCGGCGACCAGGAATTCGACAGCCCGAAAACACTTGCGGCCTTCGCCCTGGGCCTTGTGCTGTTTGTGGCGACCCTGTTTCTGAACATCATCGCGCTGCATGTGGTGCGCAAATACAGGGAGCAATATGAATAGACCGGGCGACGCTCCGATTAATGTTGAAAAAAATCCGGCGCGCTCGATCGAGATCGTCAACAGGGGACTGGCGCGCCGCTACGCGGCGGAGAAACGGTTCCGTTTCTATGGGGCCGCGGCTGTCGGCATTAGCCTGCTGTTTCTGTCATTACTTTTTATCTCCATTATCGGAAAGGGGTACACCGCATTTCAACAGACCTTCATCGAGCTGGAAGTCTATTTTGATCCGGACATGCTGGATGAAACAGACCTGAACACCGCAAATTATCCCGGTTTGGTAAGGCAATCTTTACAAAAGATGTTTCCCGATGTCACGGGACGCGACGACCGGCGCGACCTTTACGCTTTAGTGAGTACCGGGGCGGCTTTCAAACTGCGCCGGCTGGCGCTGGATTCTCCTGAAATTATAGGGCAGACCCGGTCCGTCTGGGTGCCCGCCGACGACGATGTCGACATGCTTGTCAAGGGCCACTACGACCGCAACCGATCCGAAGACGAGCGGCGCATCAACGACAGGCAATTGGCCTGGATCGACTCGCTCGAGGAGAACGGAAAGATAAAAAAGCGCTTCAACACCGCCTTTTTCACTTCAGGCGATTCCCGGGAACCGGAACTGGCCGGCATCCGGGGAGCAGCGGTGGGTTCTTTTTACACCCTGGCGATCACCCTGCTGCTTTCATTCCCTATCGGCGTCGCCGCCGCCGTATACCTTGAGGAGTTCGCCCCCAAGAACCGCTGGACCGACCTCATCGAGGTCAACATCAACAATCTGGCTGCGGTTCCGTCCATCGTATTCGGCCTGTTGGGCTTGGCCGTATTCATCAACTTCTTTGGATTTCCGCGTTCCGTACCGCTTGTAGGGGGCCTGGTTCTAACTCTCATGACCCTTCCGACCATAATCATCGCCGGCCGGGCTTCGCTGAAATCCGTTCCTCCTTCCATAAGGGAAGCCGCCCTGGGCATCGGGGCATCCAAGATGCAGATGGTCTACCACCATGTTCTGCCCCTTGCCATGCCGGGAATTCTGACCGGAACCATCATCGGAATGGCGCAGGCTTTAGGTGAAACGGCCCCGCTGCTCATGATCGGCATGGTGGCGTTTATCGTAGATATCCCCGGCGGATTCACCGATCCGTCAACCGTGCTGCCGGTCCAGATTTTTCTGTGGGCCGACAGCCCCGAACGCGCCTTCACCGAGCGGACATCCGCGGCGATCATGGTGCTGCTGGCATTTCTGATCTTCATGAATGCGGCGGCCGTGATGCTGAGGAAGAAGTTCGAGCGGCGATGGTAGCTTACAACTTTTAAGGAGAATAAATTATGTTTAAGAAGACAGCGATCGTAATACTGACGCTTTTCACGGCAGTCAATCTGTGCAGCCTTTTCGCACAATCCTCCAGAGACAACATCAATATTGTCGGTTCCTCGACTGTGTATCCTTTCGCGACAGTTGTGGCGGAGCAATTCGGCAAAACCACCTCTTTCAAGACCCCCAAGATAGAATCCACGGGCTCCGGCGGCGGATTCAAACTGTTCTGCGCCGGCGTAGGCGTGGAGCACCCGGACATTACCAATGCTTCCCGCGCGATCAAGTCCTCTGAGATCGAAACCTGCGCCAAAAACGGCGTAAAGGAAATCGTGGAGGTGAAAATAGGTTACGACGGGATCGTGCTGGCCAACTCCAAGAAAACGTCGCCGATGCGCCTGAGCGCCAAAGACGTCTTCACGGCGCTGGCCAAGGAAGTGCCCGACGCTTCCGGCAAACTGGTCCCCAACCCGAACAAGACCTGGAGGGACGTCAATCCCGCGCTGCCCAACATTAAAATCGAAGTGCTCGGCCCGCCGCCGACTTCGGGAACACGGGATGCCTTCGTGGAACTGGCCATGGAATCCGGCGCCAGGAAATACCAGATTTTGTCGGATCTGCGGTCGAAGGACGAGAAGGCCTTCACGGCCGTCGCCCATACCATCCGGGAGGACGGCGCTTACATCGAAGCGGGCGAGAACGACAACCTGATCGTGCAGAAACTGGACGCCAACGCGAATGCGCTGGGAATTTTCGGTTTCAGCTTCCTGGATCAGAACACCGACAAAATCCAGGGATCATTCGTCGACGGCGTGCAGCCTACCTTCGATGCGATCGCATCCGGCAAATACCCCGTCTCCCGGCCCCTGTTCTTTTATGTGAAAAAGGCCCACGTGAACGTCATTCCGGGCATGAAGGAATATCTGAAGGAATTCTCCAGCGAGAAAGCCTGGGGGGCCGAGGGTTACCTTTCTGAAAAAGGCCTGATTCCCATGCCGGACCAGGAAAGAAAAACTTTTGCGGATAACGTAAAAAATCTGAAAACCATTTCCAGGTAAAGGATGATGCCGAACGGGGGCGGGCCGCGCCCGCTCCTGTCCGGCGGCTCCCGCCGGATTTACAGGGATAACCACCGGTTTTCGGCACATGAAGGAAAATCATGAATAACGAGGCAAATCAACCGGCCAAAAGGTCTAATCCGGGCGGCCTTCGCGTGGATCGTGAAAACCGCGAAACCGTGGGAGAGCCTTTTATCGAAGATCCGCGTATGACCTGTCGAAATGTCGACGTCTTCTATGGAGACAAGCACGCCATAATCAATGTGTCTCTCGACATCGGCAAGAATGAGGTTATTTCCATGATCGGACCCTCCGGGTGCGGCAAGTCGACTTTTATTCGGTGTCTGAACCGGATGAACGATACCATCGACACCTGCAGGGTGCGGGGACAGATAAAGCTGGACGGCCGGGACATCTATGACGAAAGTATCGATGTCGTCCCCCTGAGAGCCCAGGTCGGAATGGTTTTTCAGAAACCGAACCCGTTTCCAAAATCGATTTACCAGAACGTTGCTTACGGGCCGCGCATCCACGGTCTGGCGCAGAGCAAAGAAGAGCTTGACGAAATTGTGGAAACCTCGCTGCGGAAGGCCGGACTCTGGGATGAAGTCAAAGACCGGCTCGACCAGCCGGGGACCGCGCTTTCGGGGGGGCAACAGCAGCGTTTGTGCATCGCCCGGGCGATCGCGGTGAGCCCGGAAATCATCCTGATGGACGAGCCCTGTTCGGCCCTGGATCCCATCGCAACGGCCAGGATCGAAAACCTGATCGACGAACTCCGCCATAATTATACAATCGCCATCGTGACGCATTCCATGCAGCAGGCGTCCCGAGTCTCGCAGCGGACGGCTTATTTTCACCTCGGGGATCTGATCGAAATAGGGCCGACCGAAATCATCTTCACAAATCCGAAGCACCAGTTGACCGAGGATTACATTACCGGCCGATTTGGCTAGGCGGCGCTTATTTGATAAGTTTTCACGAAGCTGAAGTTGGATGCGACGATAATGGAACTTTTACCGAAAGCGGCATAATGGAAGGTTCCTTCATATAGTAGCCTTTGCGTTTCATCTGAATCGATATAAAGTTTAGGAATCCGGAGACAGCCGATGAATCAGGAATACCCGATGAAGAAAGAACACACGGTCAAATCATTCGACGAGGAGCTGCAGCTGCTCAAATCCCTGGTCGTCGACATGGCCGGCCGCTGCGAAGAACAGCTGAATCTTGCCGTCGAGGTCATCGATTCCCGGGACGCAGCGCTCGCCAAAACACTGGTGTCGGGGGATGAAAGGATAAACGAATTACAGAATGAGGTAGACAGCCTGGTCGTCAAGATACTCGCCAAGAGGCAACCAATGGCTTTTGATTTGAGAATGATCATCTCCGTGCTCAAAATCGTCGCCGAACTGGAAAGGATCGCGGACTATGCCGCCGGCATGGGAAAACTGGTGCGTTATCTGGACGGCGTTTCTCTGGACGATCCGGTCACGTCCCTGAAGAAAATGGCCCGTATATCCCTCAGCATGCTCTCGGATTTGATAGCCTGCTACCAGACCCTGGATTCGGAAAAAGCCGTCGTCCTATGGAACCGCGACGACGAGATCGACGCCGCCTACCAGACATTCCTGAATCAGCTGCAGCTGTTCATGAGCCGTTCGCCCGATCTGGTCGAGGCCAGCACCGGAACGCTTTTCATGGGAAGAAACCTGGAGCGCATCGGGGATCACCTTACCAACATCGCCGAAAATATATTTTTCATCGCGACCGGGGAAAACCTCCTGAAACCCGCCCGATAGCGGTCTATTGCATTCCCGTCCCCCGCGAAGCCGGCACCCGGACCAGTGCCGCCGAACCGGTTCCGCCCGAAGCCACCCGTCCATAGAACCTGACTTGACCGAATTGGCAACCACATTAAAATTTGAACCGCGAAGACCGCGAAGAAAATTCTATTTTTTCTTTGCGGTCTTTGAGGTCTTCGTGGTTCAAAATACAACGCCCAACCGGCATCATGTATCCATAGAACCCGATTTGACCGGAATTCGTAACCACATTTGCAATGGCTGCTCAGATTTTATCCTTTATTTATAAGTACTTCCGGAATCATTGACCGAATTTTCTCCCAAACCGGCCAAGTCGGGAGTGCAAGCGGCACCCGGACCAGTACCGCCGAACCGGTTTCACCCGAAGCCACCCGTCCATAGAAAACCCGAAGCAGCCAGGCGCAGCGGTTGACTCCGAAACCGTCCATCTAGTAGATTCCTGAATAAAGGAGAGTGAATGTGAAAATTATCGTGGGCATGAACGGCACGACCGGGGTCATCTACGGCATACGCCTGCTCCAGGTTTTGTCCGGAATGAAGGAAATCGAAACGCACCTCGTCATTTCCCGAGCCTGCGAAAAAACTATCGGCATCGAGACGGATTTCGAGGTCGACGAGATCAAGGCCTGCGCGACTCACGTCCATTCGATCGACGACATCGCGGCCTGCCTGGCCAGCGGCTCGTTTCTGAGCGACGGAATGATCGTGGCCCCCTGCAGCATGAAAACGCTCTCGGCCCTGGCCCACGCCTACTCGGACAACCTTTTAACCCGCGCGGCGGACGTGACGCTCAAAGAGCGCAACAGGCTCGTGCTGATGGTCCGGGAAACGCCCCTGCACCTCGGACACCTGAGAAACATGGTCCGCGTGACGGAAATGGGCGCAATCGTCATGCCCCCCGTCCCGGCCTTTTATCATAAACCCAGAACAATAGAGGACATTATCGACCACACCGTCGGCAAAGCGCTCGACTTGTTCCGCATCGAGCATAACCTGTATCGCAGGTGGGCCGGGATCGATGGCTGACACGAAAAAGGTTGTATTGCATGAGGGCGCCGGGCGCAGCAAAGTGAGCCTTTCCGCTCAATTCATGGGAAACGACCTTATGGTGCGCCTGTACAACAGCCGGGCGCACATCGGCGCGGTCGCCGTGTCGGAGTACCACCGCGGGGAAAAACGCGCATCCACATCGGTTCTGACGCGGCTGGGACACAGGGACGATGCCGTCGCCTATACGGCGGCATACGAAATATGCCGGCGCCTGAAGATACCCGTGTGCGCCATCGCCGGAATTCACCTGGACGCAATTACAAAAGAAGAAATCGACAATATTCAGAGAAACTGCCATATCCTGGTAAATAAACTTATTAAAATAATAATTCCTTAACAAACCGGTGCTATCTTTTTGATCCGTTTATTAATTGTCGGCTTCGGTTTCTGTCCGCGATACACGCAATCCCTTTCATAGAGAGAAACGGCCCGATAAATTCATATCCGCCCTGATCGAAAGAGCATGTTATGAGATTCAAGGGAATCATTCTGGCCGGCGGCAGCGGAACGCGCCTGTACCCCATGACCCAGTCGGTCAGCAAGCAGATCCTTCCGGTTTACGACAAACCGATGATTTATTATCCTTTGACCACGCTGATGCTCGCCGGGATAAAAAACATACTGGTGATCTCCACCCCCCACGACCTGCCGCTGTTTCGGAACCTGCTGGGCGACGGGAGCCGGTGGGGACTTTCGCTCAGTTATGCAGAGCAGCCCCGGCCCGAAGGACTGGCGCAAGCTTTCATAATAGGGGCGGATTTTATCGACGGGGATCCCGCCTGCCTCATTCTGGGAGACAACATTTTCTACGGCCACGGCCTGACGCAGTCACTGGAACAAGCCGCAAACCGGAACCGGGGGGCAACCATTTTCGGTTACCGGGTCAAGGATCCGGAGAGATACGGGGTGATCGAATTTGATGCCTCCGGAAAAGCGCTGAGCATCGAAGAAAAACCCGTCAAACCGAGAAGTCATTACGCCGCCGTCGGCCTCTATTTTTACGACTCCAGAATTACCGGGATTGCCGCATCGGTGACTCCGTCCGCACGGGGGGAGCTGGAGATTACCGACATCAACAGGGAATACCTGCGGCATGGGGACCTGCGCGTGGAACTGCTCGGGCGCGGCATAGCTTGGCTGGATACGGGCACCCCGGAAAGCCTGATACAGGCCTCCATTTTCGTGCAAACGGTCCAGGAGCGCCAGGGCCTGATGATCGCGTGCCCGGAGGAAATAGCCTACCGCAAAGGCCTCATCGACGCCGAACAGGTGCTGCGACTGGCCGAGCCCATGAAAAAGAACCCCTACGGCCGGGCGCTGATAGACCTTGTGAAGTAATTAAACAAGAAACCTCCATAACGAGAACATTGCGCTGTGCAGATCCCGGGGCGTCCCATGTTTTGGAAGCGACTGCGACAGTGGGTTTATGAATTGTGTTTTGTGATGGCGCCGAAGGTGCTGGGAGGGGCCGGCACCTTCCTGCTGAACATTGTGCTGTTGCGGTTTTTCAGCCCGGAACAGTACGGCGCCTATTCGCTCTGCATCGCAGGCATCATGCTGGCGGACGGAATTCTGGGAGCCTCCGTCGACCTCGGAGTGCTGCGGCTGGCGCCGTTATGGCTGAAAGAGAATCCCCTGCGCTCGAAAGCGGTCCAGCAGATCGCACTGTATTTTAAAGTAACCCTGATCGGGATCCTTTTCCTGATTCTAGCATTGTTCTCGGCACCCATCCTTCACCGCCTATTTCTGGACGAAGCGGAAGCCTCCTGGCTTTTCTGGACCGCCGCCGCAATTCTGGGGATTCTTACTCTTCGATCCGTACAGACCCACTTCCAGGTTGAGGGCAGGTTCCGCTCCTACGGCAAGCTGGAGCTGCTCCACATTCTTATAAAGTTTGCGGGGGTGTTCGCCGCACTGGTCACGGACAACGGAAGCCCCGAGCTCATCCTGGCTTTTTTCGCGGTTGCCCCGCTTGCAATCGTCCTGTTTTACTTCTTTTTTTCTCGGGACAAATTCTTTGCCGGCCGAAAGCTCCTTTCCGTCCGCCTGGCTGTGGAATTTTCCCGGTATGTGAAATGGTTCTTCATTACCACGGGCGTCAGCGGGCTTATCGCCTACATGCCGAGATTTCTACTGACCCTGTGGACCGATATGAATGAAGTCGGGATTTATTCCGCCGGGCAGACCCTTTCGATGGTGTTCCCCATGGTCGGCGGATACCTCGCCATACTCTTCAGCCCCAAGATAATGACCGCCGGCCAAGAAGGAAAACTGTATCCACTTTTCATAACTTCTCAGAAGCTGCTGATTCTCGGGTCCGTCCTGATCTTCTTAGTTTTTTACTTTAATATTGATTGGATCGCCCGGGTCCTCTTCCCCTCCGGGTATGCCGAATCGAAGCTGATTTTCATGATCCTTCTGCCTTCGGCCCTTGCTTGGCTGACGGCAAGGCCCATGAACATCACGTTTGTCCTTTTTGTACGTCCTCAGTTCATCTTTATCATGGAGCTTGCATCTTTTCCATTCCTGCTGGTCCTCTACTACTGGGGGATTCATGCCCACGGGGCGGCCGGAGCCGCCTGGGTCACCACAGTAACCGGCCTGATGCGGGCAGGGATTGTCCAGGCTGCTGCCTGGAGATGGTCCCGGAATTATCGACACCCCCCTTCCGATGCAGCGGAAGAAAATCAATAACTATATGCAGGAGCATTAAATCCCGGACATGTAACGCCATTCACGGGCCCTTCCGGAAGAGCCGACCGGCTTCAAAAACCAGTAGCCGCATCCCGGGGCCTCCTTTGGGTATATTCGGATTAACCCATAATTCACACAAACATCAAGCACAATTCATATCCATCATTTAATCTGCATACCCTTAATAAATTGCGAAGAGTTTTTGCATGTAGCCGTTGCAAAGCAGACATCCTTAATTGCGCAAGGGGACCGTGTTGCACTGCGTCATGGCATTTGGAGAATTGCCGTGCCCCGACTTTTTGAGCATTTTGCGCATCGTCGGTCACCCCAATGAAGGGTTGTCTGCCGGTATCCGGCGAGTAACGCCGCAGGATTTTATCAGGAATCTTTGGATTTTTATGAAGACAACTCGCATATGCCGGCCAGGGAACGGGGCGCCCTGTAATCGGAAATCGGCCGCCTGCTTCGCGGGTACAGGGTGGGTTGTATTTTTTGCTATAGCAAAAGAGTCGGAGGCTTGAGATGTTTCAAACCGTACAGGGAAGGAAGCGGTTGGTTCTATGCATCATCTGGATATTTTTGGCTTCCGTCTGCCTTTGTTTCGCGCAGGATGAGGAAACAGGAACGCTGACGGGAATCGTAACGGATCCGAAGGAACTCGTGATCCCGGATGTCGAGGTGACCCTTGTGAATTCCGAAACGGGATCCTCATGGGCGACCAAAACAAACAGTGAGGGCGAGTGGACCGTAAGCGAAATTCCTTTCGGCGTTTATGACGTCATCCTGTTCCGGGACGGTTTCGAGCAGGTGATGCTGGGGGATATTGCGGTCCCGGTTGAAGATTCCGCTCCCATGAAAACAACCATGCAGGTTGCCGGGTTGGCGGAAACGACCACCGTGTTCGCCGAAATCGAAAAACTCCACACGGACACGGCCGAGATCGGGAAGGTCAGCTTCTCGGAAGACCTGTTGGGCATGACGTCGGCCACCCGCAGCTTCACGGGCGTCATGTCGGGCATCGCCGGGGTCAGCACCGATATTTCCAAGTCCCTGGTCAACAGCACGGGGAATTCGTCTCCATCGGTCAATGGCGCCCGCACAACCAGCACCAGCCTTCACTTCAACGGCGTGGACTCCACGAATTTGAGCTCCAACACCGGGTCCATGGATGACAACATCTCTCCCTCCGTGGAGTTTCTACAGGAGGTGCGCGTCCAGAGCAGCATGTATGATGCGGCCGTCGGCCGTTCCGGCGGCGGCAATGTAATGCTGTACACGAAAAGCGGAGAGGAATCCTACCACGGCTCCGGCTACTACTACCTTCAGAACGAGGCGCTCAACGCCAACGAATATTTTCTCAACTCGGAAGGGATCGAGCGCCCCATAGGGCGCAGGAACCAGTTCGGGGCTACCTTCGGGGGGCCGGTTCCCTTTCCGGGGCTGAAGAACAGGATTAAATTCTTCGCGGGCTACGAAAGAACCGATGCGGAAACGGCCTATGTGCCCACGGCCCGGACACTGACACAGCTTCCCTCATTTCTGGGCCTGATCGAAGGCGAGAGAACCGAGGAGAACATCATTGCGGCGCTGCTGGAGAATGCACAGGACCAGGGAAATGTAACCTTTTACGACAAATGGGTGAACATGCAAAATCCCGATTTCGGTGGCCTGCCGGTATCTGCTGTCGCATTGAGCATCCTCAATCTGAAAAATCCGGTGACGGGGGATTACTGGATTCCGTCGCCCCGGACGCTGAATGAGAACGTAACCTGCAACAACCCCTATGGCACCTACATTCGCGGTCTGTGCGACGACGGAACGATCTCGAACAAATCCGAGGGATTCATCACCGAATTCAGGCAGGGAGTGGACGGGAATTACCGCCTGCCCTTTACGCAGCAGAGAATCCTGAGCCCCGCGACATTCGAGCAGGAGCAGTATATCGGCCGGCTGGATGTTCAGGTAACGGAGAGGAATTACCTCTCGGTGAATTATTTTTTCTCTGATTTCCCCTCCGTCGACCCTTTCACGGACCCCGCCAGCCAGGCGTCCCCCGTGAGCGTTAAAAAACTAAACCGGGCCAACGTCTTTTCGGTAGCCGATCAGATGGTGATCAGGAACAACCTCATGAACGAAGTGCGCTTCGGGATGTATTCCCTCAGGAACACGCGTCGGCTGGACGACGTTTTTCAGGGTTCCGCGTACACGAACAACGCCGTGGGGCTCTTTACCGACGACATGTCCGACCCGGAGGCCCTGAACTACAATCCCGCCATCTATTTCGACGACAGTCCCGGCGCTCACAGGCTGGCGAAGTTCACGTTTAAAAACAATATCTCCCATTTCTCCTTCGGGGCATCCAACGACGCCTTCAACAAACGGGATCTCACCAGCTACAGCGTGTCGGACAACGCCAGCTGGATCAAGGGATCGCACCACTTCAAATTCGGCGCGGAATACAAGCGGCACCATTACGACACCAACCTTCCCGAGCAGCAGGGGGCCGAATTTGAATTCGACAGTTTTTTCCAGTTTCTGGTCGGGCGCGCGACGGAAGCCACGACCCGCCTGGGGGTTACCGACAAGCACTTTACCATGCAGGACATGGGGTATTACGTCACGGACAAGTGGCGGCTGACCTCCAGGCTGACCATCGATCTGGGTCTGCGCTGGGATGTTTTCGGCAGGCCCAGGGAGCGGGACGGCCGGATCGCCAACTTCGATCCCAAAAGGTTGACCGATCCCGATAATCCGCTCGGCGGCTTTTTGGTTGCGAGCAATTCCGTGGACACGGGCTTCGAGGCCATCGACCGGTCCCTTGCCATAACCGCCCGCGCCGGCACCGAAAGCACGCTCAGCGGAAACGACCTCAACAACCTGGCGCCGCGTTTCGGCTTCGCCTTCACCCCCTTCAAATCCGACAAACTGGTTATCCGCGGCGGGTACGGCATTTTTTACGACAGGCCTTCGGCCGCGTTCATCAACACGCTCTACAAGAATTACCCGTTCATGCACCAGATCAAGGTGGGGGCGCCCCACGGGATGGTTCCGGTCGAAAGGGCTTTCTCCCTCACCGATCCGGAGTATCCCTTCGCCTCCTACCTGCCCTACCACATCGAAGTCATAAACAATAAAACAAATCTGCCCTTCGACCCGCAGAATCCCCTGGGATGGGCCCTGCGCTACGACCTCCGGGACAACGTGCCCTGGGTGGATTCCTACGTCGACGGCAAACGCTACAGCATCTATCCCGGAACCGCGAACACGCCCTATGAACAGCGGCCGATCGGGAATTCCGCGGTGCCTTTAGAATTCCGGGCGGTGGACCCCGACATACGGACCCCCTACGTGCAGCAGTGGAATCTCGGGTTCGAAGCCGCGTTCCGGAACGACTGGGTGGTGGAAGTGCGGTACCAGGGGTCGAAGGGCACGAAACTGCTGCAGGCGATCTCGTTCAACCAGCCCTATGATTTGAACGATCCGGGCACCCCGGACCACATCTTCGCCCGGCTCAACGACGCCTACGAGAAAGCCTACAACCTGTCGGTTCTCGCGGGCACAACAGACCCGCGTGTCTTCTACCGGGGGCCGCTGCCGAACCGGGAGGGATGGACCGGGACGGAACGGGAGCGGGGTGCGGGACTGGCTTTCGGTTTCAACAATCCCGTCACGGGAAACGAGACCGACTGCAACCTGAGCAGCGAGGCCGGCGTCCAGTACTGGCACCTGCCGGATGAAACACACCCGGGGCCTTACCCCGTGTACACATACGATCTGAATTACAGCAACGTCATCCCGCTGGCGATCCGGACGCCCTACCTGGGCCTGGACCCGGCGGACGCCACAATTCTGACCTCGAACGGAAACTCGAGCTACAACGCCCTGCAGATGAACCTGCGCAAACAATTTTCGGGCGGATACTCGATGAACCTTTCCTACACCTGGTCGAAGAGCCTCGACACCAGTTCGTCGGACCCGGGTTCGGGTCCCGGGACCTCGCGCCCCGAAGTGGCAACCAGCGGCAACATCGTCATGGGGGACCAGAGAAATATCCAGTCGAGCCGCGCCGTCTCCGACTTCGACCGCCCGCACCGCTTCACCGCCGGCTTCTCTTTCGACCTTCCCGCATTCGGCCTGCAATCCAGGTGGATCGATGGATGGAAAATGAACGGCTCCCTCACCCTTCAAAGCGGCGCGCCCTACAGCCTGTACGCCGGGGGCCAGGAGCTTTCGCGGCTGATCCAGTACTACGACCAGAACAACCGGGCGCTGTATTCGGACGAAGCCCTGGACATCGTGGACGGCTTTCTTTTCATCGACCCCAAGCACGTCCCGGACGTCAACCCCCTGGCTAAATCGACCGGCGGGCTTTACGGGGGCCTGTTCGTGCGCCCATCGGTCCGGCCGGACGGACTCAAGGCGCTGCAGGAAATGGGCCGCGACTCCGCGACCGGCTTTTTCAACACGGGCCTGCTGGCGCCGTCCGAAGGCGGATTCGGCAATCTCGGCAGGAATGCCCTCCGGGCGGCGCCGCAGTCGAAGCTGGATCTGAGCCTCTCGAAAAAAACCGAGCTGGTCAAGGAGCGCGCAAACCTCGAGATCCGTCTGGACGTCATGAATGTATTCAACGGAGCGACCTACGCCGCTCCGGTCGGGGATCTGGCGGATTACTTCAACCTGGGCAACGTGCTGTACACCATCGGGGGCCCCCGCGTCATGCAGGCTTCCATGCGGCTGTCATTTTAGAGCCCGTGCCGCTGTTCCGCATTCTCTCTTTATAAAGGAGTTGTCATGTCTTATGCCAAGATGCTGGTCGTCCTGTTGTGGATCGTTGCCGTGGCGGTTCCGATGAGGGCGCAGGGTTACAAAAAGGTGGAGATTTACGGCGGCTATTCGTTTTTGTTCGCCGACTCTGGCGTAGATCCGGGGAGCCATTCCTTTCAGCCCTACTACAACGAATCCAGATCCTTGCCGCTCGGGGACCTGAACACCCTCATCCCCTTCATACACGAAATCACGAACCCGTCCGAGTTCGAGCAACTTTCCGGATATGAATTCTCGGTGACCTACAATCTCAATTCATGGCTGGGGATCGAGGCCTCCTATCAGCGCAACAAGGGCGAGCAGGTGCTGGATGGGACCATTCAGTTCCTCGGGACGGAAAACAACGGGACCTTCATATGGACGGAGACAAAAATCCCTCTGGACCCCAATCTGGCTCTGCCCTTCGCCCCGGAGAATGGGGAGATGTCCCTCGGCACGGTTACAGGGTTTACCGCGGCGCAGGGATTCGGGACGGCGGACCTGACCCGGGACACCTTCCTGGTCGGGCCCCGGATCAGCTTCCGCTCCCAAAGCGCCTTCACCCCTTTCGTGCATTTCCAAGCCGGCATCTCCCGGTACGGGCGGGAAAACATGGAATTGACTTATTCCATGTTGAGCGAGACCAACGAGTATGCCCCGGCCGCATACGACCCCAGCATCGACATCCTCTCGGGCCGGGAGACCTATTCCATCTACGGCATCCTGTCAGGAAAGCAGTCGAGCACCGGATTCGCGCTTTCCGTGGGGGGCGGCATCGACTGGGATGTCTCCGACTGGTTTTCCCTCAGGCTGATTCAGGCCGATTACCTGGTGGCGAATAACGCTTTCGATTACGGCTACCAGGACCGCTACGTCTACGATTACTCCGAATACACGTATGAGATTGTCTGGGTGTTTCAGGAGACCGATCCGGAAACCGGGGGCGACTATTACCTGCCCTACAACCAGGAAACGCGCGAGAGGTACCAGGTCAGCGGCGTGCGCGACTTCAGCTACTCCGTTCCAAACGATTTAATGAAGAACGTCCGGCTGACCGGCGGCTTCGTGCTGAAATTCTGAACCGAAATGATTTCATTCATTTTTCATTGAACATACATTTGATTGTCACATGCCGGTGCTAAGATCTCCCCGATTTGCTGATGGCAACTCAGGGCTCAAGAAGCGAGCGTCTGAATCCAGGGAACCGCAGATACTCTAGCGCCGGTATGGAATCATACACGGACGGATAGAACAGCCGGAATCCCGGCGTGGTTCCCGACAGATGCTCCTTTTGGTTCAACAGAGAAGGCAACAGGCGCCGCCGGCACTGGATACGGCGCTGCGCCTGCTGCATGGCAGATGAAACCGATTTTCAGAATCCGCCCTTCACTTTATGTGCAGAAAGGATTTTCTGAAGCCGTTTTCAACCATGAACTCATTGTCACGCCTTTTCGCACGCTTTTCAACGTTTGACTTCAAAAAATTCTTCACGGAGGAAATGTATGTCTAAGTCGAGTATCAAACTTGTTGTTCTGTCTGTAGCATTGATTGCCATGCTGGCAGGCAGCAGTCTGGAGGCCCAGACGGTCTGGATGAACGCCGTCGGCGCCTCGAGCCAGTGGAAGACCTGGGGCGTCGCCGCCTCTTTCGCCCTTCCCGCACCGAACAAATCCTGGTCCAAAAAAAAGGGGGCCGTTATTAGGGACACCCGCGGCGGCGGCGCTCTCATACCGGATCAGTCGGGGAATATCTGGATTGTCTGGTCCGGCCCCGATGCCGCGCCCACAAATGTCGCCGCGTATCTGACAGTGGATTCCGTCGTCGGCCAGCGGACGATGTTCGCCGGCGACGCCACCCCCGCGTCCGCCACCAAACTTGTGCTGAATGCCGGCGTGATTGGAACGGCGGGTGACAACCAGATTCCGGGCATGGTTGATTCACCCCTGCCCGCCGCGGTTGCGGCCGCCATAGACGGCAAGCCGTTCGACGTAGGTTTTTCGGAAGTGCGCCCCGAGGACGCCAAAAGGGCGACCGCGGTCACCCTCGCCAACCCGCTGTACGGCGGCGGCCCGGTCAGCAACAACATCCTGAGTTCCATCAGCACGGGCAAGGTTTTTGCCGTCGATTTCAACATCAGCGGCAACGACCCGATCGACGGCTTCCCGGTCCGCCAGGATCTGGAAACCGTCTACATCGGGGCCTCCCCGGTCGTGGTATTCATCAACGATACCGATACGAATCCCGGGGTTCCTGGAGACGGAAGCTTCGGCGACAGGGATGCCATCGGCTACCCCGTATTCCAGGACATCCACTCCGGCGTGCTGGCGGGATTCTATGACGGCACCCTGTCCCTGACCCGGGACGTCAACGGCGACGGCACACTTCCGGCCGTAACCACCACCGCCTTCATGCGCGAGCCGCTGTCGGGCACCTACAACACCTTCGAGTACAACATCCCCGGTTCCGCCGGATTGGGGTCCTCCCAGGAAAACGGCGTAACGACCAATCCTCTGAATGAGGTGGCCCCGGGCGGCGGACTGCGCCAGCGCGCCATCGGCACCGGCGAAATGACCGGTCTGTCCGGAGCGGGCGGCGTCGCCAATTCCCTCGGCTATTCTTTCTGGGGCTGGGGGAATTTCAAAAACATCTTCACCACCACCCGTTATCTGAAAGTCGACGGGGTGGATCCGCTGCAGGACAAATCCAACTATGGCTACTACCCGTTCTCCTACCAGGCGGCCACCTTCAAGAACGTGAAGAACGGAACCTATCCGATCTGGGGCACCTACATCGCCGCAGTCGACCAGCAGGCCTGGAACTACGCCTACTTTGCGTACATCAACGCCGTTGCCGACCTGGTGACGCCGTTCTTCAGCGAGTACGTGCCGTGGTCCCAGATGCCCGTGTTCCGCTCCCACTACACAATTCCCGGCATTTCCGTCGGTGCGTCCCACAACGGAAACATCGCGGGCATTCCCGCCTCCGGCGGGCAGGTCGGCGGAAGGACCTACCCCAAGCAGGCCGATATCGACTACTACAGTTTCAGCGGCATGGAGATTGTAGAGAAGAGACAGTAGTTGTACCTTTTTTCGTTTAACCGGGTACGGGCGCGTATCGTTGTGGAATGATGGCCGCTGGAAATCACGCCTCACAGTGGCGATGACGCGACCGTCCCAAGTCGCCGGAGCAGGGCCTTCCGCAGTTCCCGAAGGTTCTGCTCCTTTTCTTTTTTAGACTGATCGAGGGCGGGGCGAGTGGGGATTTGGGCGATGGGTTCGATTTCACAACGCGGCGATCGCCGGGGAAAAGGATTTTGATTCACGCAATATCACCGGGTTCTTCTCATTCGCATCAGGCGGACTTTCATCCACAACACAACCGCATCAGGCAGGAAAAAACGTGCTGCAGTTTTTGCGGCTCTGAAAAGAGCTTTCATCCCCTCAAATACAAGATTTCTCCAATTTCTTTTTCCCCCGCTGTAAATAAAACGCGTCTGCGCCTTTATCGTCCAGATTGATTTAAATTTTCCACTTCCGCTGAGCATGTCGAAGGAATGGATCGCGGGATCCATGAAACAGGCACGGATGCACAGCCCCAAAAGTACGAATCCCGGGCTGTCTCTTTCATACCGGGAATCAAAGCCCATCTGGAAGGCATGCGCCGCACCGTTCTCAATAAAGACGACCAACACGGCCGATATCTTTTCCCCGTGGAACAGGGCCCACAGGCGCATTTGCCCCCGTTTCCGGCATTCTTCCATCATTCCCTGAAGGAACGGCCGGAATCCCGGGATCATAAAGGCGCCGGGCGCCCCCGTTTGGGACCACCGCTTCCATCTGGCTTTCTGGAAAGCCTCCAGGCACTCGAGAGCGGTTCCCCGCTCCCTTGCGTCGATGATTTCCCGGAAACAGGCCTGCTGCCTTTCGAGCGCCCGCTTTGAAAGGTAACGGAAATTTTTCCGCGATTTTCTGCTCCTGGAGGCAAAATACGCCTGCCAATCGCCGCCTGTGTCAATTTGATAGGATATGGATTCGGTGCGGGAGACGCGAATCGTACAGAGGCAGGACACAAGGTAACGGGACGCGGCGGAATCCGGCAGGAGAAGGTTGAACCAGAAGGAATCCCAATGGACCCGGTTTTTCAAAGTTTCGGCAATCAGCCCGGCGACTTCCTGTTCCGAATCAGAACGCCTGACAAGAATATCGAGATATTCGCCGGTCAACACATCCGGGTCGGTTCCTATAAACCGAAGCTGGGAGAAATAGGTGCGGGACAGAATCCGGTAAGGATAAACGTAAAACGGGGCAAGGCCGGCCAGTTCGCCGCTGCCGTTGCGGCAGGTCACGATACAGAGGCGGCTCCCGGCAGGGGCCAGGTGCTTCCACCACACCCAGTTCCATGTCCAGCACTGAAACACAACCGCGCGGGGGCAATCTTCCGTCAGAAGATCCCACTCCGCTTGAAGCGAGTAAAAACCTTCGGTGGACTCCACAAGCTCGATGCTGTAATTATGTTCGAAGGCATCGATTTCGATAATTGAAGGCGCCAATGCGGTACCGTATGCCCGGAAACGACGGATTCGAATCAGGAAACAAGCCTGTAGCCATCCGGCACCCTGAAGACGGAGTCTTCAAGGGGCTCGCGGGAAATTTCCCGCACCTCGTTAGTGATTTCAAGAAGCTGGGTCGAAAATCGCGGCGTCTCCACCACCTTTTTCCCCTCGGGATCTTCAATATTCTCGGAACTTTTTTCCAACGGGGCGGCCGGCAGGATGAGACGGCTCCTTAAGACGGATACCATATGTATTGGAACGGAGTTCATCTTGCCGGCAAGTTTCAAAATCTCTTCAAATCCCAGCTGAATGCGGCTGTCCTGTTTCATATTCATCGGGGGGAAGAGGGACCTGGCTTCCATCGAGTGCCCCAGTATTTCAAAAAGCTTGTCTTTGAACCGATCGAACTCATCGAAACCGAGGCCATCCTTGCATAGCCAGATATCGGAAATGAATTCAAGCTGACCGATCTGGACCGCCGCGCCGGATTCCCGGAATCTTGTCGAAACTGTGTAGCGATGCGAATTGAAACCGTTGACCCGCTTTTCTTCCCCGCGGTCCTCTACGGAAGTGTCCGGTCCAGGTTGTTTTCCCTCATCCGTATCCGTCCCTTTATTTCGATTTCTGTCGGACGTGTAAACCAGTGCCGGGTTCTCCTTTTTGTACTGCTCGAATGAGGTGCGGGAGCAGGTTTTGTATCCATGATCCAGTGAAATGATTTCCCGATCCTTTATCGAGTATATGACGCTTTCCATCTTTTTCTCTTCGAACAGGGTGTCGATGCGCAGCCGGTCCCCCTTGACGTGAAGGATGAAGCGGACTTCCTCGGCGCCTTCCCGGCCTGCTTCACTCATATATTTTAAAACACCCTGAATGATCTTTCCCCGGAGCTGCGTGACATGCACGTAGCGAAGATCGGCCGCAAGATCGGGAGGCGTCAGGATTCCAATTGCAAAAATCACGGCCGCCAGCCAGTTTCTTTTACGTATCATTTTCTGCTTCTCCCATTATGAAACAAATCCGGTCTGAAAGGCGGTTGCGGTCCCGCTCATGATTTCGTGAGTTTGACCACAATCCAGGGATCCAGGAAGGTTCCCCGGAAAACCGGGACGCGGGAGGTGAGCCAGAAAAGGAATCGGACCGGGATCCCGAGAATAAATCCCTTTATGGACTTCCGGCTTCGGACGAACCCCCAGTATTTCCTGTTCGGCAGGGCTTCGATGGCCCGGCACCCTCCGGCGAAGAACATTTTCCTATAATCTTCGATTTTCGGAATGCAGGGATTCCAGGGAGGATTGATCCTGGGCCGGTAACTCCCCTCCCCCCGGCCGTGAAAGAGATCCAGGGGAGCGTTGCCGTTGGGGCTGGAAACGACGATAAACCCGTCCTTTTTCAGTACGCGGGCCATTTCCCCTGCCAATCGGGTTCGGATGCTGCAATAATCCTCCCGGACTTTGAAGCTGTCGCCGACGACGCCCACGTGCGGGAAAAGGCATCCGCAATACACGATATCGAAATAATTGCTCTCGAAAGGAAGATGCATACCATTGGCGAGAAGAAAACGTTCGGGGTGCTTTCTTTTTTTCCACGCTCCCGACCGGTTGCCGATCTCGTTGCCGACAATATCGAAGCCCTCGTCGGTCAATATATCGATGTCTATACCGGTGCCGCACCCGACCGAAAGAACCCTGGGTTTATATCTGCTCCTGTCGGGAAAATGGGCGTCGAAAAGCGGCAGCCAGTAATTGCAGGTCAGATCCGAATTGGATTTCTCCTCGTACGACCAGCACTCTTCCCCGAATGCATCGTCAAACCGCTCGCCCACAATCAGATCCGGAAACCCGTCCGTGTACTTGAAGCGGATCACGCAGTCCGGGCAGCCTTCCTTTTCAACCCCGATATGCAGCGGCTCGAGACATACCGGGCAAACGAGTGGCGCAGGAAAATCCGGTGTCTTGGTCGCTTCGCGGCGCGATCCCTGATTCCGTTTGTCGCGACCGGGGCCGCATTCAGGGGTCAATCTGGGATTCGAGTAAATTTTCATATCACATCATTTCCGGCGCGGCGGCGGGCCTGTCCTGCAAGCCGGATGCGGCTCCTTCGCCGTTCGAATTTCCCCGCGGGCCAACGATGCGTCCCCGGGCCTGGCTTCGGCGACTCCTGCCGCCCCTCGTGGCAGAGCCGTCCAAAAAAAATGCCGAGAACGAATTATTGGAAACAATATTGGGAATAGTATTAGGAACAGATGATGAATTCATGAATTCACACGATTGGGTTTTTTCCACCGGCAAAAAACCGGCAGCCGCCGTTCAAATCTTTGCTTTTATTTAGAACTGGCGGCTCCTGCAATCTTTGTTCACGGAGTGAATAATTTGCGGGGATCTCGACCGTTTGAAAGCCGAAACGTCACCGAGAATTCACACACAATTCACACGGAATCTCCTAAAGTTTTAATTGTTTCCGTCGCGTCCCGAAAGACGCAGGCCTGAAGAAGCTTCGGTCCGGCAGGCCGGCATAAACAGGACGCGATATTTCAGGGGGATGAATAGGCATTTTTTTAGATCATACGAAGAAGTGAGTTTGTGCGGTATCCGCTTTCGGTTTCGTCACAATCGTTCAGAACCCGTTTCTTGCGTACGCACCCGTCCCCTTTAGGCAGGCGGCGGCTGGTCCGCTGAGGACCGGCGGTCCTAATCATTAAATAAATGTCCGGCCCGGCTTCTTTCGGGAAGTTCACGGCATTGGGCCGGAAACGCAGTTTTGGAGGTATTTATGCCGGATTTCTGGAGGCCTTTTGAAAACATTGTCAAACCCGCGCACTATGGATTGAACCTCAC
>JAFGAO010000133.1 GCA_016933615.1 Acidobacteriota bacterium
CCGAAATCAAATAACGAAGAAAAAGCCGCGGCGAATATAGTATGATTCGCATTTTTCAGCTCTATGGCCCGTACCAATTTGCGTTCACCGGCGATTGACCTGCACAGGAGGAAATACGGTATCCGTCCATTCTGCCGAGTTGTTTTCGCCGCCTTCATTTTCCTCGCCGCGAATATCGCTTCTCTTCTCCCCGCCCTAGCCGCCGACCTCCCCGAAGTCCGCGTCAAGGAAGCCTCGGGCAGGATTCAGATCGATGGAATATTGGACGATCCCGAATGGGGCAGACAACCCGATGCGATAGAGCTCACTCAGGTGGAGCCCCGCCCCGGAGAACCGCCCTCCGAAGCGACAAGGGTCTGGCTCGCCTTCAACAGAGACTCTCTCTACATAGCGGTGCGATGCCACGATCGCCATCCCGGGCGTATCGTCGCGACCAGTATGCAGCGTGACGCGGATCTGATGAACAACGACAATATCGAGATCGTGCTCGATACCTATAACGACGACCGCAATGCCTACTACTTCGCCACAAACGCCGCGGGGGCGCTGGTCGATGGCCGGATAACGGAAAATCAGGGGGCCGCGCTGGAATGGGACGGAATCTGGAATGTCCGCACGCAGATTGACGACTCCGGCTGGACGGCGGAATTTGATATTCCCTTCAAAACCATCGGCTTCGGCCCCGGTTTAATCCAATGGGGCTTCAATATTTCCAGATACCTTGCGCGCGGCCGGGAGACATCGAGATGGGCGTCCCCATCCCTGGACGTCAGGCTCTCTCATATCAATCAGGCCGGCCATATCCTCGGCATTGAAAACCCTTCCCAGGGCATGGGGCTGGACATTAAGCCCTATGGGATTATGGGAGTCAGACGGGATATCACGCGTCAGGATGTCGTGCAATTCGATCCGGATGCCGGGGCGGACATTTTTTACCGGGTGACTGCCAATCTTGTCTCCAGCACCACTTTCAACACTGATTTTGCGGAAACCGAAGTCGACACGCGCCAGGTCAACCTGACGAGGTTTAAACTGTTTTATCCCGAGAAACGATCCTTTTTCCTGGAGGACGCCGGGATTTTCGAATTTGCCAAAATACCCGCCTATGGGCCGCCGGACTTGATGATGGGAGGAGACCTCCTGCCCTTCTTTTCACGCCGGATCGGCCTTGTTGGCGACGATGAAATCCCGATACGCGTCGGCCAAAAGCTGACCGGGAAAATAGGGAAATTTGACGTGGGCGTGCTGGACGTCCAGACCGGACGGTTTGACGAACCGGAAGGCCCCGGACGGCCTGCCCTCCACGTGGCGAGCAAAAATCTTGCCGTCGGGCGAGTGAAAGCCAACTTCCTGAGCCAGTCCTATGTCGGAGCGATATTCACCAACGGCGATCCCACGGGCGAGACCAGCAACCAGCTGGGCGGCGTGGATTTGAAGCTGGCCACCTCGAACTTCTTGAATCGCCGCAAAAATATAAGCCTGATGCTATTCGGTTCGAAAACCCGCACGACGGGCCTTCAAAACAAGGATGCAGCCTACGGGGGAAATCTCTCCTATCCCAATGACTTGCTGAAACTCAACTACAAGTGGATGAAGATCGAGCAGAACTACAATGCCGCCCTCGGCTTCACCCCCCGCACCGGAGTTCGCATATCCTCGGTCTACGCAGAGATTGCGCCGCGGCCCCATTTCTGGGACATTCGCCAGATGAACTTCGAGTTCGGATATGACGACTACTTCAAACTCGATCGGGGAGATTGGGAGTCCAGGCGGGGCCACATCAATCCCTTCCGACTGCAGTTCAATTCAGGAGACTTTGTCGGCTACGAGTGGCGGTGGGAAAATGAGCAGTTATTTGAGCCCTGGCTCATCAATCCGAATGAAGGTATTACACTCCCGCCCGGCAAATATAAGTTCAATACCCACAATTTCTTTTTGAAAAGCTCGGAAAGCAGGACCTTCTCCATCCAGAGCCATTTTGCGACAGGCTCTTTCTATTCCGGGACCATTCGCGGACTTGAGAGCGATTTTGTATGGAGGCAAAGCAGCCACCTGACCGCGTCCCTGATGTGGGCGCAGAACTGGATCCGTCTTAAAGAGGGAGATTTCAATACCAGTCTCGTCATCGGCCGCCTGGACTACTCCTTCACACCGTTCATTACGCTTGCCAATTTCGCCCAATACGACACGGATTCGCGCGACATAGGCCTGCAAAGCCGTTTGCGATGGATATTGAAGCCGGGGAACGAGTTCTTCGTGGTGTTCAATCACAATTGGCAGGAAAACGAAATGGACCGCTTCGAATCCGCCCAAACGCGCTTCCAGGTGAAACTGAACTACGTCTTCCGCTTTTAGCCGTTTCCAGTTCCCAGTTCCCAGTTCCCAGTTGAACGTCGCGATTTCGGGCAGCCGGTGGAAAATTGCGAAAACGTGCGTCCCGGAGAAGTGACGAAAGACTTTGCCGGGTTTCCCATTTGCCGTTTCCCGTTCCCAGTTCCCAGTTCCCAGTTCCCAGTTGAACGTCGCGATTTCGGGCAGCCGGTGGATAATTGCGAAAACGGGAGCCCCGAAGAAGGGACGAAAGACTTTGCCGGGTTTCCCATTTGCCGTTCCCAGTTCCCAGTTCCCAGTTGAACGTCGCGATTTCGGGCAGCCGGTGGAAAATTGCAGAGATGTGAGCCCCGGAGCAAACTTTGGAGAAGCGGCCGCCTGCCGCCGTCTTGAATTAGGCTCCGTTATTTGGAATGGATTATACCGTCGGAATGGACCGGCGCGCTCAGTTGATGACGTCGTCGCGGCAACGAACGACATGATATTCCATGATTCTGCTGGTCACGACCTGGTTGCCGAATTCCAGGTGCAGGCCGC
>JAFGAO010000134.1 GCA_016933615.1 Acidobacteriota bacterium
AGGTTCGCCCCTACTGGCTTCTTTATTTTCATTCAGCTATCCTGATATCCATGAAAGGCCTCACGGATACCCACGCACACCTGTGCGATCCGGTTTTCGATCCCGACCGACTGCTCGTTCTGGAAAGGGCGCGCCGGGCGGGCGTTTCCCGCATTATTGCCGTCTCGGAAAACCTTGCGGACGCAGAAAAGAACCTGGCCCTGGCAGACAAAAACCCCATGATCCGGCCTGCTGCAGGGCTTTACCCTACAAACCTGGATTTGGCACAGGCTTCGGAAATGGTCGATTTTATCCGGATCCATGCGGACAGGCTGTCTGCTATCGGCGAAGTAGGTCTCGACTACTGGAAAGTGCAGGAGGAATCCGGCCGGGAGATGCAGCGGGAGATTTTCCGTGGTTTCATCGATCTGAGCCTGGAGCTGGGTATCCCTCTGAACGTGCACTCCCGATCGGCAGGCCGGCACGCGGTTGAATTTTTACTTCGGCATTCCGCCGCGAAGGTCCAGCTTCATGCTTTCGACGGCAAAACCGCGTCGGCCCTCCCGGCGCTGGAGGCCGGCTACTTCTTTTCCATCCCCCCGTCGATCGTCCGTTCCGGTCAGAAACGGAAGCTGGCCAGTAAACTTCCGCTTTCGAACATCCTGATCGAAACGGACAGCCCCGTACTGGGACCCGTATCCGGAGACCGGAACGAACCGGCGAATGCCTGGATAGCGGTAAAAACGATCGCGGAGCTGAAAGGTCTCCCGGAGGAAGCGGTGGCCGAGGCCGTCGGAGAAAACGCCTTCCGGCTTTACGGCGAAAAACTGCCCTGATCTCGGGTTGCTTTATTCGGTCTTACGGGGCACCGTCTTTGCAGGAGCTTCCGGGATTTTGCCGCCGGGGGTCCAATCCCGAACCGGGGGAAGAACGGGACCGGCCTTCTTTTTCTTGCCGAAACCGAAGCTGCGCAGGAAAGCGTCTTTCTTCAAAAGCTGGATCGCGAGCGCCGGATCCACGCCTTTTGGGCATACCTGAGAGCAGGCGCCCGCGAAGTGACACCGGTAGACGCCATAGCTGGAATAGAGAACCTCCTGCCGCTCCTGCAGTCCTTCATCCCTCGAATCGGCGCAATAGCGCCATCCCGCCGTCAGGGGCTGCGGCCCTGCATAGTTCTCCGAGGTCGCGACGGTCGGGCAGGCCGACATGCAGAGTCCGCATTTGATGCAGTAGGCGAACTGGATATAGTTCAGCAGCTCCTGCTGGGACTGGAAAAATTCACCGGTAGGCTTTTCCTGTTCCTCCGTATCCTTCCTTATCAGGTAGGGCTTGACCGAGCGATGCTTTTCAAAAAGGCCTTCCAGGTCGGGGACAAGATCCCGGATGATGTCGTAGTTGGGCAGAGGCTTGACGGTCACGCGATCGGAATGCAGGTGGACGATCTGGTTGTTGCACGCGAGCCGGGGCAGGCCGTTTATAAACATCCCGCAGGAACCGCATATTCCCATCCGGCACGACGAACGCCACGAGAGCGAAGAATCGAGATGCTCTTTAATCCAGTTCAGGCCGTCGAGCACGGTCATGCCTCTGATAACGGGCACCGAGTAGTTTTGCAGGCGCGGCGCTTCGTTTCCCTCGGGATTGTAGCGCAGAACTTCAAACTGGACGGTCTTGATGATGGATGGATCCTGGGTTGCCGATTTATTCATGGTCAGACTCCGTTCATTTGGTACACGACGATTGCGACATAACTGCCGTAGAGGAACAGCGCGATTCCGGCAACGGCGAGAACTCCGCCGACCAGCTTTTCCAGAGACTTCGACAGGGACAGCTCGAAAAACATGCTGCGAAGACCGTACAGTCCGTGAAACAGTCCTGCGCCCAGCAACAGGATATAGGTAATCATGAATACCGCCTGCCGGCTGCGCCCGAAAACCTGCGAGGAATCGACGGGATCGCCGGATCCGATCCCGGCCATGTGCAGAAGCTCGCCCAGATGCATGATGCCCATGTGGATACCCAGCAGGACGAGGATGACGGCCGCAGAGAGGATGTGCCAGAACCACAATCTCGATTCGCGCATGACGCCTCCTATTTCAAAACGAAGTAAAAGTCCACGCCGCCGATGATCATCAAAACGGCCGCGACCACCATGAAGACAATGAACAGCGGCCTGTGCCGCAGGGTTGAATAGGTGTAGGGGAAGGACGGGGTTCCGGGTTTGCCGATCCACCACCCCAGTTCAACGAAAATCAGGCGCAGGCCGTTGACGGCATGGAAGGCAAAGGCGAGGACGACCAGGAATTCTCCGATCTTAAAAGGCGTCGAGCCGAAAAATGCCATCGTGCTTTCCCACCGCTCGACGCCTCCCGTCCGCTGCCCGGTCACGATGATGTGCATAATGAAATAGGCCAGAATTCCTAGGCCCGTAATCCGGTGCAGGGCGTACGCATAGCGGTCCATGCCGTAGCGCCCGCCTCCCAGCCAACCCATAATTCCAAGTCTGTTTTTGAGTCTTTGTTGCATGGGCGCTCCTCCCCGTTTTAATGCTTAGTATTTCCTTTCCACAGGCAGCCAGTTTGTGATGGTCACGGGCTTGTATTCCAGCCTGGGTCCTTCCGGAGTAAAGCGGGCCAGCGTGTGCTTGAGCCATTTTGCATCATCCCGTTCCGGATAGTCCCTGCGCGCATGGCCTCCGCGGGATTCCGTGCGCTCCAGGGCCCCTTTCACCATGATCTGCGCAAGATCCAGGAGATTCTCTATTTCCAGGGCATGGTACAGGTTCGTGTTGTAAACGGCGCTCTTGTCGTCAACACGGATATTGGCGTATCTTTTGCGGAGCTGCACGATGGTCTCGAGTCCGCGACGGAGTTCCTCCTCGGTCCGGAAGACGCCGACATTGACGTCCATGCAGGATCGCAGTTCCCGGCGGATGTCGTATTGGTTTTCCGTACCCTTTTTCCCCATAAGATCCTGGAAAATCCGTTTGTATTGCCCCTCTACCTGTCCTTCCGGGAGGGGGGCCGGCTTGTCCGTCTCGTTACAATAGCGTCCGGCTTCCGCGCCCGTGATCTTGCCCCATACCAGGCATTCCGCCGTGGAATTGGATCCTAGGCGGTTGGCGCCATGCAGGCTGACGCAAGCGGCCTCTCCCGCCGCCCAAATAGCCCGGACGCATGTGGCGCCCTTGATGGTCGTTTCTATGCCGCCCATGGAGTAATGGGCCACGGGCTTGCAGGGTATGGGATCGTCGACGGGATCGATGTCGTTGAACTCTATGCACACTTCCCGGATAAGAGGAAGCCTCTCGTTGATTTTCTTCGCCCCCAGGTGGCGCAGATCCAGGTGTATATAATCCAGTCCTTTGGGTCCTTCAAACCCGCGTCCCGCCTCGATTTCGGTCTGCTCGGATCGCGAAATCAGGTCGCGCGGAGCCAGTTCGAGCTTTGAAGGCGCGTACTCGCTCATAAAGCGTTCGCCCTTGTTGTTGGTCAGATAGCCGCCTTCCCCCCGGCAAGCCTCCGTTATCAGGATGCCCGAAGGCACGAGGCCGGTGGGATGGAACTGGAGAAATTCCATGTCCTCCAGCGGGATGCCGGCGCGATACGCGAGCGCCATGCCGTCGCCCGTGACCGTCTGCGAATAGGTCGTAAACCCGAACAGCGTCCCGGCTCCTCCGCTTGCAATGATGAGCGCCTTGCCGCGGATAACCTTGAATTTCCCGGTGATCATGTCGATCACGGTCAGTCCGCAGAAGGTGTTGTTTTCAACCAGGATGGAAGTTACGAAGTGCTCGTTGTAATGCCTGGCGTTGTTGTATTTTTGCAGAGTATCGTAAAGGGTCTGCATCTCGAAAAAGCCGCTTTTGTCCTGGGCCAGCACGGCTCGCGGATAGCTGTGTCCCCCGAACGGTCTCTGTGCAATCCGTCCGTCCTCGCGGCGCGTCCAGGGAATGCCCCAGTGATCGAGCTGCAGAATTTCGGAAGGCATGGTCCGGACAAAGAGGTCCACCACATCCTGATCCGCCAGAAAATCGCTCCCCTTGACCGTATCCCATGCGTGCAGATCGAAGCTGTCGCCGTCTTCCGGACGCAGCATCGCGGCCGTGCCTCCCTCGGCCGCGACAGAATGGGCGCGCATCAACTGGTTCTTTGTGATTACGGCAATATCGATTTTACCCTTAGCCGCGCGGGAGGCTTCAATCGCCGCCCTCAATCCCGCCAGCCCCGCGCCCATAATAATCAGATCGTGAGTGAAAACATCGGCCATGCAACGCCCCCTCTCCGCTCCGGCATAGTGGTTCCCGGACACCGGCCGGTAACTTTCAACGAAGCCCGGATTCCGTGTCTTTCATTTGTGAATGCAATGAAAGTTCTCCCGCGATAAATCGGATATGTTAAAGCCGCACCACCTTAGCACACCTTGAATCCGCCAGCCAACTGAATATTCTCCGGCCTGCCCCCGCCGGTATCGGGAAGGTCGTAAGGGCGAACCTGGTGTTCGCCCACACCCGGCCGAATATTTTCTGTTTCGTATTTCCAATTGTAACGGGAAGGTACCGGGAGATTGTATGGGCGAACCTGGTGTTCGCCCTTTTGCGACAACCCGGGTTGGATCTAACGCTTTGAATAACTCTCAAGCCCGGCTGCGATCGCTTCGATCGCTTCGTCTATGTCGTTTTTATTGAGAACATAGGCAAATCTCGCCTGCTGCAGCCCCTGGGAATTCTGCATGTAAAATCCGGCAGCCGGCGCTATAAACGTGGTTTTGCCGTTGTAGGAAAATTCTTCCAGCATGTAGGAAGCGAAATCGTCCGCATCCGGAACGGGCAGCTGGACGACGGTGTAGAAGGCTCCCTGGGGCTTGTGCGCGACGACTCCAGGTATCTCTTTCAGTGCTGCATAGAGCGCGTCGCGGCGGATCCGGAATTCATTCCTGACCCCTTCCAGAAATCCGTCCCGGATGTTCTCCAGCATATGCGCCGATGCGAACTGGCTAATCGTCGGTGCCGCAAGTCGGGCCTGGGCAATTTTAAGCGCCGATGCCAGCACCTCTTCGTTCGACGTTAGCAGGCATCCCACCCGGGCCCCGCAAAGGCTGAACCGTTTGGAAAGGCTGTCGATGACGATCACCCGATCGCTTTTCCCTTCCAGGTTCAAAATCGAAAACGGCTCGAAATCTTCGTAAACGAACTCCCTGTAGGTTTCGTCTACAATCAGAAAGAGATTGCGCTCCTCACAAAGATCGAAAAGAAGACCGAGTTCCTCTTTGCTGCAGACGGTCCCGGTCGGGTTGTTCGGGCTGCAAATAAGGACGGCCCGCGTGCGACCGGTAATTTTCTCCTCGATCCTGCCGCGTTCGGGCAGGGCAAAATTGTCCTCCATGCGGCACAAAACCGGAACCAGGCTTGTGCCGGAGATGGACGCAAAGCCCAGATAATTGGCGTAGGTCGGATCGAAGATGATGATTTCATCCCCCGGATCGCAGCAGGACATGAAGGCGAATACCAGCGCTTCGCTGGCGCCGACGGTAATGATGAATTGTTCCGGTCGCGTGTCAATGCCCAGGGTACGATTGATATATTTCGACCAAACCCGGCAAAGCTTTTCGTTCCCCTGGGACTCCTCGTAGGCAACGACCTTATCCTTGAACAGCCGCAATCCTTCGAAGTATTCCTCCGGGGATTCGATATCCGGTTGGCCGATATTCAGTTTGTATACATGGATGCCGGCTTTTTTGGCCCTGGCCGCCAGCGGCGCCAGTTTGCGAATCGGTGACGGGGGTGTATTCAGGGCTCGACGGGACAGTGCCGGTTTCGGCATTGGAGACCTCCATAA
>JAFGAO010000135.1 GCA_016933615.1 Acidobacteriota bacterium
ATCAGGACTACTACAAAAAGAACCCGGTTCGATACCGCTTTTATCGCTGGAGTTGCGGCCGCGATACTCGCCTTGAGGAACTGTGGGAAAAGGAGGACGGCAAATAGAAAATAAACCCATTCTAAAGGTTGGAACACCGGGGGACCGGAATGAAGAGCCGGTCTCCCGTTTTTTTATCTAGAATGCGGCCTGGCTCATGCCGTATCTACGCGCCACGGCTTCGGCCGCCTTGATGCCGTCGACGGCCGAGGAAATAATCCCGCCGGCGTAGCCGGCTCCCTCCCCGGCCGGGATCAGGCCGGCCACGGAAAGGCTCTCCATGTTCTTGTTGCGCGTGATGCGCAGCGGGGAAGAGCTGCGCGTCTCCACGCCGGTCAGAACGGCGTCGGGCCTGGAAAATCCCCGGATCTTCCGATCGAAAACAGGAATCGCTTCCCGCAGGGCATCGATGACATACGAGGGAAGGACGGAAGCCAGATCGCAAGGCGTCACGCCCGGTTTATAGGTAGGTTTGATGTTGCCGGTCGAATTCGATTCGCGCAAGGCCAGGAAATCGCCGACCAGCTGGACGGGAGCCCGGTAGCCTCCCCCCCCGAGTTCGAAGGCTTTCCGCTCCCAACGGCGCTGGAACGCGACGCCGGCGAGCGGCCCGCTTGCCGCGAAATCGGAAGGAGAGACGCCCACCAGGAGAGCGCTGTTGGCGTTGGGGCCGTTTCGCAGGCTGCCGCTCATGCCGTTTGTCACCAGGCACCCGGCTTCCGAGGCGGCGGCGATGACCTGTCCCCCGGGACACATGCAGAAGGTATAGGCCGGCCGGCCGTTCGAGCAGTGGTGGATCAGCCTGTAATCGGCGGCGCCGAGCCGGGGATGCCCCGCGAATCTTCCGTACTGGGCCGCGTCGATCATTTTCTGCGGGTGCTCGATCCGGAGGCCGATGGAAAAGGGCTTCGGCTCCAGGGCGACTCCACGGGCCGAGAGCATTTCGAACGTGTCCCGCGCGCTGTGGCCGATGGCGAGTATCACGCAACGGGACGGAATCGTTTCCCCGGTATCCAGGACCACTCCCCGGATTTCGTTTTTCTCAACCAGGATATCGTCGACTTTGCTTTCGAAACGGATCTCGCCTCCAAAAGACGCGATTCTCCGTCTCAGGCCGGCAATGACGCCGATAAGGCGATCGGTGCCGATATGGGGCTTGTTCCAAAACAGGATGTCCTCCGGGGCGCCTGCCGCGACCAGTTCTTCCAGGACCTTTCTGCAGCGGTTTCCCCGGTCCTTTATCTGGGTGGCAAGCTTCCCGTCGGAGAAGGCGCCGGCGCCGCCTTCCCCGAACAGGGCGTTGGAGCGCGGATTCAGTATCCCGGTTTTCCAGAACCGGGATACGTCGCGCGCTCTTTCCCCAACGCTCTTCCCCCGCTCCAGCAGGACCGGGCGGAAGCCCGCCCGGGCCAGCGCGAGCGCCGCGAACAGGCCGCACGGTCCGGCGCCCACAACCACAGGCCGGGACGGCACAGGGTCGGGCGCCCTGCCGGGGAATCGATAGGTTTCCAAAGGGATGCGTTCGATCCGGCGGGACCGGTCCGGTTTCTCCAGAACCGATGCTTCGTCCGCCACCTCGACGACGACGGAGTAGTTGAACAGGATCGCATGCCGCTTGCGCGCGTCCACCGATTTTCTGGAAATCCGATACCCGAGCAGATCCCCGGCGGCGATCCCAAGGGCTTCGAGGATCGCGACTTCGAGGTCGTCTTCCGTATGGTCGATATCCAGCCGGATGTCCGACAGGCGTAACATTCAGGTTCGGATCCTTTCCGATAGAGGGGTTTTGGGGCCGGAATCCGGCGGTAACGGGAGGCTACTTCGCCGCGCTGATTCCGGCCACGTAGCCGGACGACCAGGCCCACTGGAGATTGTAGCCCCCGCAATCCCCGTCGATGTCCAGGACCTCCCCGGCAAAAAAGATCCCCGGTACGATTTTCGATTCCATCGTGCGGGGATTCACCTCGCCGACATCGACGCCGCCGGCAGTGACCTGGGAGAACATCCAGGATTTCACGCCCGTGCATTGCAGGGGCCAGTCTTTCAACAGCGCGGCTATGCGATGAATATCCCCCGGCGACAGGCTGCCGCAGGCCAATTCCCTGTTGCGGCATCCGGCTTCCTCGAGGATCACGCCTATCAGGCGCTTGTGCAGCATGCCTATAAAACTGATGTCAAGCGGCTTGCCCGGGTTGAACGCAATCCGCCGGGCGATGCGTTCGGCGACCTGCGCCGGGGCCGCATCGGGGAAAAGGTCCAGATGGAGGCTCAGTTTTCTGCCGGTTCCCGCATTTTCGGAAACCGGGCGGCTGAGCCCCAGGATCGGTATGCCTGAAATTCCGTAATCCGCAAACAGCAGCTCCCCTCTTTCGCTTCCGGCAACGATGTTGTCGACCCGGCACTCGGCGCGGCCCTGGATCCGTACGCCGGCCAGGCGCTTGAGGAAGGGCGCGTCCAGCAGGATCTGAACCAGGGCCGGGAAAGGGGTTTTGACGGTGTGGCCAAGCGCTTCGGCGATCTTGAATCCGCTGCCGTTGGATCCCAGGTTCGGCGACGATTTGCCCCCGGCGGCGACAATCACCCGGTCGGCCCGGATCATGCCGCCATCGGCGCTCATGCAGCCAAAGCCTTTGCGCCCCTTTTCGATGCGCCGGATCGGCGTGTCGCAGAGAACCGCCACGCCCAGATGCTCCATTTCATAGCGCAGTACGTCCAGGACGCTGGAAGCCTGGCCCGATGCCGGGTACACGCAGCCGTCGCTTTCAACGACGGGCTCTACTCCCAGCTCCTCAAAAAAGGAAAGGGTTTCCCCGACATGGAACTGACCGAAGGCCCCGAGAACGAATTCCGGGTTTGCCCCATGGTACTTTTCGATGCCCCGGTTCGTGTTGGTCAGGTTGCAGCGTCCGTTCCCGGTCGCGAGCAGTTTTTTCCCGATGCGGGCCATACGTTCCACTACCGTCACGTCCGCTCCCCGCCGCGCAGCGGCGATGGCCGCGGTCATGCCGGCCGCCCCGCCGCCGACGACGACAATCCCGGTTTTTGCTTCTTTCTCTTTTGGGACCGGAAAGTCGATCGTTTTTTGTGATGTCGGATCCATAAGCACATTCGCCTCAAAGCGCAGACATCGGTTGCAGCCTGACCGGGCCATTGGGGGCAATCAGTCCGCCGGCCATCATTCTACAGGAAGGCATCGCTTTTTTCGCCGATGCAATTCCAATTTAAATATGGTTTTATATCAGGAGCCGCAGGGTGCGCCCGAAAACCGGTTTCGAGGTCTTCTACAGGGAGGAAATAGAAAATGAAATTCAGCCCCCGGGGCGCGGCGACCGCAATCGGCAGTTTTCCGCATCGGGAACCGGAGCCCGCATGCGGGCTGATTTTGGAGCATATCCCGGAAATCCCGGTCTGGCCGCAGCTGCCCAACGCCGATTTCCGCGAGCGGATGGAAATCCAGTTCAGCGAAGGAATGCCCTGCGTCGTGGTGGATGAAAGGAAAGGAAGGGCGTATTTCGACACAGGGGGCGATCCGGCCGGGGAACTGGAGAAATTCTACGAGAGCGTCGCCGAAGAAAACCTGGAGCGCTTCCGCGTTTCGCCCGGGTACAGCCGCGGTCTCTACCACATGGAGAAGAAGCTTTCCTCCATGGATCTTTCCAATGTCCTGTTTTTAAAATGCCACGTGACCGGGCCGCTGACATTCCGCCTTGTCGTGACGGATGAGGCCAGGAGGCCGATTTACTTCAATGAAATCTTCCGCGACGTGGTGGTCAGGAGCATTGCGCTGAAAGCCCGATGGCTGCTCCGCCGGTATCGTCCGCTGGGACGCCGCCAAATCTGCTTCATCGACGAGCCGATCTTTTCCGCCTTCGGCTCTACTTACGCAAGCCCCCGGCGAGATGATATCGTCGGATGCCTCGCGGAGGTGGTCGAGGCCATCCATAAGGAAGGCGCGCTGGCGGGTGCGCACTGCTGCGGCGCCATGGAATGGACCCTCCTCATCGATGCGGGTGTGGATATTATGAGTTTCGACGCATTCGGCTACGGCGAAACCGTCGGGAACTGCGCGGATCGGGTCAGGGCTTTTCTGGAAAACGGCGGCGTCCTTGCTTTCGGAATCGTGCCCACATCGGAGGAGATACGAGGGCAGACTCCGGAATCCCTGGCCGGCCGGCTGGAGGCGCTTGTAAAGAACCTTGCATTCAGGGGGATCCGTGGGGATCTTGTGCGCGAGCAGTGCCTGCTGACGCCCAGCTGCGGCACGGGATCCCTTACGGAGGCGCTTGCCGAAGAAATCTTCGGGAAGCTTTCGGCACTCAGCCGCATGATACGGAGCGGCTGAGCGATTTCTCCCGGGCGCATCTGAGAAAATTCATGAAAAAAGTGCTTTTCATTTTCGGCACCCGTCCCGAAGCGCTGAAGCTTGCCCCGGTGTACCTTGCCATGAAAGAGCAGGAGGACTTTGAGGCCGGAATTTGCATTACCGCGCAGCACCGGGAAATGCTCGATCAGGTCCTGCGCATATTCGATATCGTGCCGGACTACGATCTCGACCTCATGAAGCCGTCGCAGGATCTCGCGGACCTGACCGCCCGCGCCCTGGAGAAAATTTCAGGGGTCCTCGACGCATGCCGTCCCGACTGGGTCGTCGTTCAGGGCGACACAACGAGCAGTTTCGCCGCGGCTCTGGCGGCATTCTATCGCCGCATACCGGTGGCGCATGTGGAAGCCGGCCTGCGCAGCGGGCGGCTTGATGCGCCATGGCCCGAGGAGATGAACCGGCGGCTTACGGCCGTCATGACCTCGCTGCATTTTGCGCCGACCCCGCGGGCCCGGAGCAACCTGCTCCGTGAAGGGCACGCGGAACAAAGAATTCATGTTACCGGCAATACGATCATAGATACCCTGGACCGGGTCACCGCAAGGCTTCAGTCGGACCTTGCGCTTGTCCAATCGCTCGAGAAACAGTTCGCGAATATCCCGCAGGACAGGAAACTTGTGCTTGTCACGGGGCATCGCCGGGAAAGTTTCGGGGCCGGCCTCGAATCGGTCTGCCGGGCGCTGGCAACCCTGGCCGAAACCAACGACATCAGCATCGTCTATCCCGTCCATCTCAATCCGCGGGTGCAGGCCCCGGCAAGGCGGATTCTGGAAGCAAGCCCGAATGTCTATCTTATGGAGCCGCTCGAGTACATTCCGTTTGTATACCTTCTGACGCGCTCTGCGTTCATCATCAGCGATTCGGGCGGCGTCCAGGAGGAAGCCCCGTCCCTGGGAAAGCCCGTCCTGGTGACGCGCGACGTCACCGAACGGATGGAAGCCGTTGATGCCGGCGCGGCCGTTCTGGTGGGAACCGATCCCCGGCGCATCGTCGGGGAAGCGCAGAAACTGCTCGATGACGAAGCGTATTATCTGTCCCGGGCGTGCGTGCAGAATCCTTTCGGAGACGGCAAGGCAAGCGGCCGCATCGTTGCGCGCATGCGCGCGCAGACATAGCGGGCGAACGCCGCTTCATTTTTCGGCCGGAATATTTACTTCTCTATTCCGATTCCCCGGAAAGAAGGCGTTCGGCGGTGGTGAATACGGGTTCGATGTCGACCGGGATGGAGTCGAGGCGGTCCAGCACCTTCTGAACTTCCGGGCGGAGGACAGCCATCCGATCCAGGAAGTCCCTGGCTTTTGCGTAGCTTCCCTCGGCCTCTAGCTGCATGATGTCCCGGGTAAGGGCCCGGACGCCTTCGTGCATTTTTCCCGCATCCACGGACAGGGTGCCTCCGGAATCGAACCGCACGGCGCCGCAGTCGAGCAGGTAATTCAGCTGAACGGCCATGCCGCGCCCGTGGGCTTCGTTTATGCCGAAGCGCAGCGAGCGGAAAGCCGACGCCAGGTAGGTCTGGTACACGCCGTCCATCAGTTCCGGGTCCAGCACGTTTCTGTCGGCCAGGAAGCGGAATGCGAACAGCCCCGATATGTCCGCCTTCGCTTCCTCGATCGCGCTGTAGGTCTCTTTGAGCTGCAGGCGCACGGTGGTTTTGCGGTCTCCGACATGGATGTCGTGCGGCCCGAGACCGTGCATCAGTTCGTGCATCAGGATATGGGTGAAGAACGCGTCGAAGGATACGCGTTTCCGGTCCGCATCCGAAAGCACGGCCTTTGCGATCGGGAGCAGGACGATTCTGAATTTGGCTTCCTGGACATTTTTCAGCATGACCCGCTTGGCGCCCTTTTCCCGAATCACCCGCTCGTCGTTGGGCAGGTTGAACGCCGCCGTCTGGACGCCATGGTTGGCGTCTCCCGTCGCCAGGATCTCATTCACGACCCGGATGGGGGCCGACGCCCCAAGCTTCGGATTGCGGTACTTGGGCTCGATCGGGAGGTTGTCTTCGATCTCCTGCAGGTGCCCGGCCAGCTTGGACAGCTTATCCGTTTCCGCCTCGTCGCGGACGGCGATGAATGCCTCGAAGGCGGCTTTGGCGTTGAACCATTCGTCTTCATAGACCTCATAGGGCCCGATTGTCGGCTCGATGCTGGAATCGAGCGCCATCCAGGCAAGGTCGCTCTCGTAATAGTCGTTGCTCAGGAAGGCATCGGCCCTCTTTTCGAGAAAATCGCGAAGCGTCGGCTGTCCGGTCGCAGACGCCGCCTCCCGGAGCAGCCCGGCGGCCAGCGCCAGTTCCTGCTGGTATTCCATGCTGTAGGCAACGGCGGTGAAGGTTCCTCCGGCGTCCGGGGCATCGCGCCGGACCGTCGTGTAAAAACCCATGGCACGGCTGCGTTCCTCCGGGGGGAGGCTGTCGAACCAGGATGCAATCTCCTTTTTGGCGGCGCCGGCCGGATAGTAATTGGCGCCCGCGGGTTTCTCCGGGACTCCGGGGAGGAAAGCGGCATTATGGTCGAGCCGCGACCACGGGCCTTTGTTGATCAGGAAATAGCGCAGCCGGGCCTCCCCCAGCGGCGTCCTGTCCCCGAGAAGATCGAGCAGCAGGGATGCGTTGCCGGCCCAAACCTGGCGAAGAAAAAGTCCGTCCATAATCCGGGCCGCCTGCAGCATCCTGATTAGGGCGCGGCGTTCATTTGCGGGCAGGCGGCTGATGTCGGCCGATATTTCAACGGGGGCGAAACGGCCGTTCATCTCTGTCAGTTCGTTCCGGTCTGGCATTTTGGGCTCCTGGGATTTCGGTTGGGTTGCGGTGCTTGCGGTCAATAGCGTCCAAGCAGAAAATATGCTTAAAAGGAATTTTTTCATTTCCGTTCCCTCTTTACGATCCCGGCCGGCGACAGGCGGTCGCCTCAGAAAATCCATAGTCCGTATCAACCCGGTCCAGAATACATCGCATCCGTCCGTCTGACAACCGGCCGGATGGGACGGCAGCCGGACGCTCTTCAAATCCAGACGCCTCGGTTGCCGTTTTTAATGGCGCGATCCCTCCCGTTCATTTTATCTTGCGCTGTCCGGAGAGAGATGGTTTGCTTACAAAGCGCGTAATTATCGAAAGATAAGCATCTTTTTATCCGATATATACTTACGGGCGGGGGGGCTGTGCGCCGGGAAGGCTCGTCGCGGTCTGGCCCGATAGTATGCATTTCGCGTCCGGATTCCGCGGAAGGGAGAGACCCGGGGCTTTACGATTCGGCATCCGCGGATTTCAAGGGATTTCAGGGAAAAGCGGCCATGTTGAAGACGATTATTTACTATCACCGGGCATACCGGAAAATCGCGGCTTCCAGGGGCACCCTGGCCCGCGAATTCCTGACGATCGCGCTGCCTCTGTCGCTTTTGATGTTCGTTGCGTACCCGGTCATTACGCGGTGGATGAGCCTTTTCACGCAGGCGGTTCTCGAGAAATATTATCCGCCCGGGTCGATCGAAATCATCCGGCAGCCTTTTTTCCTGGGCGACGTGTCTTTTGTCGGGATTCCGGGGACAAACCCGTCCCTGCCCGCAACCGTCGTCAATCTGGCCGTTTCGCTGGCATTGACGGTATTACTGCCCCGGGTGCGGAAAGGAAAAAACGCCGCCATCTACCTGTTCTACCTCGCGGCCATCAACCTGGCGTCTTCGCTCTTTTTCCTTTTCTTCCATTCCGACTTTCCCTACAGCGCCACGAGGTTCTCGGAGCTGTACGTGATAACCGAAATAAGCATGTGGATTTTCATCCCCTTTATTCTGGGAATGGCGATCGTCCTGTTCCCCCCGGCGATACTGCCCAAGGCGACCATGATCGCGGCGACGCTTGTCTATTCCATCGTGATCGGCGCGCTTCGGTATATCCTGTTTTTATTCATAGTCACAAAATTTTCCGTCCTCTATATGGCGCTTCTGTACTTCGCCTTCGGGCCGCTCGTAGATTTCATTTATATTGTCGGGATCTTTTCGTTCTACAGCAACAGGCTGGCCGTGAACCTGCGGGGGAGCATCAAGGCATGGAAATGGTTGTACTGATTCTGAAGATATATCTTGTTTTCACGATCTGCGTCCTGCTGGTCTATTCCATACGCCATTATTACTTCACCATGCACCGGCTGTATTCCGAGCAGCGCGTTTGTTATCAGGATATCATCGATTCGGAATTCAGGAATTTATCCATACTGATCCCCATGCACAACGAGGAGCGGGTCGCGGGGCAGATACTGGATTTGCTGGTGTCGAATACCTATCCCTACCATAATGTCGACGAATCTCCCCAGAAGATTCTCGACCTGCTGATCGCGGCCGATTACCCGCACGACAAAATGGAGATCATTCCCATCAACGATTTCTCCTCGGACAAGACCCGCCGCATTCTGGATGACTATGCGGCGCGGTATCCCTTTATCAAGCCGCTGCACCGGTATTCCGGGGAGCGCGGCAAGCCGGCGGCCCTGAACGACGGCCTGAAGAAGGCGACCGGTGAAATCATCATTGTTTTCGACGCGGACTACCTGCCGCCCAGGGGCATTTTGAAGGACATCGCCGTTTCCTTCAACGATCCCGAAGTAGGAGCGGTCATGGGGCGGGTCGTGCCCGTCAATACCAGGGCGAACCTTCTGACCCGGCTGCTCGACCTGGAGAGAACCGGCGGGTACCAGGTCGATCAACAGGCCCGGTATAACCTGCAGCTGATACCCCAATACGGCGGCACCGTGGGCGGCTTCCGCAGGGAGGTCGTGGAAGCCATCGGCAGTTTCGATACCAAGTTGCTTGCCGAGGATACCGATCTGACCTTCCGTCTGCTGCTCCGCGGCTGGAAAATCATTTATGCCAACCGCGCCGAATGTTACGAGGAGGTTCCGGAGACCTGGAACACGCGGGCGCGCCAGATTCGCCGCTGGTCGCGCGGGCACAATCAGGTGATGTTCCGGTACCTGGGCCCTTTGTTGAAGTCCCCGCACCTGACGGGATACGAGAAGCTGGACGGGGCCCTGCTCCTTTTCATCTACTCAATACCTCTGATCATGGTATGCGCCATAATCGACTCGATGGCGCTGTTTTTCCTCGGTGAAATGCAGATCGTGGCGGGCCTGCTCCCTCTCCTATTCGTGGGGGCCTACAATACGTTCGGAAATTTCGCGCCGTTTTACCAGATCGGCGTCGCCTCCCTGCTCGACGGGGCGACCAGAAGGGTTTTGCTTTTACCCATGCTGCTGTTCAACTATTTTTTCAATACTTTCTACATCACGATCGGGTTCTTTGAAGCGATCGTGGACATGTTCACGGGCCGCCGCACGAAATGGAGCAAGTCCGAGCGCTTTCGGGATGAAAACGGCGAGGTCCCGAAGCCGGTCCGGGATCCGCACCGGCCCAACGGGTTGTCCAATTCCAAAAGAAAGTCCGATGACGGCGGGGATCCGGATTCCAACGGGACCGGGATCCGGCGGGAGTAGGCCATGCTTATAGCAATTGCCGCTCTTCTTTTATTCGCATTATTTGCGCTTCCTTTTCTGCCCGGAATCCTGGAATGGGTCCGGAAACAGGACGCCGAACCCCTGTTTATTTCCATGGAGTACATCCGCAATCCGCGCTATTTCGGGAAATCATTCAGAAGAATCCTGAAAAGCGCGGATTTCGGCACGGGGACGGAACCCGGGATTTATACGCGCGTGCTTTCCAAGGAAGAAAAAGTGGAGGTGACGCGCTGCGCCCGCTTCGGGGAAAATCTGGAAATAGACCGTGTGCAGGTTACAATAGGAGAATTGATATCCTCCGATCGCGTCCTCTTCAACAAAGAGGTATATGTCGCCGGCAACGCCGTGATCGGGCGCGATAATGTCGTGCATGCGATTGCGGGAGACGGCGACATCACGCTCGGAGAGGGCACGAAGTGCCGCCGCTGGATCGACGCCGAGGGAACCATCCGCGCCGGCGCCGATTGCAGGCTGGGAATCAGCGCGTCCTCCGGCGAAAAATTGCTTCTGGGAAGGAACTGTTCCTTTCGACGGATTTTCGGGATGCCGATCCTTACGGGCCAAGGGGAGACTGCCGCCGGGCGCGCCGACGGGGCGACTGCGCCCCCCGGGAAGCTGCCGTCGAAGGGATTGAACTTCGTGCCGGTAGGCGACAGGGCCGTCGCGCCCGGGGCGGTCGTAAAGGAAGACATCGTGTTCCTTTACGACGTGGAAGTCGGTTCGGGCGTCCGGTTCGAAGGCAGCATCAAGGCGCACGGCGCACTGGTTCTGAAAGACGGCGTCGTCGTTACGGGCAACATATTTTCGGAAGGGGATATCATCATTGGAAAGAATGCGGCCGTTTACGGGCATGTTTTCTCGCAGAAGACGGTGAGGATTGCCGGGAATTCGGCGATCAGCGGCCCCGATAAAATCAAATCGGTCGTCGGTAAAAAAGCCGTTTTCCTGGAACCGGATGTGACTATATATGGATATGTCACCACGGAAGGGGAAGGAAGAACGATCGGGGCAAAATGCCGGGAACAGGATTCGCCCGAAACATGACGTTTCCGAAAACAAGCCGGGGGATCCGGCGCCTGTTTTTCGCTCCAGGGCGGGATCAACAGGCGAATTTGGATGGTTGAGCCGGGAGGCGGCGGAATTTCTGCTTGTGAGGCAGTGTTTGTCACAACAACCGATTATTGTCAGAGAGGTCGCTTTGATCAGAATTTGCGGTTCTTTTCTGCTTTTTATGGGATTGGCTGCGCCGGCGCTGCAGGCGCAGACCGCGGGCGCTTCAGCACAGGGCGGGACGGGGGTCGCGGACACGGCTCAGGCTCCGGCGCCGCAGTCGAGCCAGCCTGAACGAACCGATTTTCACATCGAAGGGTCCCTGTTCTACAGCCCTTTTGTGCCCGGATCCGGGTCGGAAAACTGGAGAGGAGGAGATTTCCGCCTGACCTATACGGGCATCCCGAGGATCGCCCCGTTTGTCGGTGTGGCCAGAATCCAAAATTCCCACGGCTCTCAGCTCGCTTACGGCGCCGGCTCCTACTTCACCGTCAACCGGCATTTCTACATGATCGGCGGGGTCAGCGCCTCCCAGGAAACGGAGGTTCAATTCTCTCCGCACAGGCGATACGACCTGGCCGGATATGTTGCCGTGCCCGGAGTGGAGGGGATGGCCCTTTCGATAGGATGGACGGAACTGCCGGCGTATCGGGACAGCGGCGGAGGACGCATTATCGCCATAGGAAACATTTATTATTGGCGGAAGTTCATCTTCTCAGGAAGCCTCAACCTCAATTTTGCCCGGCCCGGAAGCCAGCGCTCCGTGTCCGGGCAGTTTGCCGCCACCTACGGGACGCAGGGACGTTATTACGTCGCCGGCGGCATGTCGGGCGGCGGCGCCGCCTATATGCTGGTCACGGATGAACCCTTTCTCGTGAAGTACCAGTCATTGGGCACGTTCGCGGCACTCACGAAATGGCTTGCCCCTCATGCGGGCCTCACTTTCCGGTACGATTATCAGCACATCATTGAAAGCGTCGCCGAACGCCACTCGCTCCGGATCGGAGCCTTCTACGAATTTTGATTATGCAGAGACGCGCTTCAGGCAGCCGGATCCCGGCCATTGTCTGCACACTATCCTTTGCAGGCTACCTTCTCTTCAGCGAAGGACTTCGCTACTGGCTGAGATCGTGGGGCTACTATTGGGACCTTTACCAGGGGCTTTCCCTGCAGCCGGAATCCCTGTGGCGCCAGATCGGCAGCCGGATGATTGAGGGTGTCCCGTGGGATTCCCGCCACCTGGCAATGCTGGCCGGCTTGTTGCTGCTGTCGTTTCTCGTGACGCTGCTCGCCTGGCGCAGTCTCCGGGGCCGCCTGAATATGACGCTTGCCGTCTCGCTGTTCGTGCCCGCCTGCCTGATCGTTCCCCAGACCTTTCTGGCACTGCTGTTCTGGCCCGACGGGCGGGGACAGGTTACCTATGGCTACCATGTACTCCTCCTCTGCCTGGCGGCGCTGGGCCTTCTTCTCTATTTATTGACCCGGCCGGCCGGCAGAAAAGCGGAACAACATGAAGCTCGCGGCGGAACAGGATTGTGGGGGCTTGCTTTCCTGGCGCCCGTGGCGCTGATCGCTGCAACCGCGCTCCTTCTGGGCATCGGCAACGACCCCGGCTACGATGCGGGCGCGTACCACCTGCCTCTCGCCGCCGGTTATGCCAAAAGCGAAAGCATCCCGCTCGAGGTGGACGTACCCTTTTCATATCCATCCAACGCGGAATTGGTATTGCGCTGGTTTCTTCTTCCGGGCAACGACCGTCTCGCGGCCCTGCCGGACTGGTTTGCGATGCTGTTGATTATTCTCCTGCTCTACCATCTCTGCCGCTCGCTGGATATCGGCCGGCAGGCGGCTGTCGCCGCATCCTGCGCGGCGATTTCGTTTCCGGTCCTGGCGCATTTGTCCATCATTCCCAATCCGGACCTGTTGGGAATCGTTCCTGCCCTGACCGCCCTGATTCTGCTGCTACAGCTTCATCGGACCCGCTGCGGCGAATTTGTTTATTTCGGTCTCTTCGGCCTGGCGCTCGGTCTGGCTGCCGGGACCAGACTTTCCCTTCTGCCGGCCTGCCTGTTCCTGGCGGGGAGCCTGTTGGTCGTAATGTTTCGCAGCGGCCGCACCCGGATTGGGAAGGATGGATTCCGTCCCGATTGGCCCTGGATTTTTCGGTCCCTGCTCATCACCGGTTCCTGCGCATTTGCCGGAGGCGGATTCTGGTATCTGCGCAATGCGGTGATCCATAAAAATCCGCTTTTCCCGGTGAGCATGTTCGGGCTGCCGGGCCTGCCTCTGGATGCCATTTCCCCGGTTATCAGCATAATGAGCGAGAAACCCTGGATGATGGCGGTCTACCCCTGGATCGAAACAGGCTATACGTACATTTATGATACCGGAATCGGGGCGGTATTCACGGCTGTCGTACTGCCGGGACTTGTGTGGTGGCCCATTGCGCATTTCCGCAACCGGAACGGCGAGACGGCATCCTTTCGTTTCGAAAGGTGGCTTGTTTACGGCTGCGTCCTGTTCTGCCTGGCGTACTTCATTTCCCGACCCAGCGTTTATACGAGACACGCCGCCTTTGCCGTTTGTCTGTCTTTTTTTGTCGCGGCTGAAATGTGGCGGAAATTCGGATCAAAGGCTTTTCGCGTGCTGTTTTTCCTCGCATTCCTGGTGATGGCCTTCTCCATGGAGAAATCCCTGGGCGGATCGCTGCTTTACAGGCTTGCCATCCCGCAGCGCGAAGGCGCGGAGCGGTTCGGGCTTCCCGCGGCAATCGACACGCTTCCGCCGTCACGGATCTTCAACGCCGCCGAGGGCAATCTTACCTACGGATGCATGGGCCGGGACTATCGCCATAAAGTCTTAACCCGGTTCCGGGTTATTCAACCGCAGGAACTCCTGTCACTCGAAGCGGAATATGTCCTCATCCGCGGGGAACAAAAAGAGGAATACACCCGCGAGTTGAATCTTGAGCTGGCGGCCACAGGGACCGCTGCGAATCCGGCGGATGCGTTGCTGCTCTACCGCATCCTGCCTCCTTGAACCATGGGCGAAAAAATCGGAAAACTTCTCGATTCCTATCCAAGAACAAGGCCGCCGCTTTCGCCGGCGCACCGGGCGATCTATGTACGGCATCACCGGGCAAACCGTCGGGGAGCGGATCCCGCTCAAGCCGCGGCAATGCGCCTGGAAATGTGGATGCACAGACGGGTTTCCGAAGCGGGGCGCCCGGGAGATGAAACCATTCTGGAGATCGGTGCGGGCACCCTCAACCATGTCGACTACGAAACGCGCTGCCGGCGCTATGATGCCGTCGAACCCTTCCGCGAATTGTACGCCGGCAGCAGCAGGCTGCCCCGTATCGCGGCTCTTTACGGCGACATTCTCGATGTCCCGGCGGGAAACCGCTATGACCGGATCCTTTCCGTCGCCGTGCTCGAGCACCTGACGGATTTGCCCGCGGTCGTGGCGCGAGGTGCGGCACTGATGGCGCCGGACGGAATTTTCCAGGCCGGGATCCCGAGCGAGGGAGGGTACCTCTGGGGCGCCGCCTGGCGCTCGACCACGGGAGTCCTTTTTCGGCTGCGCACCGGACTAGGCTACGGATCGCTGATGCGTTACGAACACGTGAACTCGGCGAAGGAAATTCTCGAAGTGGTCCGGTATTTCTTCTCGTCCGTCAGGGTGCGCCGTTTTCCGTTCCCTTTTCACAATCTGAGCCTGTACACTTACCTGGAAGCAGCGGAACCCCGCAAGGAGGCCTGCGCTGCCTACCTCCATAGGATAGCCGATGAGCGCCGATAAACCGGTCAGCATTGTTGTGGCCGCCTACAACGAGAGCGAGAACGTTTCCCGGCTGTACCAGGAGATCCGGCGGCATGTTTCGGCTGAACCCCATTCGATCGAGATCATCTTCGTGGACGACGGGTCCAGGGACGACACCGCGGGGCGCGTTCTCGACCTGCGCGCACAGGATCCAAGCGTGCGCCTGGTGCGGTTGAGCCGGAACTTCGGCAACCAGGCCGCATTCCTGGCAGGGATCCAGTCCGCCCGCGGCGACGCCATTATTACCATGGACTGCGACCTGCAGCACCCGCCCGCGCTCCTGCCGAAGATGCTGCAAGCCTGGCGCGACGGCGCCGGCCTTGTTCAGATGGAGAGACGCCAAAATGCCGGCTCCTCGTGGTTCCACCGGATTTCATCCAGACTGTTTCACGAGGCGCTGCGGAAACTCACGGATATCCCGCTGCCGGCCGGAGCGGGCGATTTCAGGCTGATGGACCGCAGGGCGGCTGATTTAATGATGCGTTTTGCGGTTTCAAGGCCCTTTTACCGGGGTATGCCTTTCTGGCTGGGTTTGCGAAGCCGGACCATGACGTACGATGCCGGACCCCGGCACGCCGGAAGGGCTCCGCTCACTTTTTTCAAGAGGGTCGAACTTTCACTGGATGCAATCACGGCCCTTTCGGTTCGTCCTCTCCGTCTCGCTTTCTTTCTCGGTGCATGCGCTATAGCGCTATGCCTGCTTTATACGCTTGTGACGCTTGGCGCATACCTGTCGGGATATTCGGTGCCCGGCTACCCGACACTGGTTTTCGTAATCGTGTTCCTGGGCGCCATCCAGTTGATTTCGATCGGGATTTTAGGAGAGTATCTCGGGCGCATCCACGAACAGAGCCGGCGCCTGCCCCCATTCGTGCTTTTGGATGACCCGGATGAAAGCCGATCCGAAATGGAAGACAAACAGTCGCCCGGGCAAAAATCGACATAAAACTTTATTTCGCAGGTCCCCGGACCGCCAAATCCTGTCAGCAAGTCTGGGAATGGAAACGCGGGAGGCAGTCGGCAGGGCCATCGAAGAATGGAGTTGCTTTTTCTGCCGTAAAGTGTTAGGATTTCAGCGTTTGGCTACGCTGCTTCTCATGAAGGTGGGCTGAACTCCCGATCCGCCTTGAAAACGATCGGGTCAAGCCGCATTCCTTCAGGCAAATATTTTACGCCGATCCCCTCGCGCGAGCCACAAAGCGTATCCATTAAGGAAGATTTTCTGCTTCAGTGCAGAAATCATGGATATTTCAACGTGGCGATCCAATGATACTTCTTTTTCTAAGCAGGTCACGATTCATCAGAGAGGTAAGGCAATGTACAGGATGAAATCTCTGAAAGTATTTTTAATCCCTTTAAGCCTCTGTTTCTTCTGGGCTGCAGCCGCCCAGGCGGGCCCGATCGACTTCGAGACTCTTCCGCTCTCCTACGCAGGTACGGCCACTACAATTCCCTATGGAATCCGTCTGACGGACACCACGGATCCCAATGTGAACGATCCTTACAGCCTTTCGCCTGCCGGAGCGGTCTGGTCCGCCGAACGGGTATCGGTGGCTTCAGGGTTTTCGACCACTTTCTGGTTTCGCATGTCCGATGGAACGGGTGTACCGGATCCCGGGGATCCCTCTGGAGAGTACCCGGGCGCCGACGGATTCGCATTTATGATTCAGAATGGCGGATGGGAAAGCGCCGTTGGGAATCAGGCGCTCGGTGTCGGAGCGGGCGGCATGGGATATATGTACATTTCAAACAGTCTGGCCGTGGAATTCGATACGTGGCAAAACGTCCCGTACGGCGATCTGGACGGGAACCACATTGCGGTCAACACGCGAGGCACCAGCTTCAACATGCCGCACCATACCTATGAGGCTATGAACAACGAGCATGGCATTTGGCCCACGGATTACACCGCGGATCCTGCTCTGTATTATCAGCCTGTGAGCAGGCCGTTGAATGACGGCTTCATCCAGAAGGCGCGGATCGATTACGATCCCCTGGCCGGCCTGAGCGTGTACCTGAACTCGACGCTGCTTTTTACGACTCCGCTCAATCTGAACGGGCTGCTGGACCTGACCGATGACGAATATGCCTATGTGGGCTTCACCAGCGGAACCCGGCACGGGTATCAGAATCACGACATTCTTTTTGTGCCGATCCCGGAACCTGCGACCTGGCTTACTTTATTGGGCGGGCTTGCCCTGGTTTTCGCTTTTTCCCGGGCCCGGCGCGGGCGCGGCTGGAGTAGGTAGCCATCCGGGACAACACGGAAGTCCGGATGAATTGTTGTACGGCTGCTTTTCACACGGAAGGGGACAATAATGGCGCGCACGCCCGTGATTGCCGGGAACTGGAAAATGCATAAAACGGTGGCGGAAGCGGTCGCCCTGGCGCAGGCGGTCAAAGACGGGGCAGCCGGCGCCGCTCACTGCCAGGTGGTCCTGGCGCCGCCCTATACGGCTCTTTATCCGGTAGCCGGGATTTTGCGGGATTCGCGCGTGATCCTTGCCGCCCAGAATGTGCACTGGGAGCCCGGCGGGGCTTTCACGGGCGAGATCAGCCTGCCGATGCTCGAGGCGATCGGCTGCCGCATGGTCATCATCGGGCATTCCGAGCGCAGGCAGTATTTCGGGGAAACGGACGCCACCGTCAACCGTCGGGTGCGGGCCGTGCTGGATTCGGATCTTCAACCCATCGTCTGCATCGGGGAAACTTTGGAGGAGCGCGAGGCCGGCCGGCACTATGATGTAGTTACACAACAACTTGACGGAGGATTGGACGGCTTGACACGCCGGAGCCTGTTGCGTATCATTCTCGCCTACGAACCGGTATGGGCCATTGGAACCGGCCGTACGGCATCGCCCGAAACCGCCCAGGAAATGCACGCGTTCATCCGCAGCCGGCTTTCCGAGCGGTTCGGCGAGGGTGCCCGGGAGGTTCGTATTCTTTATGGCGGCAGCGTCAAGCCAGCGAATATTGCGGCACTGATGCGGCAGCCGGACATCGATGGCGCCTTGGTAGGCGGCGCATGCCTGGAGGCGGACAGCTTCCTCGGCATCATCCACTACAATGCCTGAAGACCGGCGGAAAGCGGGTATCGGATTCCAATGTTTCTATTTTACACATTCACCACACTGCATATAATCGTATCCATTATCCTGGTTCTTGTCGTTCTTCTCCAGACCGGGAAAGGGGCGGATCTGGCGGGCGCCTTCGGCGGCGGCGGCACGCAGACCGCATTCGGAAGCAGGGGGCCCGCTTCATTCCTTTCGAAGGCGACGACGGTTGCGGCGGTCGTTTTCATGATGACCAGCATCGGGTTGTCGTTGATTTCCACCCAGAGGGCAAGCAAATCCGTGCTGGAGGGAGCCGTGGAGGAAACCGTGGCGCCCGATGCCCGGGCGACCGAAGACGCTTCCGAGGAAACCGATCTGACCCCGGAACAGATACGAAGAAAAGTCGAAGAGCTGGAATCGAGAAGCCAGGGGCAGCCGGAACCGGAGGAATCCGCCCCGGCTCCTCAATAGAAGCCTCCCCGGCTTCAGCAGCCGCAATTTTGTGAGATCTGCATTTTTAGTGCCGAAGTGGTGGAACTGGCAGACACGCCATCTTGAGGGGGTGGTGGGGAAACCCGTGGGGGTTCGAGTCCCCCCTTCGGCACC
>JAFGAO010000136.1 GCA_016933615.1 Acidobacteriota bacterium
ACCACATTGCCTGCGTCGCGGCGCCTTGCATCTGCCCGTCCGGCGCTCGCGCCAAAATGTAAACTTATTTTTGCGCGAACCCTTAGGCGATTCGACTTTGAAAACGACGTTGCCGGTTATTTCTTGAAGAGATCCAGGAAAGCCTGGCGGTGACTGTCTTCGGCTTTGGGACCGGCGCCGCTTCCCTTCTTTTCAATAAGCACCTTTGCTTCAAACAGGGGGCACAGATTGTTTTCGCTTTTATTTGCCACCCGGACCTCCACCGGTTTGACGCATTCGTTGCGCGCCGAGGGGTCGAAGTTCAGGCAGTTCCTGCAGGTATGAAGATCCGTGTTGCAGTGGCGGCATTTATCGGTGACCTGTATCCCGTCCATCACCTGTATCTCGGCCGCGCAGTTGTTGCATCGCGTAACGAGGTGGAATTTGGTTTCGACCCTTCCGCCCGATCCTTTGATGCGCGGAGGCGGCTTCGGTCTTTTCTCCCGTTCTGAATCCTGGTAACCGGATTGACGATATTTTCTGGACATTTTACTCCTTGCCCTTACAGATGCCTGGCGAAAACACGACCGGGATCGCGTTTTCGGAATACTGATTTTGTTAGATCGAATCAGACTTGAAGCACTATGCTCTATGCGTTGTCACGCTCCCAGCCGGGGATAGAGGGCGTTATGCTTTGGCAGCGCGGCCGCACAGGCCTCATAGCTTAAACACTTCCCGAGGTATGTAGGTTGGAGCTGCCGACAAAAATTTGAAGCTGTATAGTATCACAGCCGGGCGCACAGGTCGAATGTGAAATGAAGTCCGGAAAGCGGCCGGCCCGGCCGGCGCCCCATCGCATTTCCCAAGTGATTTTTACCCAAGAAGAACGAATGCATGGCCTAATGCCGGTTTCCGCTCTATAATGCATCCTTTTGCAGACGGGGGAAAAGATGTCTCGGGATTCAGAAAACGCAAATTCCACGGATACGGCCGCGATCCGGGAGCTGTTTCAATCCGACAACCGGAACGATTTCGTGTCGGCCGTGCGCATGGCTGCCGGCCGGATACTCAAGAGCCTGCATGTTGAAGAGGATCGCCTGGATGAAATCCTGAACGAAGTCGAGGGCCGTTCCCTCTATCAGGATTTCAGGGATTGCTGGGAGGACCTGGCCCCGGAAGAAAGATCCCGGAAATGGCGGCTGCAGATGGAGCATATCGTGCAAACCGCATACGCCTGCCGGCCCTACTGCCTGCGCTGCGGGGACTGCTGCAGCCGCGTGAGCCCTTCCCTGCACCCTGAGGATCTCGACCTCGTGAAGAGCGGAATCCTCGGGTACGCCGATCTGTATACCCTGAGAAAAGGGGAACCTGTTCTGAACAACATAACCGGAGCTCTGGAAAATCTTTCGGGAGAGCTGGTCAAGTTAAAGGAGAATCCCGGAAACCGGCAATGCCCCTTCTACGAGGAGCAGGAGAAAAGCTGCCGGATATACGAACACCGTCCGCTTCAGTGCCGCACCCAGGAATGCTGGAACCCGCAGGCTCTCGAGAAGCTCTGGGAAAAAGAAAAGCTGACAAGGCGGGATATTCTGAAAGGGGACGCCGAAATTCTCGAGCTGCTCGAAGTACACGAACAGCGGTGCTCCACGGAAAAAGCCGACGGCGCCATCAAAAAATACTGGGAAACCGGAGAAGCCGCCGAACTCGATCCTGTTCTGGACCTTCTCAGCCAGGATCTGATTATCCGGAATTTCTTCACCGAACGGCTGGGTCGCGGCGAAGAGGAGCTGGATTTTCTTCTGGGACGCCCCCTTTCAAAAGTTGTCGAGGCCTACAGGCTGAAGGTTGAAAAAGACGAACAGGGAACGTTCCACCTGGTCCAGATCGAAGATTGAAGATTGAACCGGTTCAGTCCAGCAGGGTAATGATTCTGTCCAGCCTGGGCCGGCGGCGCAAGGGCGCGTCGGAATCCCTGTCGAAGGAAAAAGCAACCAGCCCCGCCCTCCCGATGATGTTCTCCACGGGAACAGGCCCGAAATAACGGCTGTCGACGGAGTTGTCGCGGTTGTCCCCCATCAGGAAGACATGGCCGCCGGGCACCCTGTAAGGCCCCCAGTTGTCGCGATTCCCCAAAACCGGGGGGATACCGTAGGATCTTGATCCGACGGGAAACGTTCGCGGATCCTCATGCCGCGCTTTCTCCGGGAAGGGGAACGGTTCCCCGTCCACGAGCAGCCGCTTATCGCGAATCTCGACCGTCTGCCCGCCCAGGGCGACAACACGCTTGACGTAAGGAACGCGACGGTCCGCGGGCGTACGGGCCACTACGATATCGCCCTGAGCGACATTGCGGATTCCCGGAAGCTTGACGGCAGGCACGGGGAAACCGATCCCGGTCCATGGGATCCCGACCCAGTCCGGAGTTCTCGGGCCCAGAGTCGCCTTGTCCGCAATGACAAGTTCTCCCGGCAGGATGGTCCCTTCCATGGAACCGGTGGGGACAAAATAGGCCTGCCCCAGGCCGACCTGGATGACGGTTACGGCCAGTATCAGGCCCAGGATCTCTTTTGCCGCCCCGGCAATCCGTTCCTTCGAAATTTTCATCGCACACGCTCCTTGAATGCATCTACGAATTGGAATGTTGTAAGTTCGATTTTTTATGATTGAAAGGGAGGGAATGATTGAACGTTACACATTGGGCGTTAGAACGTTTGAACGTCGGACTCTTTTCTTATTCTCACCGCAGGCCTTCCAGCTCCGAATTCAGGCGCTCCCACTGCTTCATGGACCGGTCCAGTTCCGCCTGCAGGCCGTCGTGTTCTTCCATCGTAGAGCGGAAAAGCTGGTGATCGCGGTAGAGTTCCTCGGTGGCCAGCATCTGATTCAGCACCGCGATTCTCGTTTCGTGCAGCTGGATCTGCTCCTCGAGCTTTTCTATCCTGTCTTTCATTTGCCGGATCCTGATCGGATTCACCCTCTTCTTTTCGGCATCCGCCGGCTCCGAAATCCGGCCGGAATCGGGGGTCGCCTTTTCCGGATCCCCTATCTCCCCGGGCGCCGCCTGCTGCAGTTCCATTTGAGCCTTTTTATACAGGTAGTCTTCATAATTGCCGAGATAGGAAACCGCAGTCCGGTTGCCGATTTCCAGGACGCCCGTGGCCAGGCCGTCGAGAAAGTACCTGTCGTGGCTCACGAACACGATCGTTCCCTGATACTCCCGCAGCGCGTCCATCAATATATCCTTCGAGCGGATATCGAGGTGATTGGTCGGCTCATCCAGAAGCAGGCAATTGGCCGGGGACAGCAGCAGCTTGCACAGGACAAGCCGGCTTCTCTCCCCGCCGCTCAGGACCGACACCGGTTTATCGATCGAATCGCCGGAAAAAAGAAAGCAGCCCAGCAGCGTGCGCAGCTGGGGCACGATATAGTCCGGCGCCACGGAATACACTTCGTCCCATACCGTTTTTTCGGAAGCCAGGAGGTCGTCCTGATCCTGGGAGAAGTAGGAGACGACGACGTTGTGCCCCAGCTTCCGGGTTCCCTCCGTCAGCGCCAGCCTGCCCGCCAGGATTTTCATCAGCGTCGACTTCCCCGCCCCGTTGGGCCCGACCAGGGCGACGCGCTCCCCCTTTTCCAGAATATAGTGCAGGTCCTGAAAAACGGGATCGTTCCCGTAGCCGGCGCTTACGCCGGACAATTCGATGACGTTGCGGCCGGTGCGGGGGCCCTCCGGAAAGCGGAGCTTGATCGGCTTGGATTCCGGCGGTATTTCGATCCTGTCCATGCGCTCGAGGTCCTTGAGCCGGCTCTGGACCTGGGAAGCCTTGGTCGCCTTGTAGCGGAACTTGTCGGCGAACGCCTTGATCCGGGCGATTTCCTTCTGCTGCGCTTCATACGCGGCCCTGAGCTGCTCGATCCTCTCTTCCCTCTGCTGCAGGAACCGGGAATAATTCCCCTTGTAAAAGTGGACGGAACGGTTTCTGATTTCCAGGATGCGCTCCGTAGTCGCATCCAGGAAAAACCGGTCGTGGGATACCAGGGCCAGAGCATGGGGGTAGGACTTGAGATAGTCCTCGAGCCAGTTCCGGGCTTCGAGATCCAGGTGGTTTGTGGGCTCGTCCAGAAGCAGGAGGTTCGGCTTCTGCAGCAGGAGCTTCGCCAGCGCCAGCCGCATCTGCCATCCGCCGCTGAACTCTCCGCAGGACCGGCCGAGATCCTGGCTGGAAAATCCCAATCCCATCAGCACGGATCCCGCCCTGGCTTCAACCGAGTAGCCTTCCTGCAGGCGAAACTGCTGGGTAATCAGGGAATAGCGGGCCAGTTTCTTTTCGTATTCCGGTCCTGAATGCCGCATATCGGCCATCTCATGTTCAAGCCGGCGGATCTCCCTCTCCAGGGACCGGACGAACTCAAAGACCGTAAGCGCTTCCTCGAGAACCGTTTTTCCGCCTGCGACCAGGCCGTCCTGGGGCAGGTATCCGAAGGTCAGGTTCCGGGCGCCGACGACTTTCCCTTCATCGGCGGGCATAAGGCCCGCGACCATCTTCATCAAAGTGGATTTGCCGGTCCCGTTGTCTCCGACAAGGCCGATCCGGTCCCTCTCGTTGATTTGAAAATCCAGGGATCGAAAGAGCCATTCGCCGCGAAATGCCTTCCCAAGGCCCTTGATTTGAATCATCATTTCCCCAAAAATGGCTTATTCTAACATCCGGGATGATCCGCGCACAGGGTAATGCGCGTTGTTCGCCGCCAAAACGGCGGCTTTGGATAAACAGAAAGCGTATTTTCCGGAGATTGCCGAATGACCGGCGTCAGGCATGCAATAGCTCTCGCAAGCGGAGGCATCGATTCCAGCACGGCGATGGCCATTGCTCTGAAACAGGGATTCCGCGTCCATGCCTTGAGTTTCGACTACGGGCAGCGCCACCGGTTCGAACTGGTTGCCGCGAAACGGGTGGTCCAGTCTCTCGGCATCGAGGATCACGTCGTCGCTGCAATCGATCTCAGAGTTTTCGGAGGCTCCGCGCTGACGGACGATATCGACGTGCCCAAAAACCGGGGCATATCCCAAATCTCGGAAGGGATTCCCGTCACCTACGTGCCCGCGCGCAACACCATCTTCCTCAGTTTCGCACTCGGCTGGTGCGAAATCCTCCGGGCTCAGGACATTTTCATCGGCGTCAATGCGGTCGACTATTCGGGATATCCCGACTGCAGGCCCGAATTTCTCGAAGCTTACGAACATCTGGCCAATCTTGCGACGAAGGCGGGCGTCGAGGGCGCTGCCCGCTACAGGATTCACGCCCCGCTTCTGCACAGGACTAAAGCCGACATCATCCGGGCCGGGCTTCAAGCGGGAGTGGACTTCTCCCTCACGCACAGCTGCTACGACCCTTCCCCCGAAGGATTGGCCTGCGGAAGCTGCGATTCCTGCATCCTGCGCCGCAAAGGATTCGAGGAGGCTGCCGTCCCGGATCCGACCCGATACCGGAGTTGAACGAATATGGGCGAAATCACCCGGCCGCTTCCCGTCAAGCTATTCGTAGCGGTCCTTACTTCCATCTCCGAGATCATGCCCGCGGCCGAAGAGAGACTGTCGGCCGCTTACGGCGCCATCGACATCAAAAGCGGGCCTTTCCCGTTCGAATGGACCCGGTATTACGACAGGAGTATGGGAAGTCCCATTTCCCGCTATTTCCTCGGTTTCGAAAACCTCATAAAGCCGGAGTCGATCGCGGACATCAAAGCGGCGACAAACGAACTGGAATCCTCTTTCTCATCGGAATGGACCACGGTTCCCCGCCCCATCAACCTGGACCCGGGATATATCGAGGAATCGAAGCTGGTGCTGGCTTCGACGAAGAACTTTTTTCACCGGATATATATAGCGCGCGGCATCTACGCGGAAGCGACGCTTCATTACCAAAAGAAAGGGGCGTGGCGCGCGTTCCCGTGGACATTTCCCGATTACGCCGCGGACAGTTACCATGAATATTTCCTGTCGCTGCGGGACCGGTACAGGGAGCAATTGAATCGTCATTCCTTCAGAAGATGTCGGTAGGTTCCCGGATGGCCCTCGAGGTATTCCGCCAGCGACCGGGCCGGATGCCCGGTCAGTTCGGGAACCGCGTCGCTGACGGTATCCAGTTCCCCCCTGGCGATTTGAAGAAAGTGAGTGACAAACACTTCCACCTCATAGTCATCAAGCCCCTTACCGGTCAACATCCTGCGTTCGGCTTCGTATTTTTCCAGTCGGCTTGTCGAAAGGGTACTCCGGGCTTCCTGAGGGGTCTGGGCTTGGTATCTGATCTTTCGTCCCAGAACGGCAGACAGACGTTCGGCGGTCTCGGCCATTGTAAGAGCCTCCGGACCTGTCAGGTCATACGCGCGTCCCTCGTGCCCGGCGCCGGTCATCACGGCGACGATCACGTCGGCGATATCGTCGCGCGTGACCCAACCGACACGCCCTTCGCCCGCCGGGGCCCGGATTGCGTCATCCGCCGAAACACAGTGGGGAACATTGTCCGTGTACAGGCTTGCCCGCAGGAAGGTGAACGGTACACCGGCGGCCCGGATATACTCTTCTGTATGAAAATGGTCGTGCGCCAGGATGAAGGTCGCATCCGCGGCGGCATGAATAACCGAAAGGTAAACGATATGCCCGACACCCGCGGCCACGGCCGCATCCACCGCCGTGATCTGCTCCCGCAACCGGTCGTATGGAGGGGGCTCGATACGGTTCTTCGCGCTGATATGGGCGACGCCGAAGCGGTCGCGGGCAGAAACCAGAAACAGGGTCGTCACGCCCTCCAGGGCCCCGCGCATTGAAACGGCATCCCCGAAAGAAGACGCGCGGACTATTCCGGCATTCGGCAGCCGGGGCGCCCGGGAAGGATCCCGTACAATCAGGCATTGCTCTACTTGAAGCTTCGCCAGGCGCCGGGCCACCCTTCCTCCCACTTCGCCGGTCGCCCCCGTAACCGCCAGCATGATCGCCCCCCGCCATATTGAGGATCCCGAAGCAGACTACCGTTGAATTTCGAGAGCCGATTTTACTACAGTGAGGGATCGAGACAGCTTAAATAGTTGGAAGCATGCGCAGTTCGATTATTCAGTCTGGAAAGAAATACAATGAAGCCAGCGGTTTATCTTGTTTTGAACACGCCTACGCTCGCTTTTGCGCTTATTATGAATTCCCTTTCCGGAAGCGAAGTCTTCGGCGGCAAAACGGTGGGGGATATAAGCGCCAGGCATGATAATGTTTAACAGCATGGCGCCCTCGAAAGGGTCCCCGGTTATCCGATATTCTATCGTTCTATTCCTTATATTCATTCCCGGCCCTCCTGGATCCAGACTTTGGACGTGATCCCGCCGTTGCGGCCGTTGCCGTCATCTCCGACCTCTTCCAGTCGGTTGGCGCGGGCGTAGTTGGGAATCGCGAGCAAATCGGAGCCGTCGTTCCATTGCCCTCTGACAGCCACTACTCCCTGAAGCAGATCCGGCTTCCATTCGGCAGTTAAGAGCGTATCCGGCGACAAAGCCAGGTCCAGGTTCTGGTCGACGGCTTCAAGGCTGTAAATCAGGGGGCCGCGGCGGAGAGCGACATGGCCCCGGGCGGCCTCGACCCTATCGATGGTCCGCACCCTCTGGACCTGCATCGGAAGCTCCATCTCGATCCTGTCTCCATCTTTCCAGGCCCGCTCGATGACGGCATAGCCCCTTTCGACCGGGGGCTGGACGGATTGCCCGTTGACGCGGACCCACAGGATGCCGTTGGCACTGGGTTCGTTATGATAGATACGGCTGACTTCCCGGTCGGGAACCCGTAAACGGATGGAAAAAGTCCTGCTGGTTTTGGGATTGACCGTGATCGCGACGGCGCCGCTCCAGGGGTAGTCGGTTTCCTGGACCATTTCGACGTCGGTTCCGGCGATATCGGGCACCGTGATACTGCTTCCGACGTAGAGGTTGACACAAAGGCCGGCATCGTCCCTGACATAGGCCCAGGTGGGCAGCATCAGCAGCACGCGCGGGATGTTGCCCACGCAGCAGGGGCAGCTGTGCCAGGAATACCGGGGCCCGCGGCCTTCCAGGGGATTCTGATAGTAGAAGTTTTTGCCCTCCAGATCCAGCGCCCCCAAAAGTGCGTTGTAAAGTGTTTCCTCGTAGAGATCGGCAAACCTGGCGTCGCGGTAGGCCATGTTGAGCTTGTGCAGGAAAAAGATCAGGCCGCAGCTGGAGCAGGATTCGTTGTAGGCGTTGTGGCGCAGGGAATAGTCCGGACCGAAGCCTTCCGAGGTCTCGCCGCTGCCGATGCCGCCGGTGACGTAGTACTTGCGGTGGATCATGCTGTCGAAAAGGCTCATCACCGCGCTTTGATAATCCGCGTCGCGGGTTTCCATGGCCACATCCGACATGGCGGCGTAATTGTACGCGGCCCGTACGGCGTGGCCGACCGCCTCGTACTGGCGGATGACAGGGACGTGCGACTGGTCGTACTCGCTGCCGTCTTTGCGGCAGTCCAGAAGGAACTTGGCCAGTCGGATGTATTTTTCGCCCCTGCCTTCCCCCTCGACGGTGTTGACGAAGCGGCCGAAGCGCACGAGGGCCATTTCCATGGCCTGGTGGCCGTCGTACCACTCCTGCTTGCCCGGAGCCGGCCCGATATTGGTCTCCCAAAGATCCGCCAATTTTTTCGCGGAATTATAGAGACGCAGATCTTTGCCGCCGGTAAGCATGTAGTGCGAAACAGCCGCCTCCAGATAATAGCCCGCGACATACCCTTCGTGATCCCCGCGGTAGCGGTCCGTCCAGCGCCGCCGGTCGCTGAGCGTAAAGGCGGTCTGCAGATAGCCGTCCGGCTCCTGGGCCGCGAGGATTTTGGGAATCCAGTCTTGCAGCGTTTCCTTCATCCTGTTCTGAGCCCGGATGATTTCGGGATCGCCCTTGGGGTCGACCATCAGGGCCGCGCAGATTGATTCCATGGTGTTGTAGACCCAGGCGTTGGAAAATACGTATCCCCGATGGCTCCCAGCCGGTTTGCCCCGCAATTTGTTTGCCGCATCGATGAAGTTGTTGATCCCTCCTTCCTCGAGATCGGGATCGTTGATCCTGCGGATGCAGTGCGGGATCCAGTTGACAATCATGGCTTTGGCCCGCTGATCCCACAGGGGGCTGTCGATCCTGTAGGGCATGGTGTCGACGGGGCGCAGGTTCCGGGCGGGAGGGCCCTCGATGACCCGCACGTCCAGCGTATCGGAGCCCTCGAGGCCGTCCTCGGCCGCTGTCAGGCGCACCACGTAGTCACCGGGCTCGGTAAAGGTCGCCGTGGTGTCGGGTTTTGACGGATCGGCAAAGGTCACCCAGCCCGGTCCGGAGGCCTTGCTCCACAGCACGGCGCAGTCGCCGGACGGCGTTTTCACAATGCCGTTGAGGTAGGTCCTGCCGCCGAGCACCACCGTCCGGTCCGTGCCCGCCCTGACCCGGGGAGGGAAGGCGGGCGATCTGCCCGAGTCGTAAACCTTCCATTCCAGAATTCCGGTCGAATATTGTCCGTCGCCGTCGATTTCCAGCCGCAGCCTGCCGGTGACGACCTCGGAGAAGTTCAGGCTGTTGTACCGGTCCCCCGAAACCCCCAATGTACTTTCCGTCCGCACCGGCACAAAGCCGCTGCCGTTCCAGTAGAGCAGGCGCGCCGCCGCCGGCAGGCGCACGCCCCGGCGATCATCCCACCAGTAGACGTCGATCCTGTCGGTTGCGACGGGAGCCTCCCAGTCGTACTGAACCCACTGGGTGTTCCGGCGCGGCCAGTTGCCGCAGGCACCCCGGCTGCCGTCGCGCGAACTCCTGGGATCGATCCCGTCGTTGCAGGCATCGGCGGAAGTGTCGCCCGAAACATAGGAGGCGGAAGGTCTGGCCGCGAGGGCCACATTGTCGGCCTCTTTGGCCGCCGCGAGTCCCGCCGCAAGCGCACCGGCCGACGCCAACAAAAACCACAGGCTGTTCCGACGATCTTTCATAAACAGCCCCTCCCGGAAAATGAGTATGAATCAACGGTTGCTTCTGCCTGTTTCGGCAACGTCCTGCCGCGCATCCCGGATCTTACAAATATCCTAAACGCCCGCCGGAACATTACAGGCATGCCGGCTCTTCCGGCCAGCCGATCGACTTGTACTCCTTGCCGTACTCAAAATAGGCCTGGATCCACTGTACTTTGCCGTTTCTCATCTTGAACATATGGAAGTCTGGCCAGACGTTGTTGAAGAGCACGTAGGCGACCACGATGCCCGTCTCCTCATCCACCAGGAAGCGCCGGGCCGGGTGGGTCATGTCGGCAAAGCCCCGGGGCGAGCAGTTGTGCGCAGGCATGGGGACTCCCTGGTTCATCCCTCCTTTCGTCGTCTGCGCGCCGTTTTCCCAGCGGTCACAGAAACAGGAGTAAGCCAGTTCGGAGACTTCCGGCTTGTTCTCCTTGACGAACAGTTCAAAATAATCATCGGCCGCGGCCATCATCGCCAGCCGGGAGCTCCGCTGCTCGGGCGGAAGGGGGGCCTCCCAATCATGGTCTTTGGTAGCCAGGATAGCCGGAACGTCGAGCACCTGCTCTCCGCGAACGACAATGGCTTCTATCTCGGAAATTTTCTCTTTTTCGACCTTAAGCCGGACGCCGAAAAGCACCGGCTTGCCGTCTTCCTCCATGACGGCCTGCGTATGCGTCCCGCATTTCAGGGTGTCGGCCATTGCCCGTTTAAAGGTCGTTCGGCCGGCGGTCTGCCAGACGCCCTTTCCTATAGCGACCTCCAGGCCGTTTTCCGTGTATTTCACGCCGGAAGCGAGCGGTACGCCGGACGGCTGGTGCGCTTCAATACCTGAAAAGAACATATCAGTGATTGCTTTAAGGCTTTCGCGCGTGCAGTCCGGGCCGCCGGACTGCGCCTTCGCCGCGGGATTGCCCGCCAGAACCAGCAACCAAACCGCTCCCCCTGATAACACCCATCGCAATGCGCTTTTCATCGTGGAATCCTCCCGATTGTCTCGCTTGAATCCATGTCTTTGGGAAATGAACTTTTTACTTTTAGCACAATGGGTTCGGTTCTGAAACATTTAGAACGTACTCCCGTCTAATTTATTGGAATCTAAAAAATCCGATTTTGTAAATCGGTTGAATGGAGGAGTATATGATTGCAGCAAACAGGAGGCTTATATTATTGATTTCCATGTCGATATTGGTGTTCGGGCTGGCAGGCACAGCCGTAGCGTCCGACTCCGGCGCGAAGGATCCGGCCGGGACCAACAGGCAGGCGCAAAGCCTGGCTGAACAGGTCCGGTACAAGGTCATCACGCTTCCCTTCCTGAGCGTGTTCGACAACATTAATTTCACCGTTCAGGATGAAAACACGGTCGTTCTGGGAGGAGAAGTTCTACGCCCGACGCTGAAAACAGATGCGGAAGCAGTCGTTCGCGGTATGCCGGGCGTAAAAGAGGTCGTGAACAACATCGAAGTCATGCCCTTCTCCCTCTACGACGATTCTATCCGCCTGAAGACCTACAGGGCCATCTACCTGAGGGATGGATTCGAGAAATATGCCGTTCAAGCCCTGCTCCCGATAAGAATTATCGTTAAAAACGGGAACATCACGCTCGAGGGATTTGTCGGCACTGAGATGGATAAAAAATTGGCTGCGATGTCCGCCAGACTGGTCCCGGGAGCGTTCAGCGTCACCGACAATTTAAAGATCGGATAGCGAACTCGAGAAAAAAATATGCATAAGCATCGATCGTGGAACGTTACTGCAAAATCTCGGGAAAGCCTGCGGAACCTTTAAAAGGAAAGCATTCGAGGATGCTTTCCCGGAAAATCAATCCCCCCCACCTGATTTCCTCCCCTGCCCGCTAAGATCTTTAACAGCCAGGATGACATTTGAAGAAGACTGTTTCAGTACTTCCAAGGCTTCGGTCTAAAAAAAAGAGAGTTAGGACCCGGGCTTCGCCCTGATTTAGATAGATCTCTCTGTCGTTAGTATTTCCATTATTGAATATAAGCTATCGATAAAAGCGGCAGTGGCTACGCCGGGCGCCATGCTTCGCCCATCGGGCTTCGCATGGCGGAGAGGGGGGGATTCGAACCCCCGGTACTGTTGCCAGTACAACTGCTTAGCAGGCAGCCCTGTTCGGCCACTCCAGCACCTCTCCGTGGTCGTGGAAAATGCCGTTCTTCGCGTGGTCATAGTATCTAATTTGCATTCCAAAATCCACCTATGATTGGCCCGATTCTGCTCTAGCAGACATCTCGAAAAATTGCGATCATCCGGCCGTTTGGCCCTCATCGAGCGCGCCTGCTTCACGGGACCGTCAGCCGGGACCGGGATTTTGAATGGAACCATTCCGGAATTATTCGTGTATGATACACGGTTACGGATAAGATTAGACAGTTAACCCGAAGGAGGATTTCATGATCAGAAAAATGACGCCGGTTTTTTTAGCATTGCTGCTTCTATTCGGATTCAGCGGGTATCCCGTTGCGGGACCGATGCCCTTGCCGTCAAACGATTGCGATCGGGAATGCCTCCGCGGATTCGTTACCCAGTACCTGAACGCCCTGATCGCCCGCAAACCGGATTCTCTGCCGGTAGCGGAAAACGTAAGATTCACCGAAGACTGCAGGGAGATGAAACTGGGCGAAGGCATCTGGAAAACCATCTCCCGCCTGACCGGCTACCGCCGGGATATCCTGGATGTGCGCGAAGGCGTCGCCGTGTCGTTTCTCGTTGTGGAGGAAGGCGATTCGCCGACCCTGTTCGTCATGAGGCTCAAGATCGCCGATAAAAAAATCAGCGAAATCGAAACGACAGCCGTCCGGAACCGGGAGGAGGGCATGCTCTTCAATACGGACAACCTCAAGACCGTAAGGGAGGAAATGCTCTACGAACCCAAGGATTCGGAGCGGAATACGCGCGAAGAAATGATCCGAATGGCCCTGACCTACCCTGAGGGGCTGAGAATAGGCAGCTTCGTGAAATCCGAATCGCCCATGAAGCTCGACGCCTACCGCTATGAAAACGGCCAGCTCATGGCCGGACCCGGCTGCGACCATTTTCCAGGCTGCGACAATATGAAAACGCAGAGGATCCCGACCCTGTCGGAGATCACGCACCGGGTCCTGGCCGTGGATGAAGAGCTCGGGATTGTCGCGGTGCGCATGAACTTCGGCCGCGGCTCCACGTTCCAGGGAGACGGCGTGCTCGATGTCTGGCATTCGTTCAAAATCTACGGCAACCTGATCCACGCCGCGGAAGCCTACTGTGAAATCGTCCCGGCGGGCACCAAGTCCGGCTGGGAGTAAACCGGCCCGGCGCGCGCAAGCCGAAGACGCCGCCGCACCACGGCCTGTTGCGAGGCCCGTCAAAACTGATGGACAGGATGGAAAAGAGCCATGCCGAAGCAGGTTCGCGTTCGCTTCGCTCCCAGCCCTACGGGATATCTGCATGTCGGCGGGGCGCGTACGGCCCTCTTCAACTGGCTTTTCGCCCGGCATCACGGCGGGAAATTCATCCTCCGGATCGAGGACACCGATTTTGCCCGGTCGTCGCGTGAAATGGTGGAAGGCATCCTGGAAGGCCTCCGCTGGCTGGGCCTGACATGGGACGAGGGGCCCTATTTCCAATCCCAGCGTTTGGAGCATTACCGTTCGTTTGCCGGCCGGCTTCTCGAAAAAGGCATGGCTTACCGCTGCTTCTGTAAAATGGACGAAAGCGCCGAACGCAAAAACGGATACCGGGACGAAGCCGCGGGAGATGCCGCGCTTCACGAATGCGCCCGGTTGAACGCGGAGGATTCCGGACGCCGGGCGGCGGCGGGAGAGGCCTTTGCCATACGATTCAAAATCCCGCCCGAGAAGACCTTCTTCAGGGACCATGTTTTCGGCCGCATCGAGGTCGAAAACAAAATCCTGGAGGATTTCGTCCTGATCCGGTCCGACGGCATCCCGACTTACCATCTCGTGGTCGTGGCCGACGACGTCGACATGGGAATCACCCACGTCATCCGGGGCGCGGATCATATTTCGAATACGCCCAAGCAGGTCCTTCTCTACCGGGCCGCGGGTGAACCTTTGCCCGAGTTCGCCCATCTCCCGCTGATACTGGGACCGGACAAACAGCGCCTTTCCAAGCGGCACGGGGCGACTTCGGTCATGGCCTACGCGCAAACGGGATACCTGCCCGACGCGTTTTTCAACTTCCTCGCGCTGCTGGGATGGTCTCCGGGCGACGATCGGGAAATTCTCACCCGCCGGGAACTGACGGAGCTTTTTTCCCTGAAGGGGGTGGGGAAAGCCGACGCCGTGTTCGGGCTGGAGAAGCTGGACTGGTTCAACAGCCAGTATCTGCGCAACGCTTCCGCCGGGACGCTGAAAGAGCTGGCGCTCAAGGAGCTGGAAGCCGCGGGCATCGGGGATTCGGGCCCGGAATCCCTGGATGCCAAACTGGAGCTCCTCAAGGGCCGGATTCGAAAACTGAGCGACTTCAGCACTGTTTTCAGGGCATTTTTTTCCGACGATTTCGAATACGACCCCGACGCCTGCAAAAAATTTCTCAAGGACCCGAAACTGAAGGAATGGATCCCGGCCCTGTATGCCCTTTACCTCGCAGCCGGCGAGTTCACCCTGGAATCCGCCGAGGCGATCCTGCGCGGCCTAGCCGAGCGGCAGGGGATCAAAGCCGGGCTGCTTATCAACGCCGTGCGGGTCGGATTGACGGGCCAGGGCGTCGCTCCCGGGCTTTTTGATATCATGCAGGTCCTGGGCCGCCAACGCACCCTGGCCCGTCTCGAGCGCCTCGGCGGGTATTTAAACCGAACCATTTCAAACTAGAACGGCGCCCGTAGAGCGCCAATAATTTTCCGATTTCATAGACACTTGCGGGAAAATCTGTTTATCTTAAACGGACAAGAAAATTATCTTGATACGACAACTGGAGAAAACCGGATTCGGACTTCATGATGTCAGGGATCCTGACCAGATTTTCTGGTTTCTGATTTTTTTGTTTCAATCTTCACTTTAATTGTCTTGAAGAGGCTGTTATGACCAAGCTGGGAGTAAACATCGATCACATAGCAACCATTCGACAGGCCCGACGGGCGCTCGAGCCGGATCCGGTTGCCGCCGCCGTTGTGGCCGAACTTGCCGGCGCCGACGGCATCACGGTTCATCTCCGGCAGGACCGGAGGCATATCCAGGACGGCGATGTCCGCCGGTTGAGGGAAGCCGTCACGACCCGGCTCAACCTGGAGATGGCGGCAACGGATGAAATGGTCCGAATCACCCGGGATCTGCACCCGGATCAGGCCACTCTGGTTCCTGAGAAAGTCGACGAGATCACGACCGAGGGGGGGCTGGACGTGGCCCGCAATCCCGCGCCGGTCGGCCGGGCCATCGCGGATCTGGGCGATGCCGGCATCCAGGTCAGCCTTTTCATCGATCCCGAAGCTCGACAGATTGACGCGGCGTCCGATCTCGGCGTTTCCATGATCGAGCTGAATACCCGCGCCTATTCCGAAGCCGCCCCCAAAAGCCCCGACCTGGCGGGGCAGCCACTCGACGACGAACTGACCCGGATTATACGCGCCTGCGAACGCGCCCGGGGAAAAGGTCTCAAAATCCTGGCCGGGCACGGGCTGACGTACCGCAACGTGCGGCTCATATCCGACATCCCCGAAATCGAGGAACTCAACATCGGCCACAACATCATCGCCCGCGCTTCCCTTGTGGGGCTCGAGCGCGCGGTGCGCGAAATGCTGGAGGCCATGGGAAGAGGGATCAGGAGATAAATGGCTCAGGGCACGCTCTACCTCGTCGCGACCCCCATAGGGAACCTGGAGGACATTTCACCGCGGGCGCTCCGCATCCTGCGGGAAGCCGATCTCATCGCCTGCGAAGATACCCGGCACACGGCCAGGCTTCTGGCGCGCTACGAAATAGGCACTCCCAGGGAGAGTTACCACAAGTTCAACGAAGTGAAGCGGACCCTAAGGCTAATGGACCTGCTTCAGGAGGGAAAACAGGTGGCCCTGGTCAGCGATTCGGGCACCCCGCTCGTATCCGACCCCGGTTACGAAATTGTCGCGGCCTGCCGCCGGGAAGGGATCCGTGTGGTCTCCGTCCCCGGACCGTCGGCCGTCATCGCGGCGCTCGCGGGTTCGGGCTTGCCGACCGACTGCTTCTTCTTCGCCGGCTTCCTGCCGGCCCGCGGTTCCCAGAGAAAACGCAGGCTGGAGGAGCTGGCGGCTGTGCCCGCCACCCTGATATTCTACGAAGCGCCGCACCGCCTTCTGGTTTCGCTGTCGGACATGGCTGCGATCCTGGGGTCCCGGAAGGCCGCAATTGCACGCGAATTGACTAAAATCCACGAGGAGTTTCTGACGGGCACCCTGCCGGAGCTTCTCAAACTGCTCGAGGCGCGCACCAAAATACAGGGGGAAATCGTCGTGGTGGTCGAGCGGGGGGGAGCCTCCGCAAAACCCGCCGTCTACCCCGGCCCCATCCGCCGACACCTGGAGGAAGAGATGCGAAAGACAGGGCTGCCCCGGAATGAAGCGCTGAAGTCGATCGCCCGGCAGCGGGGCATCACGCGCAAACAGGCCTATCGGATGATTATGGATGAGGAATAAAAAAACGGGGACATAACACTTTATTTAGGCCTTGCACTGCAGGCAAACAGAATTTGCAGTGCCTGAATAAAGTGTTAAGCCCCCGTTTTTCAGGGGACGATGCCCTTGTCGTCCAGTTCGCCGGGCAGGAATCCTTCCTTTCTTCCCTGATCGTAGAGTTCACGCCTTTCTTTACGGAGCAGCGCCAGATCGGTCTGCAGTTCGTCCATCTGCTCCTGCGTACGATCCCGGGAATCTTCGTTCCGGCTGAGGCCGGTAAAATTACCGATCCTGAGGCTTTCCCGCCTTAAAGAGTCCAGGCGGCTCCGCAGCTTCTCCAGACGCACTTCCTTCTTTTCGATTTCTCTATCCAGTTTCTGCAATTTCGCACGATATTGACGAAGCGGACTTCGATATTCAGGACCGGGAGTCGATCGAATTGTATCTTCCGGGTAAACTTCGGAAGGCGCAAAAAGAGTCACGTTCCCTTCCGCCACGGAAGCTTCGCCATTCCCCTCGATCACCTTTCCTTCAATCCCGCTGCGCTCGAGGTTTTCCCTTCGCTCCGCTTCCCTGCGGGCGGCATCGGCCAGTGACTGCATGGCAAAAGCCGGGACCTCCCCGGGAGCTCCCCAAACAAACAGGGTGACCATGCATAAGAATGATTTTATGTTTCTCATGCCTGTCTAATGGAAATTTTGTTCTTTGAGCGAAAAATATATTAGATTGAAGATTACGGAAACTGGGGCTTGCCGGACAAGGGGATCGGATCGGTATAAAAACAGGAGCAATGTTGCTTTATTCAATCAGGCGGCGGGGCGGTCTGCGGATAAACTAATTTCCTTGGCCTGTTTCAGTCTTCAATCTCCGGTCTTGAGATGCCCTGGAATTTCATCGGCGGTCCGGATACCGGGAAGGCCTGCATATAATTTTCGGCAAAGCGCAGCAGCGTTCCCTCCTGGAACTGGTTGGCGAGAACCTGAAGGCCGACCGGCAATCCTTCACGGGTGAATCCGCAGGGCAGGGAGAGGGCGGGAATTCCGGCAAGGTTGGCGGTGACGGTGTAAATGTCGGAAAGGTACATGGCCAGCGGATCGGAGATCTTTTCGCCTATTCTGAATGCGGGCGTGGGGCTCACAGGGCTGAGCAGGGCGTCCACTTTTTCAAATGCCCGGTCATAATCGCGCCTGATCAGAGTACGCACTTTCATGGCGCGCCCGTAATAAGCATCATAGTAGCCGGACGACAGCGCATAGGTACCGATCATGATCCTCCGCTTCACTTCCGGCCCGAAACCCTGGCTGCGGCTTGTTCTGTACATGTCGATCAGGTCATCGTATTCGGGGGAGCGGTATCCGTATTTGACCCCGTCATAGCGGGCCAGGTTGGAGCTGGCCTCCGCGGAGGCGATGACATAGTAATCGGCCACGGCATAGCGCGTATGGGGCAGAGAGACCTCCCGCACTTCGCATCCCAGGGATTCCGCGTTGCGTATCCCGGCCTCGATGATCGACCGGACCGCGGGATCGAGCCCCTCTCCGAAGAATTCCCGGGGCACCCCGAGCTTCATGCCGCCGACGGGCTCCCGCAGTCCGGACAGGTAATCCGGGACCTCAAACGGCGCGGAGGTGGCGTCGTTGTAATCCCGGCCGGCAATGACCGAAAGCAGCAGCGCAATATCCCTGGGGCTGTTCCCAAACGGAGCGATGCAGTCGAGGGAGGAGGCGTAGGCGACCAGCCCGTAGCGCGAAATCCTTCCATAGGTCGGCTTCAGCCCCAGGATGCCGCAGAAGGAAGCGGGCTGGCGGACGGAACCGCCCGTTTCGGAACCGAGGGCGAGGGGAGTCATGCCGGCGGCCACGGCCACGGCGCTGCCGCCGCTGCTTCCGCCCGGCACTCTTTCCGGATCGTATGGATTGCGCGTCATGCGGAAGGCGGAGTTCTCGGTTGAAGACCCCATGGCGAACTCGTCGCAGTTCGCCTTCCCGACCACAACGGCGCCCGCCTGTTCCAGCCGATTGATAGCGGTGGCGCTGTAGGGGGGGGTGAAATTTTCCAGTATTTTCGAACCGCATGTGGTTTTCAGATTTCGCGTGCAGATGTTGTCCTTTATTGCGACCGGAATCCCGGCGAGAGGCAAGCTCTTGTTCTTGACGGCGCGGTCGACTTCTCCGGCGCGCCTGAGAACCGTTTCGGGTTCGACGGTCAGGAAGGCGCCCAGTGCGGAATCGACCGCTTCAATCCGCCTGAGCGCGGCATCCGCCCACTCCCCGGCGGAAATTTTTCCCGAATTCACGGCATCCCGTATTGCATGCGCATCTTTGAGGTTCATTGTATTAAGATTCCAACCGGCCCCGGCCCGCGTACTATCCCGGCCGGTTCCATGCCGCCGCGGCTTGCCGCGCGGAGCGGCTGCGGAAGCGAAACGGCCGGGATCCCGCGAGATATCCGGCCGCAATCGGCGAAATTCCCTGAATTCAAATAACTTTAGGCACGCGGAAATGACCCGCCCCAGGGTCCGGCGCGTTCGCCAGGCTTTCTTCAACCGGAAGGGACGGCCTGACTTCATCGTCCCGAAAAATGTGCTTTTCGAATTCCTTCGTCAGCGATACGTGGCTGGTGGGCGCCACATCTTCCACATCCACCTGCTTCAGCTGTTCGATGTAGTCGAGCAGGTGCTGGAACTGACCGGTAAAGGCATCCAGCTCCTCCCCGGTGAAATGAAGCCTGGCCAGTTCGGCAATTTTTATAACTTCGTTCCGTGATATTGCCACAATGCATTCTCCCGGCCGTGCGCGCCGCCGGCTTCAGTCCATTTCCCCGAACCGGCCGCCCGGTCCATCCAGAAAAAATATCGCCCCGCCCTTTGGATATCCCTCCCTATCTGGCGTATCAACGCCGGCTCCCCGGAAAACCGATGTTCGTCCCTCATCCGGACCAGGAATTCAATCGACACTTCCCTGCCGTAAATGTCCCCGGAGAAATCGAGAATGTGGGTTTCGATGCCCGGATCGCCGTTCAACTTCTTACTCACGGTCGGCCGGAACCCGATATTGGTGACGCTCCTGTAGCGGCGTCCGTTCAAACTCAACAATGTTATGTAGACGCCGCGCCGGGGAATCAATTCGTTGGGTGTCTCGAGATTGGCGGTAGGAAAGTTGAACCTGGTTCCGACCCCGGTTCCGTGTACGACGGTTCCGTAAAGCGCAAAGGGCCGGGCCAGAAGCCGGCGCGCCAGGCCCACCTGACCCGAAATAAGCGCCTGTCGAACGGCCGTGCTCGAAACCCGGTTGCCGCGAAACTGCACCTGGTGGATTTTTCCCGCCAGGAAGCCCTTTTCTTCGCCGATCTCCTTCAACAGGTTGAAGCTTCCCTGTCTCCTGTGGCCGAACGCAAAATTGGGCCCCACGTAGATCTCTTTGGGGCGCAGCTTTTCCCATAAAATCTTCTCGACGAAATCGCGGGCGCTGATTTGCGCCAGTTGCACGTCGAACGGAATCAATACGACGAGAGGAATGCCGAGGGATTCGAAGGTATCCAGCTTCTGCCTCAGCGTCTGGATCTGCAGGGGAGCGTTATTGGGCGCCAGAACCTGCAACGGATGGGGATAAAAGGAAAATACGATGGGGGTTCCTCCGACAGCGGCCGCCCGCGAAACCAGGTCTTTTATCAGGTTCTGGTGCCCCAGGTGAACCCCGTCGAAATTCCCGATTGTGATAACCGGCGCCGGCAGTTCGGGAGCCAGATCCTCCGGTCGATACACTACTTTCATAAAGCTTGTCAGATTTTGATGCGATTGGTCTTTGCCATGTATTTCATGCGCAGCTCATACAGCACGTTCTCGAGCAGCTTCCCTTCATCCTGGCTGAGATTGCCTCTTGTCTTCTCCTCCAGCATGCTCAGGATTTCAATCGTATGCTTCGAGGCTTCGACATCCTCCTCCTTTTTGCCGGAATACGGGTTCGGCACCTCCCCAAGCAGCACAAGCCCCTGGGTGTAGTAGGACAGAATGTACGAAGGAAAATCAATCGGAGGCCGCGCTTCCGGATTTTCTTCAAGCGGTTCGCTCCCGGCATCCGGAACCGGCTCCTCGGCCGGCTTTTCCACGGTCTTCTCCGAAACATCCGAACTGCGGGATTCTCCGTCTTTCTGGAAACCCCGCTTATCGGTCACCCTGAAGCCTTCCTGTTTTTCCTGTTCTTCCTGTTCTTTTCCCATAGCAACCCCTACGGTCGAGATCGTTCTTAAAATGAATTCAAATAAATAGCACCCGCGCACGGGCGGCTCAAGCGAAATTCCCGCCGCACGGCCCGGAAATGCCGGCACGCCCCGACCGCACTCCTTACCGGGCACCCCGTGTAATTGTTGCCCGGAAAGCGCCTGCGATTGAGCCAAAAGCCGGGAGCCTGGTCCAACAGCGGTCCGGACCGGGGCAGGATTACATCTGGACGCTCAGATAAACCTGGATCCCCATGTCTTTTATCTGGTCGAGCTGCTCCTCGAAGCCGTCGAGGTGGCCCTCCTCGTCATCCAGAAGTTTTTTGTAGAGCTCCACGGTGCCCTGGTCCCTGTTCTGAGACGCCAGGACAATGAGGTCGTTGTACATTTTAACGGCCATGGACTCCAGCTTCATGTCGTTTTTGAGCATGTCGGGAACAGCGGCTCCGATGGACAGCTTCTTGACTGCCATGTTCGGCTTCCCATCAAGGAAAAGGATCCTTTCAATCAGCTCTTCCGCATGCTTCATTTCATCGATGGACATTTTCTTATTGAGTTCCGCCAGCTTTTTGTATCCCCAGCTCTCATACATTTCAGCGTGCACGAAGTATTGGTTGATGGCGGTCAACTCTTCACTCAAAGCCTCGTTAAGAGATTTGATTACTTCCGGATTGCCTTTCATGAACCGTCTCCTTTTTTTTCGTCCGAATGGTAAAAACTTTCCGTTTCCGGTTGCGGATTTCCAAGCCCGGCATCTCCTGTCCGGGCCTCTTCGCCTCTACAACTCTACTTATTTTACATTTTCAGGGCTTTATGTACATGGCGGGATTATTTCAATTTCTGGTGTTCGACCTTGAGGCACTTTGACTGGACCGCAGCCAGGCCCGCTTCCTCGGCTTTCCTGGCGGAGGCGTTGTGCGCCAGCCCCAGCTGCATCCACACGACTTTCGCCCGGATCCCGATGGCTTCATCCACAACGCCGGGAACCGCATCGATGTTCCGGAATATGTCCACGATATCGACCGGCACGGGTATCGACGCGAGATCCGGATAGGACTTTTCGCCGAGGATTTCCGTTTTGGCCGGGTTCACCGGAATGATGGTATAGCCCTGTCCTTTCATATATTCGGCGACCTTGTGGCTTTCTCTTTGCGGATTGTCGGACAAGCCGACGACCGCGATGGTCTTGCTGTTTTCTAGAACCGCCCTTATTTCATCGTCCAGCGGATTTGATTCGGGAAGCTCGCAGGTTTGTTCGGCCATAATCTCTCCTTTTAAACCTTTGCTCCGAGTATGACGTTTTGGAGAGGGCGAACACAAGGTTCGCCCCTACATGTCATGCAAGCGGATTCGTGGGATGGGCAAATCTTGTGTTCGCCCTTTTATTAGAAGAGATTAAATCTCCATGATGCCCATCAGGGGCTGTCCCTTTTCGACCGTCTGTCCGGCGGCGGCAAGAATCCGTACGATCCGGCACTTTTTCGGCGCGGTTATTTCGTTGAAAAGCTTCATGGCTTCAACGATGCACACCCTGGCGCCCGCTTCCACCTCGTCCCCCTCCTTGACGAAATTTTCCTTCCCCGGGCCGGGAGCCAGATAAAGGGTGCCGACGAAAGGAGCGTCAATGGTGGCGCCGTACGATTCCGATCCGGACGCCGCGGGATCCCCGGCGGGAACCTCCTCCTTCAGATCCTTTTCCGACGGCGGCGCTTCGGACTGAGGGGCTCCCGCCGCCGCAGCGGTCACTCCCGGCAACGGCGCGGGGACGATGCCCGTCGGTCGGATCGCGATGGTCGTGGCGCCCTTGCGCAGAACCAGCTCTTCGACGGTCAATCCTTCAATCTTTTCGAGAACCTCCTTTGCAACCTCCGGTATCTGCATCGGCAGGCTGATGGAGGACGCCGCCTGGGGTGCCGGGGAGGGATTCGCTTTGATCTCGGCAACCGGGTCCTCTTTTTCACGCTCCTTGCGCATCTTTTTAATTTCCATGTCTGCAGGGGTTTCCGGACGCTGCTCCGGCGGCAGCGCGCGCCACTGAAAGAACTGCAATGCGGGCTCCGGGAGAAGTATGTAGGAAATGATGTCTTCCTCGTGCTCGATGTACTTAGGGTCGATGTCGTCGGCGCCGTGGGGCAGCATGGGTCTCAGTTCGTCCGCCGGACGGTAGTCGATCGGCTTTTCATCCCCGAGTATCTTCTTTATGAATTCTTCATTGACGGGCACGGGAGATCTTCCGTATTTCCCGCGGATATAATCCTTCACCTCGTTGGGAACGATTTTGTAGCGCTCACCGGCGAGGACGTTCATGACCGCCTGCGTGCCGACGATCTGGCTTGTGGGCGTAACCAGAGGAGGGTACCCGAGGTCTTCCCGCACGCGGGAGACCTCATCCAGAACCTCGGGGAGCTTGTCGAGCGCCTTCTGCATCGAAAGCTGCGACTTGAAATTGGAGATCATGCCTCCCGGTATCTGGTGCACCAGAATTCCCGGATCTATGAACTGGACGGGGCCGGAATCCTGCTTGCGATGGGGCGCAAGCTCGTTGAAATGCCGCGCCACCCGCTCGAGAGCGTCGACATCGAGGCCCGCGGAATAATTGGTCTCCGTAAATATCGCGCTCATCGTTTCCACAGGGGGTTGGGAAGAAAATCCGGCCATGGACGAGATTGCGCAATCGATCGCGCCCGCACCGGAACGGACGCCTTCGACGTAGGTCGCGATGGCCATGCCGCTGGAAGCGTGACAGTGCAGCTGAATCGGCATGTCGAATTCCCGGATCAGCGCCTTCACCAGCCTTTCCGCGCTGATGGGGGACAGGATTCCCGCCATGTCCTTGATGCAGAGGGAATCGATCCCGAGGCTCACCTGCTCGCGGGCGTAGGAAATGTATTTCTCCACCGTATGGACTTTTGAAATGGTGTAGCAGAGCGTCCCCTGTGCGTGGCCGCCGTGTTTTTTCACGGCCCTGATCGCGGCTTCAAGGTTCCGGGAATCGTTGAGGGCGTCAAAAACCCTGAAAATATCGATCCCGTTCTCGCACGCGAGCGCCACAAAACGGTCCACCATGTCATCGGCGTAATTGCGGTAGCCGACCAGGTTCTGCCCCCGAAGCAGCATCTGCAGCGGCGTGTTTTTCGCCTTGGATTTTATCATGCGCAGCCGTTCCCAGGGATTTTCCCTCAGAAAACGGAGACAGACGTCGAAGGTAGCCCCGCCCCAGCATTCGAGGGAGTAGTAGCCGACATTGTCGATTACATCGAGAACCCGAAGCATGTCGTCTGTGCGCATCCGCGTGGCCCAGAGCGATTGATGGGCGTCCCGCAGCGTGGTGTCCGTGATTCTCAACGGTATCTTGTGCAATGTGTCTTCAGGTGTGGTGCCGGTATTTGCCATGGTCCTGTTTCCCCCCTCATTATTTGTTGAATTTCCCCATTGCCGCGTATTTATCGAATCTCCGCGCGATTAATTTGGGGGGGGACAATGGAGCAAGTTTTTTAATGTATTTGAGTATGATCGGCGTCATTGCTCCCGCAGTATTTACGTAATCCGCATGCGCCCCTCCCGGAGGCTCCGGAATTATCTCATCAATCACCCCGAGTTCAAGCAGAGACTTCGCCGTAATTTTCATGGCCTCCGCCGCCTGCGCGCTGTAGGATGCATCCCGCCACAGAATGGACGCACAGCCTTCCGGCGATATGACCGAATAGATCGAGTTGGAAAGCATCAGCACCGCGTCTCCGACCCCGATCCCGAGGGCGCCGCCGCTCCCTCCCTCCCCCGTCACGAGAGACAGGATCGGAACCTCGATGCGGGCCATTTCGGTGATATTGCGCGCGATCGCCTCGGCCTGGCCGCGCTCTTCGGCATCCAGGCCCGGATAGGCGCCCATGGTGTCGATGAAGGTAACGATCGGAATGTTGAATTTCTCGGCGAGGCGCATCAGGCGCAGCGCCTTGCGGTATCCGTCCGGGCGCGCCATTCCGAAATTTCTTTCGACGTTTTCCTCCACCGTGTGCCCGCGCGCATGTCCGATCAGCATCACCTTTTCCCGGTCGATCCTGGCGAAACCGCCGATGATGGCGCGGTCGTCGCCGAAACAGCGGTCGCCGTGCAGCTCGATGAAGTCGGAGAAAACCAGGTCGATATAGTCGTCGAGCACCGGCCGCTGCGGATGGCGGACCACCTGAACCGTCTGCAGCGGCGTCAGATTGCCGTAAACCTCCGTCTTGCTTTCTTCAAGTTTCCGCTGCAGGGCCTCGATCTGGCCGTTGATGTCTTTCTCATTCCTGTCGGCCAGATTTTTCAGCTTTTCCAGCGCTTTTTCAATGTCGGCTATCGGTTGTTCAAAATCAAACTCGCGTTTCATGAACCGTCCTTATCGATTGTAGTAGGAAAGGATTGAAGACAGCATGTCTTTCATCCGGCTCCGCTCGACGATCATGTCCAGGAATCCGTGCTCGAGCAGAAATTCCGAAGTCTGAAAATTATCGGGGAGTTCCTGTTTGATCGTCTGCTCGATGACCCTCCGGCCGGCGAACCCGATCAGGGCTCCGGGTTCGGCAATGTTGATGTCCCCGACCATGGCGTAGGAAGCGCTGACGCCTCCGGTGGTCGGATCGGTGAGAACCGAGATGTAAGGCAGGCGCCGCTCGTTCATGCGCGCTATTCCGGCGCACGTTTTCGCCATCTGCATCAGGGAGAGAATTCCTTCGTGCATCCGGGCTCCCCCGGAAGCCGAAAAAACGATGTAAGGCAGCCGGCGGCTGCATGCGTAGGCGGAACCCTGGAGGATTTTCTCTCCCGTCCCCGATCCGAGGCTGCCGCCGAGGAAGCGGAAATCCATTACCGCGACCACGGCAGGGATTCCATTTATTTTGCCGGCTCCGGTGACGACGGCTTCGTTGAGACCGGTCTGGTTCCGCGCTTTTTCAACCTTGTCGATGTAGGGGCCCTTTCCGTCTACAAATTTAAGAGGATCGCTCGGCCTTATTTTCTTGTTGAATTCATTGAAGGTGCCCTTGTCCAGGATCATCTCGATGCGCTCGTAGGCCGTTATCTTTCCATGCCAGCCGCATTTGGTGCAAACGTTGTGATTGTCGATGAAATCCTGCTTGAAAATGTGGGAACTGCATTTCTGGCACTTTATCCATATCTCGTCAGCCTGCTTCCTTTGCGAATCCCGTTTCGTCCTCGACTTGATAAACCAGGGCATGGCAACCCTCCGTTCAAATACGATTATTACAGAGCGCCGGCAGGACGGCTGATTTACCGGCTTACATCCTATTATTATTCGGAACTCAGTCGTGATTCAAGTGCGGCGGCCCCCGTGAACATGAATATACGCAAAAATATGGATCATCCATACTTCGTCCGTTGACTTACGCAACGGCAATTGGTACATACAAAACATGAGCGGTTCCGACTGCGCATCTCATGACTTTTCGCACCCCAGCCCTAACCTGGTATAGTCCGCAGAATGTCTAGGAGGCAGCATGGCCCGAATTTACGATGACAATTCGCTATCCATTGGAAATACGCCTCTCGTCAGGCTGAACCGCATCCCGGCAGGATTGCCCGCTACCGTAGCCGCCAAAATCGAAGGAAGAAATCCCGCCTACTCCGTCAAGTGCCGCATCGGGGCTTCCATGATCCACGCGGCTGAAAAGTCCGGGATTCTGAAGCCGGGGGACCGCAGCATCACGATCATCGAGCCTACAAGCGGCAACACGGGCATTGCACTGGCCTATGTCGCGGCCGCACGCGGCTACCCTCTGGTTATCACAATGCCGGAAACAATGTCCCTGGAACGAAGGAGGCTCCTTAAGGCTTTCGGGGCCGAAGTGATCCTGACCGAAGGAACCATGGGAATGCCGGGGGCCATAGCCAAAGCGGAACAAATTGCGGGTTCGGACCCTAGAAAATTCTGGATGCCGCAGCAGTTCAACAACCCGGCCAATCCCCTGATTCATTTTCAGACAACCGGGCCCGAGATCTGGAACGACACGGACGGGAAGGTGGATATTTTTGTCTCCGGGGTTGGGACGGGCGGAACCATCACGGGAGTCAGCCGGTATCTGAAGGAGGAAAAGAAACGGGCGGTTCAAAGCATCGCTGTCGAGCCCGAAGAATCCCCGGTCATCAGCGCCAGGAAAAAAGGCGAACCCCTGAAACCGGGGCCGCACAAGATCCAGGGGATCGGCGCCGGCTTTATTCCCAAAGTCCTGGACCTTGACCTGGTCGACGAAGCGGTCACGGTCGGCAGCGACGAAGCCATTGAAATGGCGCACCGGCTGCATAAAGAGGAGGGAATCACCTGTGGAATATCATGCGGAGCCGCCGTCGCCGCCTCCGTTAAAGTGGCGGCCAGACCCGAAAACAAGGGAAAACTGATCGTGGCCATTCTACCCGATTCCGGGGACCGGTACCACTCCACCGTTCTGTTTCAAAGCATCGAAGTGTAGGGGCGAACCTCGTGTTCGCCCTGAACCTCGTGTTCGCCCTGAACCTCGTGTTCGCCCTGAACCTCGTGTCCGCCCT
>JAFGAO010000137.1 GCA_016933615.1 Acidobacteriota bacterium
GGTTTTGCGGGTTCGAGCGGCCTTTGCGGGGGTTGTTTTCCTCTTTCTTTTTGCGGGGGCTTTCTCCGCAGCCGCTTCGGTTTCCGTCCGGGGACCGGTTCCCGGTTTTTCCCCGGTATCCGGTTCTGCTTTGAATCCCCCGGCAATCTCCCCGGTTTCACGGGCCGGTTCCTTTTCCGCGTTCTCCCGTTGCGCCGAGGTTTCAAACGGTTCGCTGCTCGTTCTGCCGTTTTGGGCCTTTTCGGATTTTGTCGATTTTCCTGCCGTCTTGCGGGACTTTGTCTTCCGGGTCCTTGCCTTTTCCGCCGCCGGCCCGGATTCTGCGTCGGCCGTTTCCGCAGTTCCGTATCCCGTTTCCTTCGCAGCGGCATCGACGGCAATGGATTCCGCTTCTTCCGGCTTTTCCGGGCCGGATTGCGCCGCTTCAGGTTCGGGCGGCTCCGCAGTGAACGGTTCCTGTCCCGGGGCTTGCGGAGTCGCCTGGGGGAAGAGTTCGGCCGGGTAGATGCGCATGATGCCCTGGCGGTTGCGCTCTATGCGGAGGAGCCCGTCTTTTTGCGCCTGTCGGACCAGGTCGTAGGTGCTGGTTATCCCGAACTGGCGTTCGTCGAAGGGCGGCTGCATGGATTTCAGGAACTGCTTGAATGTACGAAGATACATGGGCCAGCTCGGTTTCACGTTCGATCCCCGTATCAGTTCCTGCAGGGCCCGGGTCACATCCGAAGACTTTGCGGGAATGACGGTTGGGTCCGCAGCGGGCGCCGCTTCCGGAGGAGTCTGTTCCGGCGCGCCCGCGGGTTCCTGGATCGCCTTCCCGTTGCTTTCGGGGGCCTCCTTCAATTCGACCAGCAGGCTGCGATCCACCTGTTTGAGGTTGACGTACCCTGCTTTCGCCAGTTTTTGAGTGAAATCCCGGAAGCTGCTCACGCCGTAATCCCGCTCGGAAAAAGTGGAATCCAGCTGCAGCAGCGTGCTTTTTAAAAGCCCGAGCTGGGGCGAAACTTCACGGTCGGACAGGATCTTCAGGGATCTCCTGATGAGCGGCAGCGCGGATTCCAGAGTCGCGGAGCTGGGCACTATCTGGGACTTGCCCGCCGATCGCTTCATCCCGGACTGAATGCCGATCAGGTTTTCATAGGAAATGAATTCGTGGCAGTTTTTCTGAAGGATGACGCTGGTGAAGGCGCGTCCCCCGACCACGAACACGACCTTGTCGTATTGCTTCAGTTTTTCCACAAGGGCTATGAAATCGCTGTCCCCGCCGACAATGACAAAAGCATTGATGTGGTCGCGGGTGAAAGCCATTTCCAGGGCGTCGAGCGCCAGGGCGATATCGGCGCCGTTTTTGTCTCCGCCGGGCGTCAGATTTCTCTGCACCATCTGGACGGCATGCTGGGTCATGGCCCGGCTGAAATCCTCGTTCCGCTTCCAGTCCCCGTAGGCTATCTTGGTGACCACCTGACCCTTTTCCTTGATGGCCTCCAGTACGGTGCCGACATCGAAGTTGCGGTTGAGGGACTGCTTCACGCCGATTGCGATGTTGTCGAAATCAATGAACACGGCGATCTTTAAACGTTCTTCTTTTGAATCATCCATATATATACCTGTCAAAAGAGATTACATCATTCTCGGGGCCAATTCGATATGCTAGTGCATTCTTTTTTATTAAAGAATATCGACTGTGGAATTTCTTTCATAAATTCATTTAATATATCCATTCGCGTCCAAGGGCTCGCGCCAAAATTTTAACTTATTTATGCGCGAATCCTAAGGGAAGTCCAATGGATTCGGAAACCGCTGAAATCTGGATGAGGGAAGCGCTCCTGGAGGCCCGAAAGGCGGAAGCCATGGAGGAGGTTCCCGTCGGCGCCGTAGTCCTATTCAACGGCAAAGTCGTCGGCAGGGGGCATAACAGTTCCATTCATGAGAACGACCCTACCGCCCACGCGGAAATCGTCGCCCTGCGTCAGGCGGCGCATAATCTCTCCAATTACAGGATGCCGGGATCGGTGCTGGTCGTCACCGTGGAGCCCTGTATCATGTGTGTCGGCGCCATGATCCAGGCGAGGGTCGAAACGCTTGTTTACGGGGCCGCCGATCCCAAGGCGGGCGCGGTTCATTCCTGTTTCCGGCTCGAGGGCGCCGTGTTTCTCAATCACAGAATCCGGGTGACTTCCGGAATACTCGAGAATGCCTGCAGTTCGCTCCTCAAGGATTTTTTCCGCAACCGTCGCAATCCATCTGATTGAAACCGATTCCTTTGATGTCCGATGGGGTGCGCTGCCGGTTATTCCCCAATGGTTATATCAAGGGACAGGTCGAGCGCCGGCGCACTGTGGGTCAGCCATCCCAGCGAAAGAATGTCCACTCCCGAAGCGGCTGCGGCCCGGGCTGTCTGCGGCGTGACTCCACCGGATGCTTCGGTCAGGACCCTCCCGTTGACTCTGCGCACGGCTTCGGACAGGACCTCCGGGCCCATGTTGTCCAGCAGTACGGCGTCGATATTTTCTCTTAACGCCGATTCGAGCTGTTCGAGCGAATCGACTTCGACCTCCACTTTCACCATGTGTCCCGCGCTGCGGCGAACGCGCCGAACGGCTTCCGAGACGCTTCCGGCGACTATTATATGGTTGTCCTTGATCAGGACCGCATCGTCGAGTCCGAAGCGGTGATTGAAGCCGCCGCCGGCGCGCACGGCGTATTTTTCCAGCACGCGCAGGCCCGGGGTGGTTTTGCGCGTACAGACGACCCGGGCCGGGTAGGGAGCGACGATTTCGACGATTGCGCGGGTCGCCGTGGCGATGCCGCAGAGATGGGACAGGAAATTCAGCGCCGTCCGCTCGCCGCTCAGGATCGGTCCGGCGCCGCCGCGGACAACCGCAATCGTTTCTCCGGCTTCCACGTCCTGCCCGTCGCGTGTCACGACGTCGAAAAGAATGCCGGAGTCCAGTCGGAGGAAGGCGGATCTTGCAACGTCCGTGCCGGCGATGCGGCCGGGCCCGCGTGCAATAATTTTCGCGGCAGCCCTGTCGCCCGCGCAGACAATGGCGTCGGTCGTAATATCCCCGGTTCTCCCAAGGTCCTCAAGCAGGGCGCGGTTGACGATTTCCTCGTAAAGGACGGGATGCAGCGGGGCAATCCGTTGAGAATTTTGTTTCATATCGTTCCCGTGGCCGGCTCGCCGCCCCTGGAATTCCAGGCAGGGACGCGCGCGGCCTGAATGCCTGCAAAAACTTACGATCTTCCGGCTTCGGATGGAGATCCGGCCGGCCGTTTTGCCGGCGCAAGCATTCTTTCCACCGCCCGGCGCGCGCGTTGGGCGACGGAAGGATCCACATCCACAACATGTTTCATGGATTGGAGGGAGTCCAGAATCCCGGGCAGGGTGATCCGTTTCATATGCGGACAGAGATTGCAGGGGCGGACAAATTCGATCTGCGGGTACTCGACGGCGACATTGTCGCTCATGGAGCATTCGGTGACCATCAGAACCCGTTTGGGTTGCCGAAGGCCGACTTCGCGGATCATTCCGGAGGTCGATCCGACGAAGTCCGCTTTTCCCAGCACTTCCGGGGAGCATTCCGGGTGCGCCAGGATCAGCAGGTCGTCATAGTTATCCCGGTAGGCCTGGATTGCGGGAGCGGAGAACTGCTCGTGAACTTCGCAGTGCCCCTTCCAGAGGATCACTTCCACGTTTGTCCGGCTCGCGACGTAGCTTCCCAGGAATTCATCGGGAATGAAAATAACCCTGTCCGTCGCTAAAGATTCCACAACCTCGACCGCGTTTGCGGAGGTGCAGCAGACATCCGACTCGGCTTTGACTTCGGCCGTGGTGTTGACGTATGTGACGACCGGCACCCCCGGATGTTGCTCCCGGAGGCGGCGCACGTCTTCGGCCGTTATCGCGGCTGCCAGTGAGCATCCCGCCTCGGGATCGGGAATCAACACCGTCTTGGAGGGATTCAATATCTTGGCTGTCTCCGCCATGAAGTGGACGCCGCACATTACGATAACATCGGAATGCACGCCCACCGCGTCGCGGGCCAGAGCCAGGGAATCCCCCTTCAGGTCCGCAACCCCGTGGTAAATCTCCGGAGTCTGGTAGTTGTGGGCCAGGATAATGGCGTTGCGTTGCCGTTTCAGCTTCTGTATTTCGTAAATATAGGGTGCATGGGCCCGCCATTCGATCTCGGGGATGACGTGGCGCACGCGTTCGTAAATCGCGGCGGTCTCCCTTTCGATCTCGGGCGTGAACTCGAGGGGGCCGGTCCCGATTATATTCTGCGTGCTTTTTGGTGACGATGCGGGCATGTCTCTTATGCTCATAGTGAGTATATCTAGTGTTCAAAAAAACGGGTCTTTTCCAGACCACGCTCCTTATCCTAAGCCTGAGTATAAGGGTTGTCAATTATGAATTTATATATAAAAAAGCGGTAAATGTTCCGCACACCCTGACGATATGTATAGCAGAATCAAACAATCCGTACGGAGCGGGATCGGCTGTATAGCCGCCCTGCTTTCAGTATGCGCGGGACGTGAAATCAGGCGGAGAAGCGCTCGGTAAGTTGGAAACGGGTGAGGGGACCGTCTTCATTGACACGGTCCCGCGCGCCAACTCTTTTTCCTTAGGACACAGGATATAGGAAACGCATAGACACCTGTATACACTGCATGGAGTTCATGGACGCGGAATTGCGTATCCTGGCCGGTGATTTTGAATTGCAGCCGGTTTCAGGACCGGTTTTCTAGACTTTGTCCCTTCCGTTCAGGTTGGGGAAATACCTTCGCAATAAAAGCCAGAAAAAAGTGGTGCTGGCACCGACCGTGAACATGACGATGATGTTGTTTTCGAGGCTGGCGCCGTACAGCCGATACCGTATATATGCAGACAGGGCCCCCATTATAAAGCTCAAACCGACCAGAAATCCGGCCAGTATGCCGTTGGGAGCCGATCGATGCCTGCAGCGTTCCCACAGCAGGCATATAAGATAGGATGAAGCGCCTGCCGCAATCGCCGGCAACAGCCAGATGTCAATCGAGAATAGCATGCTGTTCCTCCCGCGCCTGGGGTCCAGTGTAGCATTTCCTGTACGGGATTCGACCCGTATTGAAATAAATACCGCCGAAGCGGTACACTGTAACCACGTGAATGACCCGCAAGGCAACAAATGTTGCGCCCGGGGCGCGCCGGATCGCTCGGCGGCAATTTGAGGGGTCCATGCAATGAAGTTCGCGCGTCCTGGATTCGCCGGATGATGAGACTGCGAGGGAGGGGGAATGCGCTCTCGGCCGAGGTCTGCCGGATGTTTACGAACTTTGTAATCTTTTTTGTTTTTCTGATGAGCCTGCTGCTTGTCATTGACGGAGGGTGTTCCACGAACCGGTTTTCATCGAATCAGACGGGACCGAAGAAAAAGGTTGCGATCGGGGAAACGGATTTCGATCGGTTGCGCCGGCGGATGGTGGATATCCAGCTGCGGGGAAGGGACATACGCGACGCGCGCGTCCTCGCGGCCATGGGAAAAGTGCCGCGCCATGAATTCGTGCCGGCGGATCTGCGATCCATGGCTTACGGCGACGGGGCGCTTCCGCTGAAGATGGGCCAGACCATATCGCAGCCCTACATCGTTGCCTACATGACCCAGCTGCTCGAACTCGAGGGAACGGAGCGTGTCCTGGAAATCGGCACCGGATCCGGCTACCAGGCCGCCGTCCTGGCCGAACTGGTGCCGGAGGTGTATACAATCGAAATACTGCCGGAACTTGGAGAGCAGGCCGCCGCGGTTTTAAAAAAGCTGGGGTACGGAAACATCCGTTTCCGCATAGGGGACGGCTACGCCGGCTGGGCCGAATATGCGCCCTTCGACCGGATCATTGTAACGGCCGCTCCCAGGAAGGTGCCCCAGCCTCTGATAGACCAGCTGAAAGACGGGGGCCTCCTGGTATGCCCGGTGGGCAGGCCGGACCAGGATCTGATCGTCGTTAAAAAGGACGAAGACGGCATTACCAGCCGTTCCACAATTCCGGTGCGATTCGTCCCGATGACCGGGGAGGCGGAGGGGCAATGACCGGCCGCTCCCGGTTCCCGGCAAGCCGTTGATCGCTCGATAACCGAAATGTTCAGAGGACAAAGGCGATAGGTTCGCCCCCGCCGTCTTCTTCCGCCTATTTTTAATTAAGCAACAATTCCTTCTGCAGCCAAAGTTTCTGAGTCAGCCACACTTTGTATTCTTGAGGGTTGTGAATGCGCCTGTGGCTTTCGTGGAGCAGGGACAGCTGTTTACGGCAATGCCCGCGGATTTGATCCAGGAAAGGGAAGTCGCAGACCGTTTCGCCCGATTCCACAATCGGCCGCAGCAGCTCCTCCATCCGCGCGGCGTGAATTTTTTTCCGCCGCCCGGGATCGTCCGGATCCACTACGGACAGTTCCCCGGCACTTAAATCCTCGGAATCTTCGCAGAGGGCATCGGCTTCCATGCAGCCGTCCGCACCGTAAAAACGGACGATTCTTTTGCGCCCGGGATTGGTTGTCTTGCCGGGATCCTGGCTCCGTTTTATTTTAGGCCGCCCGTTGTGCTCCACCATTTTGTAGACGCCGCCCAGAGCGCCGCCGCCGGGCCCGGATCCCGTGACTAAATTCGTGCCGACGCCCCAGATGTCCACCCTGCCTCCCCGGGCCAGGATATCCGCGATGGCGTATTCGTCCAGTTCGTTGGAGGCGACGATCCGGACATAGCCGAGCGATTCCAGGTCCAGCATGCGCCTGGCTTCGCGGCTCAGCGAAGCGAGGTCTCCGCTGTCTATCCTGACGCCCAGCAGCCGGTGCCCGCGCTGTTGCAGTTCCCGGGCGACGCGGATCGCGTTCGGCATTCCGCTGTGCAGGGTGTCGTAGGTGTCCAGTAAAAGGATGCAGGCGTCCGGAAACGAATTTGCATAAGCGCGGAAAGCCTCCAGCTCGGAATCGAAGGACTGGATCCAGCTGTGCGCGTGGGTGCCCCGGGCGGGAATGCCCAGGCGGGCGGCGCCCAGGACATTGGAAGTGCTGTCGGCGCCGCCGATATAGGCCGCCCGGCACGCGCTCAACGCGCCGTCCGGGCCCTGGGCCCGGCGCAGGCCGAATTCAATAACCGCGCCGTGATTGGAGGCTTCCCAGATCCGGGCGGCCTTGGTGGCGACCAGCGTCTGGAAATTGATATGGCACAGCAGGACGCTTTCGAGTATCTGGCATTCGATGAGATTCCCCCGAACCTGCATAAGGGGTTCGTCGGGAAAGACGGCGGTGCCTTCGGGGACGGCTTTTATATTCCCGCGAAAGCGGAAGGAGGCCAGGTAATCCAGGAACCGGTCCCCGAATATGGGGGCGCCGGTCGGGGTTTTCTGCTCTTTCAGGTACCGGATGTCGTCGGAATGGAACCTGCAGTCGACGGCGGCGCGGACCGCCGGCTCGAGGCCGGCCGCGATGCTGTATCCCCCTTTGAACGGATTGTGGCGGAAATAAAGATCGAACGTCGCCGTTTCCGACGCTTTCCCCCGCTCGAGATAGCCGGCGGCCATGGTCAGCTCATAAAAATCCGTCAGAAGCGCGTTGGTATACACAGTCAGTAGTTTAATTTCATGGCGACCGGCATGCGCCGTCCGGATCCGAACGCACGGGTGGTGACCTTCAGCCCCAGGGCCGCCTGGCGCCGCTTGTATTCGTTGAAATGGATCATGCGCACCAGTTTTTCCACGGTCTCCCGTTTGTAACCGTTCGCCGCGATTTCGTCCACGCTCATCTGTTCCTCCACCCGCAGCTTCAGAATGCCGTCCAGGACGTCGTACTCCGGAAGGGTATCCTGGTCCTTCTGGCCCGGCTTCAGCTCGGCCGTCGGCGGTCTCCGAATCGTGTTGGCCGGGACGATTTCCTTGCCGCGGTTGATGAATCGGGCCAATGCGTATACCAGCGTCTTGGGAACGTCGGAAATGACCGCCAGCCCTCCGGCCATGTCCCCGTAGAGAGTGCAGTATCCGGCCGCGAGCTCCGATTTGTTGCCGGTAGCCAGAACCAGGTGCCCGAACTTGTTGGAAAGGCCCATCAGGATGGTTCCGCGGATGCGCGCCTGCAGGTTCTCTTCGGTTTCATCCTCCGGCTTCCCCTTGAATACACCCGCCAGCGATTCCTTGAAGGCATCATAAACCGGCTTGATCGGGACCACCTCAAATCCGATCCCGAGATTTATGGCCAGATCCCGGGCGTCGGCGTAGCTTTCGGGCGCCGAGTACATCGAAGGCATCGAGACGCCCAGCACGTTGTCGGGACCCAGCGCCTCGGCCGCAATGCAGGCGGTCACGGCCGAGTCGATGCCGCCGCTGAGACCCAGGACTGCGGATTTGAATCCGCATTTATGGGCGTAGTCGCGCGTGCCCATCACCAGGGCCCGATACAGGTTTTCGGCCGGGTTCCCCTCGGCGCATCCCAGATCCTGCCCGGAATCGGGATCCGCTACCGGGAGATCCTCGGTGAAGCCCCTGGCGCGGGCGATGACGTTGCCTCTGCTTCCCAGCACCAGGCTGTTGCCGTCAAAGAGGAGATCGTCGTTGCCCCCGACCATGTTGACGTATACCAGGGGCACGCCGAGTTTCAGGACGTGGTTTTTAAGCATGTCGTTCCGCGTTTTCAGCTTCGTCATTTCGTAGGGGGACGCGGAAATATTGACAAGAAGATCCGCACCCTTTTCAACCTGGTCCCGGATGGGATTGGACGCGTATAGCCTCCTGGGCCAGAAGTCTTCCGCGTTCCAGGCGTCTTCGCAGACGGAAATGCCCAGGGTGCGCCCCATGAAGGGAACCACCTGCACGGAACCGGCGGGCTCGAAATAACGGTTTTCGTCAAACACGTCGTAGCTCGGCAGCAGCGTTTTGTGGATGACGGCCTGTATTTTGCCGTCCGAAAGAAACGCCGCGGCGTTGTGGAAATCCCGGCCCTGCTTTCTCCGGTTGCGGTCCAGGAAGCCGATGACGACGCCGATGCCCTGGCTTCGGGATGCAATGAATTCCAGGGCGTTCAGGTTGGATTCGACGAAACCGTGAAGGCCCAGCAGATCGCGCGGGGGGTAGCCGGTCAGGCACAGTTCAGGAAATACCGCCAGGTCCGCATGCGACGCTTTCGCCCGCTCCAGCGCCCGGAGCGCCCGGTCCCGGTTTCCGTGAATGTCCCCTACGGTCGTATTGATCTGCGCCAGTGCGATCTTCATCGTCCAATCCCGTCTGCAAAAGATACCATAGGAAGATGGCTTGTTTTTAAAATTATCCAGTTTTGTGCCGCAGCGTGAAGTCCGCGAACCATCTTCCGGCGTCATCAGGAGCCGGCTTGAGATATGGATGGGCAGAAAAAGGCTGGGACCGCACCGCGGCAAAAAAAGAAACTGTGTGTATTTTATGATTTATCAAAACTTATTAAGATTTTATAATATTTACTAAAATCTGAACCTGAGACATTTCATTTTTAATGAAGCTTTCATTCGGAGTGGAAATGGAAAGGTACAAGTGGATTCCGGTGCTGGCGCTGATTTTAATCCTTTCCGGCTGTGGTGGAGGCGCCGGCGCCGGGAATTCGGGCACCCCCATTCCCCCGGTCCCCCCGGTTCCCAATAATCCGCCGGTTCAGCCCCCGCAACAGTCTCTGATCACCAGGGAAAACGCTGCGGAGCATATCGCTGCGTCGTTAAAGCTGATCGACGACCATACCTTCTATATTTATGATGTCAACTATACGGTGTTCAGCATATTTTTCAATCACGCCGGCGAAGGCAGCTATTTTATCGAATATACCTGCCCGGCCGACGTAGGAGTGCGCACCTTGGAGGCTCAGTTTTCGGCGACCGGCGATTCCGGTGAGATTGTCATTACCAACGATAAATGCGGGCGCGGGCACTACACGACCGAATACAACGGGGTTATACGGATTACCGTGGAGCGGATCGCCCATCCCTGGTACCCGTATCCTACGGAATATACGGTCGATTTCGACAACTACGAGATTTACAAGGAAATTGAAAATACACGGCATGTTTTCAACGGCACAATTTCAGCCGGTCCGTATGATGAAGAAAGGCTGCTTGCAGCTTCCAACCTGATAATTACCGAGGAAATCTCCGGAAGCCGCATCCAGGCGGACGAATTGTTTGTTTTTACCAATATCCCCGACCTAGGGTTTCCGGACGTGAAATTCCTGGAGATAACCGGTACGGCAATTTACTCGGATCTTGGTATTGTGGATCTTACAACCGACACTTCTACCATAGATGATCTGAGGATAACCGGATCCGGGAATACCAACATTCTGTTTTCTTTTTTGGATGATATCCATTTCCTTGCAAAACTGGACGAGGACGGGGATACGCTTCCGGATTCCTATCTCGTCGGCTACGAGAGCGGACTAACCGGAGACCATGGAGATAATGACTATCCTGTCGGAACAATAAATGGCACCGTCACGACGGATCCGAACGATCCCGTTTATATTTCATTGCTCGATATAACCGACCCCGATTGCGATTTCCTGGATTACACCGTCGACATTATTGAAAGTCCCCCCGGAAGCCAGCCGGAATGGCATATCGACGATCTTTTGAACCTTGTCATTACTGTAGATTGGCCGGGAGACTATGCCCTCGATCTCGTCGTCAATGACGGCAACGGCGGAACGCTTGGAAAAAGTATCGATATATCAGCCAATTACGACCGTCCGGCAGTCGAACTGGAGCAGACGTCGTTTCAATATACCATCGGAGACCTTGCGGAAATCGATGTGTCTCCCAGCAATATGACCCATGGGCCTTTCACTTACAGTTTTTCGCCGGCTCTCCCGGGAATGACAATCAGTGAAGACGGGATTTTACGATGGCAAATACCGTCCTTTGACTCCTTTTTCCCTGAGATGAACTTTGATGTTCTGGCGCGGGTCGGCAATTCCAAGGGTGAAGTGGAAATCCCTCTTTCCTTCAGAGTTGCCGACCCCGCCCAGAAACACCCGCTCGTCCGTTCCAGTATCCAAAAACCTAAAGATGAGAAAAATATACACGTCGGCGATTTCGACAACGACGGTATTTCGGAGATTCTCTTGACCAACAACCACAATCTTATCTATACGGTGGAATGCAGGAACGGCGGATTTGTGGTGGATTGGCTTTATCCCTATGAAGTCGATAATTCGAACTATGGAATCAGGGCAGTTCTACCGCTCGATACGGATAATGACGGCTACTATGAAATCTACGTTCAGACCGAACTTCGAATCACAATTATAAACATGCGGAACAATACCATAATTGCGAGCCAGGACCTGTCCGGATATCTTGAGTCTGCACTGCGATACATCAATTACGGCAGAGGTATCGCCGCGGCCGATATCGACAATGACGGCTATGTCGAGCTCGCCGCATTGTTCGGGTATTCATCCGGTAGTACCAGTATAGCTTTGGTTGTTAGCGCCGCCGATCTCCGTTTCCTATGGCAGACGCCTCAACTGGGATCGAACGGAGGCCTGGGGATCGGGAATGTGGACGGTGACGACGCCCTGGAGATTGTTCTCGCCGGCGGGTACGTATTTGACGGAATTACACACTCTATTGAATGGGAATATTCCGAAGGCTTCGGCAATGATGTGTGGGTGGCTGATATCGACGGAAATGGCGTGGAAAGGATTATTGCCTCACAATCTTCTCAGGATCCTCCGGTTGTATATGACGCAGCGCTGAAAGCCGTATCCTTCATCTTCCCGGATGAGGTCTATACATCCGATATTATATATTACAGTATGGCTGCAGTGGATCTGGATGGGGATTCTGAAAAAGAAATCCTTGTCGGGGATGGCTCCGGAAAAGTATTCGCCTATGACGCGGATTCCGGCAATGCCGTGGAAATCTGGGCAGTGAAGCCGCAATATGGGAGAGTAGTAAGTCTCTCCTCGGGGGACGTCGATCGGGACGGAAAGACGGAAGTAATATGGGGATCGGGATTCAATTTGCTGGTTTTCGATCCCGTGGATCAAACCGTCGATTTTCAGAAACAAGAGGCCGATTCCTTTGGGCCCTACCTGGGTGGGGATTCCTTTACGGATGGTAAAGGGGATAAAAGGATTGCTTTTGGCGCCGTGAGTAGGAATTCCTACTTGGGCAACCGGCTTTTTTTCATGGATCCCGAAACGGGGAATATCTCCGTAAGTCCTATATTGGGGGACAATAATACCGGATATTTTGATTTCTGTGTTGCCGACTATGATCTGGATGGTACGAAGGAAGTACTGTTTGCAAGCGCTGACCGGGATGGCGGCTACCTCGCATCCTATGATCCGAACACTTTTACCGAAAAACGTTTTGTCACGGGGGACAGTTTTACGCCAAGGGCTATCGGCTGCGGCGACGCCAGCGGTGATGGTCATACCGATATAGCGGCGCTATGGGATGACGCCATTCATTTGTACGATCCCTATAACGAGGCCCTGATATGGAGCAGTGACATACTGGTGGGCAGTAACCCATTGGGAGGGCTGGAACACTGGGCGGCACAGATGATAATTCATGACCTGGACGGGAATGGTGTGCCGGAAATCCTTTATTTACATGAGTACGGCCTGCATGTTTATACCAAGAACGGTTCCACGTACACGAAGAAATCTATAAATTTTGAAGAAAGACAAACCAATCCCAGCGTTTTGTTGTTGGATTTGGATGAGGATGATAAACCCGAGATTTTTCTTCCGTATCTGTATTCTTCCTCATCCGAATCCGAAAATCTTCAAGTATTGAATGCGAATCTGGATGTTATGGAATCCTTCTCTGTAAATGGAAGCATCGTTGCCCTGGCTGCCAGCGGGGAGAAAGACAAAACACTGCTGTTCGCTACAAGCGATAGCGATGGGAATCGCATAGGACTTTTTGATCTAGCAAACAACATCACTTTATGGAAATCGCCTTCATTGTTGGGTACGGTATCCAAAAGAAGCCTTCATGTGGTTCGGGATCCGGAAACGTCGAAAAAACAACTCATATTGGGTACTCAAGACGCCATGTATACAACCCAATAATACAATCAAAGATACATCGTATTGTCGCGGTGAAAAAATCCGATTCGGACTTTGAGGATTTGCAAAGGGAAATAATCCGCTGCCGGAAGTGTCCGCGGTTGGTGGAGTGGCGGGAGCGGGTGGCGCGGGAAAAAGTGCGCCGTTTCCGGGATCAGGAGTACTGGGGGCGTCCGGCGCCTGCTTTCGGATCTCCGGATGCCGGGCTCATGGTCATCGGCCTGGCCCCGGCCGCCCACGGCGGCAACCGCACGGGGCGCATGTTCACGGGGGACGGCAGCGGCGACTGGCTCTACGAAGCGCTCTACCGATACGGATTCGCGAATCGACCCGAGTCTGTATCTATGGACGACGGTCTGATGCTGCACAATTGCCTCATAACCGCCGTCGCCCGCTGCGCCCCTCCGAAGAACAGGTTGACAGCCGTTGAAATCGAAAATTGCAGGGACTACCTGAAAAAGGAGCTTGAACTGGCTCGTGACAAAAAAATCGTGCTCGTTTTGGGCCAGGTCGCATTCCAGGTATTTGTGCGGCTGTGGCGCGAATCCGATCAGTTGCCGAACGAATTGAAGCCGAAATTCCGCCATGGCGGGGTATGGGTTCTGCCCGGCGGCCTGCACCTGCTTTCCTGCTATCACCCCAGCCGGCAGAATACCCAGACGGGCAAACTGACCCGGCTGATGTTCCATGACGTCTTCGACCGCGCCCGTGCTATTCTGGATGCCGCAAGCTGAATCCGACAGTGGTTCCATTCATTTTGGATTGAGCAGGAGCACAAAAGGTTCGAGGCGGGAAAGTGACCGATACTCACCGGGAATTTCAGGTTTTTGTCAAGCCTGTCGGGGCGCGCTGCAACCTGCGCTGCCGTTACTGCTACTACCTTCCCCGTTTGTTTCCCGGATCCCGAAGAATGTCCGATGAACTGCTGGAGTTGTATATTCTTCAGCATATCGAGGCCTGCACAGAACCGGTGATCCAATTTTCATGGCATGGGGGAGAACCGACTTTATACGGGCTTGAAGGTTTCCGAAGGATTGTCGCGCTCGAGAAAAAGCACTGTCCTCCGGAACGGCGGATAGTCAACGGTATTCAAACTAACGGTATTTTGATTGATGATACATGGTGTCGCTTCTTTTCAGAGGAGAAATTCGTGGTCGGGCTCAGTCTGGACGGTCCGTCGCAGTTTCACGACCGGTACCGCGTGAATGTTAAAGAGGAGCCTACCCACGAACAGGTCATGTGGGCGTATGAGCGCTTGAGGGAAAACGGCGTGCAGACCGAATGTCTCTGCGTTGTTCATTCCGGCAATGCCTGTGCTCCATTGGAGATATACAAATTCTTTCGGAGCCTGGGGGTTCCATACCTTACGTTTCTCCCACTTGTGGAACCCTCAGGGCAGGAAAGCGTCAGCGAACGGACCGTGCCCGCCGGCGCCTGGGGGGAGTTCTTATGCTCGGTTTTCGATGCCTGGCTGGACCGGGATATCGGGCGCGTCAAGGTCCAGATATTCGAAGAGGCCGCGCGCCCGGCATTCGGGCTGGAGCACACCCTGTGCATCTTTCGTAAAACCTGCGGCGGGGCGCCCGTCCTGGAATGCAGCGGCGACCTGTACAGCTGCGACCACTTCACGGCGCCCGAAAACTTCCTGGGAAATATCCGGGAAATTCCGCTGGCGCGTCTTATCGACAGCCCGAAACAGCAAGCCTTCGGCAGGGCCAAACGGGACGCCCTGCCTCGGCAATGCCTCCAATGCGCCGTTCTGGATATGTGCAACGGCGGCTGCCCCAAAGACCGGTTCGTCCGGACCGAAGACGGGGAAGAGGGCCTGAACTACCTCTGCCCCGGCTACAGGCGCTTCTTCACCCACTGCAGCCCGTTTGTCGACACCCTCGCGCGCGTATGGCGCGAACAGGAAGAAAGCTACTGAAGCTTGTCCTTGAAAAACGCCACCGTGCGTTTCCAGGCCAGCTCCGCGGCCTCCTTGTGGTACCGGCCGGGGTTGGAATCGTTGTTGAAGGCGTGCTGGGCGCCCTCGTAAACATAAATTTGGTAGTCGATCCCGGCTTTCTTGAGGGCGGCCTCGAATCCCGGGATTCCCGCATTGATGCGCGCATCCTCTCCGGCGTAATGGCAGAGCATGGAAGCCTTGATCTTCGGCACATCTTCATCCGCCGGGACCGTGCCGTAATACGGAACCGCCGCTTTCAATTCCGGCGAATGCACCGCGACCTGGTTGGTCAGCCCGCCGCCCCAGCAGAATCCCGTGCAGCCGACATTCCCGGTAGTCTGCGGATGCGTTCTCAGGTACTTGACCGCGGCGACGAAGTTCTTGGTTGTCGCCGCGGAATCCAGGTTGCGCATCTTGCCCATCACTTCCTGGCTGTCGGCCGGCGTGCCGCCCAGGGGCGACAGGGCATCGGGCGCGATTGCCAGGAATCCCTCCAGCGCCATGCGCCGGGTCACCTCCTCGATATGCGCGTTGAGCCCGTAAATTTCGTGAATCACGATCACGGCCGGAAGCTTTTCCTTCCCCTTTGGGCGGGCCATGTAGGCCTTCATTTCCCCCCCCTCTGCCGGGTAAGTGATTCTCTGCATTTCCAGCCGCGGATCGTCGGCGGCCACGACCTCGGCCCGGGCCCTGGAGCCGGACACCACGACGCAGCCCGCGATCCCGGCGCCCGCCAGCGCCATGCAGTGCCTGAGAAATTCCCTCCGGTTTCCCGCTATTCCGGGAATACTTTCCTGAGAATTGTTTTTCATCTGTTCCATGGTCGTATCTCCCCCGCAAATGAAGCCTTCTGAAGTTATATGCTATGAGTGCTTTTTGCTAACAGTTTCCTCTTTTCGGACGCAGAGTCAATTCAAAAAGGAAAATTCGGGATGCGGCGCCCTTCGGTGCGTCCCGCAATTTTGCGGAGCGCTCCGGGCGGCTGAGGACCCGAATATGAATTTACGGATTGCGGAGCGATGATTCCCGCAGGGCCCGGGCGATCTCCCCGGCGATGGAATCCGCGGCGGCGGCGGGATCGTCCGCTTTCAGAATGGGTCGCCCGACCACGAGGTAATTCGCTCCGGCCCTCATCGCTTCGTAGGGCGTTGCCGTGCGGGCCTGGTCCTGGGCATCCGATCCGGCCGGCCGGATGCCGGGGATGACGAGCTGCAGGTTGGGATCCATTTTGCCGCGCAGCATGGAAATCTCTTTAGCGGATGCGACCAGGCCTCGGATCCCGGCGTTGCATGCCGTCCAGGCGAGCCGCTCCACCCACTCCTCTATCGAGCCGCCTATGCCGAACCGGCCCATGTCCCGTTCGGAAAGGCTGGTCAGGGCCGTGACGGCAAGAACCAGGGGAGAGGATCCGGAGGAGCGGGCCTCTCTGCACGCGGCTTCAAGCATGGCTGCGCCTCCGGAGGCGTGCACCGTAACCATGTCGACGCCCAGCATACAGACGGAGCGGACGGCTCCGGCCACCGTGTTGGGGATGTCGTGCAGTTTCAGGTCCAGGAATATTTTCTCTCCCCGGTCCCGGATTTCTTCCACGAGGCGGGGTCCCTCCCGCGTGAAAAGCTCCAGTCCGATCTTGAAACAGCCCACGTGGCCGGACAGCCGGTCCACGGCCGCCAGGGCGGCCTTTCTGTCGGCAACGTCCAGGGCGGCGATAAGGCGCGTCCGCGGATCATTCATAGGCGTGCAAGCTCCCGATCAGGTCTTGGATGTCTTCGATGCCGCGGGACCGGCAGTATTCCTGAAGGCCCAGGGCGATGCGCTGGGAGGCGTCGGGCCGGTAGAAGCTGGCGGTCCCGACCTGGACCGCGCGCGCCCCGGCGACCAAAAATTCCAGGGCGTCTTCCGTCGAGGCGATCCCGCCCACCCCGATGACGGGTATTTTCACGGCCTGGCAGGCCTCCCAGACCATCCGCAGCGCGACCGGCTTGATCGCCGGGCCGGAAAGGCCTCCCGTGAGGAAGCGCAGCCTGGGCCGCCGTTTTTCCACGTCCACGGCCATGCCCACAAGGGTATTGATGGCCGATACCGCGTCGGCCCCGGCATCCTCGCACGCGCGGGCGAATTCGCGAATGTCGGTGACATTGGGCGAGAGCTTGACCCAGAGGGGCAGATGCTTCGAGGCTTTTTTGGCCGCGGCCGTGACCTTGAAGGTGTCCTTCGGGTTCTTGTTGAAATGAAAGCCCCCCTTTTCCACGTTGGGGCAGGAGATGTTCAGCTCCAGGGCCGCGATTCCGGGGCAGTCGTTCAGGAACCGGGCGACTTCCAGGTAGTCGTCGAGTTCGAAGCCGACGATGTTGACGATGACTTTTGTTTCGTAGTTCCGCAGGGCCGGCAGTTTGGAGGCGACGAATTCAGCGGCTCCGATGTTCTGCCACCCGATGGCGTTCAGCATGCCGGACGCCGTCTCGTAGATGCGGGGCGGAGGATTCCCCATGATGGGTTTCATGGACAGGCCCTTGACCACGATGCCGCCGATGGAGCCGAGGTCCATCAGGTTGGCGAATTCCAGGCCGTATCCGAAGGTTCCGCTGGCTGTGAGAACGGGGTTCTTGAAGCGCACGCCCGCGATTTCCACCGCCATGCGGGGGGCGGTCAGCATTTCTTTGTTACTTTTCATAACCCTTTTTTATACCGGCTCCGTTTCCCAGTCGACGAGCCGGCTGTCGAAGACGGGCCCTTCCTGGCACACCCGGAGGTATTGCTCTTCTCCCCTCCGGTCCCTGCAGCGAACGACGCATCCCAGACAGGCCCCGAGCGAACAGCCCATGCGCGCCTCGAGGCTGACCTCGCACGGGAGATTCTTCTGCGCCGACAGCCTGTCGACCGCCTGCATCATCCTCCAGGGGCCGCAGGCATAAACCCGGATGTTCCGGTGCGCGTTCCGGTCGATAAAATCCGCGAAAGGCTGCGTGACGAGCCCGCGCAGGCCGAAGGATCCGTCTTCGGTCGCGTACCGGACATCCATTCCCAGTTTTTCGAAATAGTCCCGCAGCACGAGATCGGCCATTTTGGACCCGCCGTAGAAAAGAACGGGTTTGACGTTCTGCTCCATCAGGTCGCGGGCGAGCAGGTACAGCGGCGCGATGCCGACCCCTCCTGCCACCAGGCAGGCCATTTCCAGGCGGTTCCTCATGCCGGAGGAAATCTTGAAACCGTGCCCCTGAGGGCCCAGGCAATAAAGGGTTTGTCCGGGTTTCATGCGGACCAGCCTGCGGGTCCCCGTTCCGACGTCCTTGATCAGGAGCTCGAGACCCGCCGGTTTGCCGCTGCGCGCGTGCCTGGAGACATTGAAAACGGTGAACGGACGGCGCAGGAGGGGAGGGTCATCCAGATCCCCGGCGCATTTCAGCATGACGAACTGTCCGGGCCGGATGAGCCGGGCCTGCTCCGGCGCACCGAGGGTCAGCAGGTAATTGTCCGCGCCCAGGTCCCGGATTTCTTTCAATTTTACTTTTATATCCAGCATCTCGATTCAGTATAGGCCGCAACTAGCCCTTTGCAACGCTTTTTCCCGTGTGATATTATCGCCCCGCACCGGAGAGGATCAATTAATTTTCAGCCCGAATTCCAACATGAAGAAAGCTAAAGGCAGGCTCCTGATGAAGGCCGAAGAGATCGACCTTGCGCTGGCGAGGATCTCTGCCGAAATTGTCGAAAAACTGAGCCCCGGCGACGACTTCGCCTTCATCGGCATCCGCAGCCGCGGGGTGCACCTGGCGGATCGGCTGCGCGGCAAAGTGGGAGCCATCCTCAAACGCCCCGTCGCCTCCGGCATCCTGGACATCACGCTCTACAGGGACGACCTTACGGCCGTCAGCGACCACCCCATACTGCGCGAAACCCTGATCGATTTCAACGTCGACAATCTCAGCCTTGTGCTGGTGGACGACGTGCTGCACACCGGGCGGACGATACGCGCCGCCATGGACGGGATCATGGATCTCGGGCGCCCCAGGAGAATCCAGCTGGCGGTGCTGGTGGACCGCGGGGGGCGAGAACTGCCCATACAGGCCGATTACGCGGGCAAACGCATGGAGATTTCCGAGGACGAGACCATAGAGGTACGTTTGAACGAAGAGGACGGCGAGGAACAGGTCGTGCTCCTGAAAAAACCGGGCAGGAGGAC
>JAFGAO010000012.1 GCA_016933615.1 Acidobacteriota bacterium
CTGGTCGGAGGACGGGTGGCTGCGGACGGAAGACGGTCAGGGGATGCCGCATTCGGAGACGCCGGCACCGACATTAGAGCCGTACGTCTTCCCAGAAAAGCCCGGGCGGGAGGACTTCGACGGCCCGGAACTGCCCCCGGATTTCCAGTGGCTGCGCTCGCCCTGGCCCGAAGAGCTTTTCAGCCTGAAGGAGCGTCCCGGTTTCCTGCGCCTTTTCGGGCGGGAATCGCTCGGCAGCCTCTACCGCCAGTCCCTGGTCGCCAGGCGCCAGCAGTCGCACTGCTACAGCGCGTCCACGGCGGTCGACTTCGAACCGGACCGCTTCCAGCAGACGGCCGGACTTGTCTGCTATTACAACGGCAGCAAATACCATTACCTCCATATATCTCACGACGAGGAGATCGGGAAACACATCCGGGTGATGTCCTGCCTGCCGGATCAGGCCCAGGCCGACGTTTTTTCAAAACCGATCGCGATCGAGGGCAATAAAACAGTTTACCTGAGGGTTGAAGTGGACCGTGAACGCCTTTTGTTCGCTTTCCGGACTGCGGGAGCGGACCCGCAGTGGCACTGGATCCCGGAACAGTTCGATGCCAGCGCCCTGGCCGACGAGGCGGGTCCGCAGTGGAATCCCAATTTCACCGGAGCGTTCGTGGGCATGTTCTGCCAGGATCTTTCGGGAGCGCGGCGCGCGGCGGATTTTGATTATTTCTGCTACGGCGGCCGCGGGTACCGGCCCCGTCCGGAATAACGGATTTTTGAGCGTCCCGGCAGATATTTCCGGGGGCAATCCGGCAGACCGCCCTTGCGACGGCTCACTCCGTCATCAGGGAATACTCGCCGAAAGCCGCATCCGCCAGCGTGGGGGGATGGAACTGTTCGGCCATGAGCAGGTCCGTGGCTTCGGACGCGTGCACCGGGATGGAGAAAATGTACCCCTGGGCATAGCTGCATCCCAGCTGCATAAGCCTTTCAATCTGGCTCTCGGTTTCCACGCCCTCGGCTATTACCTGCAGCCCCAGATTCCTTCCCAGCGTGATAATGGTGCGCACGATTTCGTCGTCCTCCATCATGCGCGAGATGAACGATTTGTCGATTTTCAGGCAATCCAGGGGAAAACGGTGCAGGTAACTGAGCGAGGAATACCCGGTGCCGAAATCGTCCATGGCCAGCTTGATGCCGAAAGACTTCAAACGACGCATGACTTCGATGGCCGTATCCGGATCGGGCATCATGGCGCTTTCCGTGACTTCCAGGACAAGGCTGCTTTCGGAAAGCTGCGTTTCGTGTAGAACGTTCCGGCAGTATTCAACCAGATTCGACTGAAGGAAGTGCCGGGCGGATATGTTGATGTTGATCGAGAGTTGGGTGGCGCCGAACCGGGTTTGCCAGATGCGCGCCTGCTGACAGGCCGTTTCGAACACCCATTGCCCCAGCGCAACGATCAACCCCGTTTCTTCGGCCACGGGTATAAATTCTCCCGGCGGAATGACCCCCCGCGCGCAGTGGTTCCACCGGATCAGGGCTTCGAAACCGGTAATTTTCCTTGTTCTTAGGGCGACCACCGGCTGGTAGTAGATTTCGAACTCCTGCTTCTCCATGCCGCGCCGCAGCTCGTTTTCCAGCTGCAGGCGCGCGACGGCGTTGGCGCGCATGTCGGAGTCGAAAATTTCATAGCGCCCCTTGCCGAGCGCTTTGGCGCTGTACATCGCCGTATCCGCATCCCGCAGAATTTCCTCGGGAGTGGTGTAGGCCGGGTTGTAAACGGCGATGCCGATGCTGGCGGTGGGGAACAGATCCTGGCTGTTGATCTTGAAAGGTTTCGAGAGTTCGGCCGAGATGCGCTCCGCTATGCGGATTGCGTCCTGGGTGCTTGAAATATCGTCCAGGAGAATCGTGAATTCATCGCCTCCGAGACGGGCGACTGTGTGATTGCGGCCCAACCGGGATATCGAATCGCAGGACCGGACGGTCGCTTCGAGCCTTCCCGCTATGGTGACCAGCATCTGGTCGCCGATGAGATGCCCCAGGCTGTCGTTGATCAGCTTGAAACTGTCCAGATCCAGGAAGATGAGAGCAAAGGACTTGAAATGGCTGCGCTTGGCAAGGGCGAAGGAGCGTCCGAGTCGGTCCATAAAAAGGACGCGGTTGGGGAGTCCGGTCAGGACATCGACAACCTTTCCGCGCGTGATGTCGGTCTGCGATCCCGCCATCCTGTAGGCTCTTCCCCTGCTGTTTCGAACGGCAATGCCGCGCCCCAGCATCCACAGGTAATTGCCGTCTTTGTGCTGGATGCGGTATTCCCCCTCGTAATGGGGTGTCAGCTGCCCCAGATGCGCGGTTATGTCGGCGTGAACCCGGTTGACGTCGTCCGGGTGTATTCTGCGAAACCACTCTTCCGGCTTTTCGCCGATCTCGTCGGCATCGTAGCCCAGCATGGATTTCCACCGCGGGGAGAAGTAGACCCTGCTGGTCCTGAAATGCCAGTCCCAGAGCCCGTCGTTGGATCCGACCGCGGCAAGAGCATAGCGCTCCTCGCTTTCTCTGAGCGCTTCCTCGGCGCGTTTGAGCGCCAGTTGCGTCCGGATCCGTGCCAGAACAATGGCGGAATCCACCGGTCTTGCTATGGTGTCGCTGGCGCCGCAATTTAAGGCATCCACCGCATGCCCGTTGCCTGTCTCTGCGGTTAACGCGATTATGGGCAGCTGGACCGGATCGTATTTTTTTCTCAGATCTCTGAGAGCCTTAAGCCCGTTGTCGCCCGGCGCATCGATCTCCAGAAGAATCAAATCCGCCGGGTTGTCTTTGATCCACTGCAGCGCGGATTTGCCGTTTTCGACCGCCGATACATGAAATCCTTCTCCCGAGAGCAGGCGGGTCATCCAATCGCGGTTCGCAGCGTCGGCATCTACTACAAGAAGCGTGTGGGGCCTGGGCGTCATATCAGCGGTTTTCTCTGCGCGATTTCCTGTAACGGCCGCAAATCCAAAAGCCGGCTGCACAGTCACCCGGGAATCAGGCGCCCGGATTGCTGCAACATTTCCCGGGTCGTGCCGGCACCCGGCATGCGGCGACTTTTTTATGTTTCAACTAAGCTTTTCGGCCGAAGAGGGGAATTCGTTTATATGATTATTACAAAATCTTTATTTGTTGTTATTTAAGTAATGTGTTTGAAGGCTATAGTAGGGGCGAACCTTGTGTTCGCCCTTTACCCATCTCCAATCAGCCTCAACGGGGGCGAACCTTGTGTTCGCCCTTTACCCATCTCCAA
>JAFGAO010000138.1 GCA_016933615.1 Acidobacteriota bacterium
GAATCAGCTTCGAGGCGATCATGACGGACATGTCCGCTATCTCGCTGCGGATCTGACGCAGCGCTTTGCCGGTTTCCGTCTCGATCTGGCTGCGCGCATCCCGAATGATGGCTTCGGCGTCGGCACGGGCTTTCTGCTTGATTTCTTCCCGAAGCCTCTCGGATTCGGCATAGCTTTTGGAAACGATCGCATCCGCCTCCGCGTGGGCTTTCCTGAGAATGTCCGCGGATTCCCGGTTCAATCGCTCCAGCTCCTGCTGGGCCTTCTGCGCGTCCTCCAGGGACTTGCTGATTTTTTCCTGTCGTGCCTCAAGAGCCCGGAGCAGCGGGCCCCAGGCAAATTTACTGAGGAGAAACAGAAGCACCAGAAAAACGACGATCGCCCAGATAGCCAATCCCGGATTCACCTGGACCAATGGATTATCCATAATGAGTTTCCCTCGCTGCTTACTTCAGAAGGACGATGAGCAGGACGACGACCTCGGCAATGATCGCGACCCCTTCCAGCAGGAAGAGAGGCAGGTTGACCGCGCCGCTGATCTGGGCTGCGGCCGCAGGCTGCCGGGCGATGCCTTCCGCCGCGGCGGCTGCAAATTTCCCAATTCCCAAAGCCGCGCCGATAACGATCAGGCCCAATCCGAGAGCCGCGCCGAAATAGTGCCATACCGGAGCCGCATGCTCCGCAGCGGCGGCGTCGGCAGCGTAAACGGCCGGCCCTGAAATCAGCAGGACGGCCACAAATGCAACCACCATGACACTGCGGGAAAATACTGTCTTCTTCATTCTTCTATCCTTTCGAGAAAGATTCGTTGCTTAATGATGAACGTGTATGACCATGCCGATGAACACGGCCGAAAGCAGCGTGAAAACGTAAGCCTGAACGAGGACCACGATCAGTTCAAGCCCGGAAATGCCGAGCGCCAGGGGCACCGATACGAACATGCCGACGGCGATGCCCGCGAGGGCGTTCTGGGCCATTTCCGTAAAAAGAAACACCAGGGAAAGAACCGCCAGGATCGCGATGTGCCCTCCGGTCATGTTCGCCGCAAGCCGCATGGTCAGTGCGAACGGTTTCACGAGCATGCCCAGGATTTCAATCGGGATCAGCAGGATGTAAATCGGCCACGCCATGCCGTGGGGCACGATGTTCTTCCAGTGCTGGATGAATCCATGCGCCTTCGATCCCGCCACTATGATGGAGAAAAAGGTCACCAGGGCGAGGCCGGCGGTAACGTTGAAGTTGGCCGTGGCTGTGGTGCCGCCGTGCAGAAGCCTGCCGAAAACCGTATCGTCTCCCGCGTGAAACACCCAGTGGTTCAGTAGAGCCAAGGTTTCGAAAATCGGGATCAGGCCGATCAGGTTCGCCGTGAAAATAAAGGCGAAAAAAGTGAGGATCAGCGGCGCCCAGGTAGGGACCCATTTCCGTCCCACATTCGGCTCGACGATGGAGTCGCGAACCCATTGCACAACCAGTTCCAGCGCATTCCCCGCACCGGTCGGAACCGGACCCTGCTTCAGATAGCGCCGGACGATCCAAGTGACGATTACGAAAACCAGGATCGCGACAAAAAACAGCATGAAGACATGCTTGGTAATCGAAAAATCTATTCCGAAGACTTTCGGCAGGTGAATAATGGGGTGTTCCACGGTGTCGGCGATATGGTGAATTATCGTTTCGCCGGCGTTGAAGCCTTCCGAGGCACCGTGTTCTTGAGCGGCTGACATCATTGGTTTTTCCTTGCCTGTCCCTTTATTGTCCCTGGATCTCCCCCGGGGCGGCCGCAAGACTGCAGCCGGCGCAATCCGAAAGCTTCCACACCGTGCAGCGCGAGAAAATAACAGACGAAGCTGACCACGAATGGAATCGGTTCCAACCGGCCGGAGATCACGAAAACTGCAATATATCCTGCAAAGAAGATCATCTTGGCGGCGAAAGCCTTAATCATGAGGGCGGTCATCCCTTCGGGGCTTCTGCCGTACTGCCGGTGCATCGCCATCCAGGAGACGACGGCGGAGAAGAGCGGACCCGCCATCCCGATCCATAATTCCAGCCGGAAGTCCGGCTTCAGCGGAATCGTCAGGATCAGCGTCGTCAGGATAGCGCCCGACAGCATCCACCAGACAAGCTTCATTTTCGCCAAATAATTTTCGCGAGTTCCACGAACCCGACGACAATGCCCAATAACAGCCCGGCTACCAGGAACCAGGGGGATGTGCCGAGCCATGCGTCCAGCGCGTATCCGATCCCGCCCAGGACCATGATCGCAGCCAGCAACGTATAACCGGCTACGGCCGCAGGCCCGGATTTGCGAAGAGCTTCCTGCATAAAGCGCAGGGATCGTGCCAGGAATGGTCCTTGTTCTTCGTCAGCCATACATGCCGGACAAATCGTGGATTATAGCAAACACTTCTCAAAAAGCTCAATGACAGAAAGCTGAAACTTGAAGAAAAGACACTGGCTGCAGCATAAGCTTCCCCTCCGCCTGCAGAATCCGCCTCCGGTTCGGAAACGGAAAACAAGGCCCCCGATTACTCTTCCAGGTCGTGGATGGTCTTGAGGCTGCGCAGTTCGCAGTCTTTTTTCCCCGAGGGGGTGACGATTTCGATTTCGTCCCCCACCATTTTCCCGACAATGCTCCGTCCAATCGGAGACGTGATGGATATGTGTCCCCTGGCGATATCGGATTCCTCCTCCGAAACCAGCCTGTATTGCACTTCTCTGTCCGTTTCGTACTCGTAGAGCACCACTCTGGAGCCGTACGCCGCCCGATCGGCCGGAATCTTGTCCAGGTTTACCAGGGACAGGGATGCCATCCTCTGCTGCAGCTGCGCCTTTCGGCCCTCGAGGTAAGCCTGTCTCTCTTTCGCGGCCTTGTATTCGGCATTTTCGCTGAGATCTCCGAGTTCACGCGCGCGAAGGATTTCCTTCGGCAGTTCCACGCGCAGTTCGCGTTCTATATTGTTAAGCTCGTCCTGCAGTTTCTTGCGTATGTCGATCATGACCGGCTCCAATGGGGGATTTGTTTATTTGGGGGCAAGGATCGAAAAATCGGCCAGATTGAGGATCTGATCGGGGAAAATTCCCAGCCATAGAATGCCTACGACTCCCATCACGATCACGGCCTGAACCAGCCAGCTCATGGGTTCCGGCGCTGCGGCCGTCTCATCGGGGTCTTTCATATACATGATTACAAGCAGGCGGAAGTAGTAAAAAACCGAAACGAGGCTGGTGAGCACCCCGATCACGGCCAGCCCTATGTAGCCGTTCCGGACGGCGGCGCTGAAGAGGAAGAACTTCCCGATAAATCCTCCCGTCAGGGGTATGCCCGCCAGGGAAACAAGCGACAGGGAAAGCGCCGCGGCGGCAAAGGGGGATCTGCGGGCCATGCCGGTGTAGTCTTTCAGGTACACGCGGGTATCCCCGGAACCGCTGACCGAAAGAATCACGCTGAACGCGATCATGTTCATAATCGTGTAAACAACGAGATAGAAAAGGACGGCGCTGTAGCCCGGCCCGCTGTTGGTCACGATTCCGACCAGGATATATCCGGCGTGGGCGATGGCGGAATACGCCAGCATGCGTTTGACGTTCGTCTGCAGGACGGCGACGACATTTCCCAGGATCATGGTCAGGATGGACAGCAGCCAAAGGACGGAAGACCATTCATCGGCCAGGAAGGGGACGGCTTCAACCAGGATCCGTATCAGGGTTGCGAATCCCGCCGCTTTGGGTCCCACAGTCATGAATGCCGTCACGGGGGTGGGCGCCCCTTCGTAGACATCCGGAGCCCATGAGTGGAACGGCACCAGGGCAATCTTGAAGCCGAAACCAACCAGCAGGAGGCCCATCCCGATCAGGGTCGTATTCTGGAAGCCTCCCTGCATGGAAGCCAGTTCCCGGATCGTCTGGTAATTGGTGCTGCCGGTGCTGCCGTAAATGAGTGCGATGCCGTAGAGCAGAAACGCCGTGGCGAAGGACCCCAAAAGAAAATATTTCAGCGAGGCTTCATTGGAACGGATATCGGCGCGCTTGAAACCGGCGAGGACGTAGGTCGCGATCGAAAGAATTTCTATCCCGATGAAAGTGAGAATAAGGTCGCTGCTGGAAACCATCAGGCACATGCCGGAGGAGGCGAAAAGCAGCAGGGAGTAGTATTCGCCCCGGTTTATGCCCTCCCGTTCGTTGAATTTCATCGAGATGATCGCGGAGACCGCCAGGATGACCAGGAAGAGCCACTGGAAGAATACGCTGAAATTGTCGACCGCATACATTCCGTCGAGGATCGTACGGGGCCGGTCGCTCCATTGGGAGCCGAGACTGAATGCGGCAACGGCTGCCGCAAGCACCGCGATCCTGGCCATCCGGCTTTTGTGCGCGGCCGGGGTGAAAGGCTCGAGCAGCATGAGCGCCATTGCGGCGATGACCAAAACAATTTGCGGTATCAGTAGTATGAAGTCGTTGCCCATTGTCTTATTTGTCAACCTGTTGATCCGGATTCCGGGGGTGTTGGGCGCGGTAGATTCTTCCGGGATCGCGTACGCTTTCTATCCGCTCCTCGACCAGCGAGAGCGAGACCTCCATGCGGCTCAGGAACGGCCCCGAGTAAACGCCGATCCACAGCATCACGAGTACAATCGGAAGGAGAATCAGTTTTTCCCTGATGCCGATATCCTTTACCGCCCCGTTGTCCGGATTTTCCAGTTTGCCCAGGAATACGCGCTGATACATCCAGAGCATGTAGACCGCCCCGAGAATCATTCCCAGAGCCGCCAGGGAGCCGAAGATTTTGCTGCTGGCAAAGCTTCCCATCAGGACCAGCACTTCGCCCACGAAACCGTTCAGGCCCGGGAGGCCGATGGACGAAAGCGTGACGATCATGAAGGCCGCGGCATACACCGGGCTCACGTGCGCCAGGCCTCCGAAATCGGCGATCCGGCGCGTGTGCCGGCGGTCGTAAATCATTCCCACCAGAAGGAAGAGCGCGCCCGTCGACAGGCCGTGGTTGAGCATCTGCACCGTTGCGCCCTGAAGCCCCTGCATGTTAAAAGCGAAAATGCCCAGCACGACCAGCCCCATGTGACTGACGGAAGAGTAGGCCACAAGTTTTTTCAGGTCCGGCTGCACCATGGCGACCAGGGCCCCGTAAATAATTCCGATGACCGCGAGAACGGAAATGTAGGGCGCGGCGTCGACCGCGGCTCCCGGGAAGAGCGGGAGACAGAACCGGAGCAGTCCGTAGGTTCCCATTTTGAGCAGGACGCCCGCCAGGATGACGCTCCCGGCGGTCGGGGCTTCCACGTGCGCGTCCGGGAGCCACGTATGGAACGGGAACATCGGGACCTTGATGGCGAACGCGAGCAGGAAGGCCATGAAAAGCCAGAATTCTTCACGGGAGGTAAGCATCAGGGCGCCGGAACTCAGGCTCCGGGTTATTTCCACGAGATCGAAGGTGCTGCCTCCGTGGGCGAAATAGAGGTAGATGATCGCCACCAGCATCAGCAGGGATCCGACCATGGTATACAGAATGAATTTGACCGCTGCGTAAATCCTTCTTTCGCCTCCCCAGACGCCGATCAGGAAGTACATCGGAATCAGCATGACTTCCCAGAAGATATAGAAGAGCACCAGGTCCAGGGCGCAGAATACTCCTATCATGCCCGTTTCGAGGGTCAGGAGGCAGACCAGGTAGGATTTGACCCTTCGGGTGATCGATTCCCAGGAGCAGAGGATCGCCAGCGGCGTGAGAAAGGTCGTCAGAATCACCAGGAAAAGGCTGATCCCGTCTATTCCCAGGTGATGGCGGATCGCAAATGCGGCCGTGCGCATCCATTCGCAGGATTCCTCGAACTGCATGCCGCCTTTGGCGGAATCGAAATGAATTACGAGGTGCAGCGAAAGGATGAAGACTGCGGACGAACCCAGCAAGGCCAGCCATTTGGCCGCCTTGGCGGAGGCCCGCGGCGTCAGAATGATGACCCCGGCGACCAGCGCCGGCAGGTACGTGACCCATGATAGGATATTGCCAATTTCCATGTCGTTATCGTCGCATCAGCCCCGTAAGACGGAGATATAAAAAAGCACCGCAACCGCGCCCATCAGTATCCAGACGGCGTAGTTGCGGATGAGTCCGTTCTGAATGCCCTTGAGCACGGACGCGAGTCCCTGAATCGACCGGCCGGATCCGTTGACGATGCCGTCGATCAGGCCGACATCGAATCCCTTCCACAACACGTCGGTGGACGCCCGTTTCGCGGGATTTATGATGGCGGCATCGTACATTTCATCCACGTAGTATTTCCGCAGCAGCAGCCTGTGCAGGCCTCGGAAACGGGCCGCAAGCGCTTCCGCCCTTTCGGGCCGCTGTATGTAGATCCGGTATGCGATGAAGATCCCCAAACACGCGACCGCCACCGATAAGGCTGCGAACCCGATTTCCAGTGAAAGCGAATGGTGCGCATGTTCTCCGTGCAGGGAATGCACCAGGGAGGGTTCCAGGAAATGCGCGAACCTGTTCGCTCCCATCCATGCCGGAAGGCCCGCAAAACCGCCGATCACAGACAGGATGGCCAGGATCACCAGCGGGACCGTCATGCTCGGCGGAGATTCGTGCAGGTGATGCGCCGTCGCTTCGGAATACCGGGGTTTGCCGTAAAACGTCAGGAACACAAGGCGGAACATGTAAAACGCCGTCAAGCCCGCCGTCAGGAGGCCGATGATCCACACGATTGTGTGCCCGTTGGCGTAGGCCGACCAGAGAATTTCGTCCTTGCTGAA
>JAFGAO010000139.1 GCA_016933615.1 Acidobacteriota bacterium
GGAAATAAGAAACGCCGCCCAGGCTATGGCCCCCGCCAGCAGCATCTGGCACAGGAAAAGCCCCATCCGCGGATTCAATGAAGAGCGGGCCAAAGCCGCGCCCGCGCTGCCGCCGATGCCCAGCCCGATCAGGAATACGGCCAGAATGATGGAAAAAGTGTAGACGGTGCCCCCCAGCAGCAGAGACAGGAGGCGGGTCCAGGCAACTTCGCCCCCAAGCGCGCACAGCCCGGACAGGGCGATCGCAAGATATATCAGACCTGCGGACAGGGCATCATCCGTCGATGCTTCCGGGGAGCAGGCGGCAGGAGCCCGATAGGCGCTTCTGGACGCCAGCACAAGCGCCACAAGGGCGATGGAGACATTGATCGCGACGGCGACAAGCGAAGCCGCCGGCATGTCGTAGATCCGCAGCAGGAAAAATCCCGCCGCCAGGCATCCGGCGACGGCGCCCAGGAGGTTCCCGCCGTAAAAGAAGCCCATCCAGGAAACGCCTCGAGGGGTCGATTCGACGAAACGTGCGGCAACCGGAAGGGTCGCCCCCATCAGGACGGCCGGCGGAAACAGGCACACTCCGGCGACCAGGGCGCGGGAAAATATTCCATGCCGGAAGAGGCCCGCATAGAAATCGGCAAGAAAGGGCAGGCCGAACAGGACCGCTGCCCCCAAAATCCCGATGCCCAGTTCCAGCAGGGCATAAACGCGCAGAGGATGAAATCCTGGTGAAATGACGCGGGGAAGCAGCAAGGCGCCCAGGCACATTCCGCCCATGAAGGTGCCGAGCAGGACACCCAGGGATACTCCGGAAGAACCGACAACCAGTTCCAGCAGTTGCAGCCACACTATCTCGTATATGAGGGCCGCGCAGCCGCTTCCGAAAAAAAGCAGCAGGAGCCATGGAAGGTGCTTTTGAGTTGCCGGATCCAGAGGGTAATTGGGCGCGTTTCGTTTCCATATCATGGTTGTCTTAGGTGCTCCGGATATCGGTGAAGTGTCATGAAGGCGGCCGCCGGACCCCGGCTCCGGGGGGATCTGAAGAAATCCCGACGGTTTTTAAGGGCTCTTATCCCGCCCAACCTTCCAATTTACCGGTCCCATGCCATGCGGACCTTCAATGGAAATTGCCGTTGATTCTACTACAGACGGCACCGACAGGAATAATATTTTGCGGCTTCGGCCCCCTCGAACAGAAATCATTGATGCATGGGGCGCCGCGGTGTTTAAATAGCCGATCGTGGATATCGTGATCGGAATCGCGCTCGGCTATGCGGATCCGGACAGCGTCATCAACACCTACCGCAGCCCGCGCCGACCGATTCAGGAAGTGGTGAGGTATAAGAGTTAGTTCCTTTTGAACGAGAACGGCGCGGGTCTGCGGATCCAGGGGCATATAAAATCCCGCTTTCTATGAATTGGGCGTTTCCGGCGGAATCACCCCCAGCTGGGTGAAGATGGCCCTGGTGTCGGCGACATCCCAATGTTCGCAAAGCTTCCCGTCCCGCAAGCGGAACATGTCGACCACGTCGTAGCGCATCCTGTTACCCGTGGGCGGGAGGTCCAGAAATCCCCTCCCCTTATGGGTCCCCGTATAGGTGCCGTACACGAATACCAGATCCCCTTCAGCCACGATCATGTGGATCGTGGGGCGGGCATCCGGAATGGAGGTGAAAAACGCCCTGTGAAATTCGAGAAATCCGGCGATGCCCTGCGCCGCATAGGGGTTGTGCTGGATGTAGTCTTCGTGAATGTAGCGCTGCGCCGCGTCCAGATTGTGCCCGCACAGTACCTCTTCATAAAACTCCCTGACGATCCGCTTGTTGCTTTCCGGGGTCACTGCAGCCTCCTCCAGGTGTTTTCAAGATGAGCTCTGATCTGCGATTTTACACCTCTTTGAAGCAGGTTTGGCGGGAAACTAAAAAAATCGATTGTGCAGGCACACGTTGCTTTCCGGATCGATTCTGAATAGCATAGCCTAGATTCGGATGGACGGACTTTTTCCGTATCAATCCTTATAAAGGGAAAACCAGTCAGGAGAAAAACAATGAGTTCCAAAGAAGACAGCAGCAAAGGTACAAGCCGGAGGGATTTTTTCCAGGGTGTTACGGGCGCAACGGCCGGCCTGGCGATTGCGACCGCTCTGACCCAGTTGGGGGTGACCAACGCGGCGGCCGCGCAGTACGGGAGCGGGCAGGGTGCGGCTCCGGCCAAGGGCGGAAGCGGACAGGAACCCAAGCAGGCCGCCTCGCCGTTTTTCAGAAATCCCCCGCCATGGCCCGAGGGAACCGACGGCCACATCTACGACCATCTATTCAGCACGAAGCTCAAGGAAAACACCATAACGGACGTGGTCGCCGGGCCCCAGGCCTATTTCCGGGGCGACAGCGATCTGCCGGGGGCAAAAATCAACATGGGCTGGCAGATGTTCACCAAGCCGTACCGGCTGGAGCTGGAATCGCACCACCACGACACCGATGAATACCTGTTTTTCCTCGGGGCGGAGCTGCCGGATCTCGTCGGATCCTTCGACGGCGAAATCGAATATTTCATGGGGCCGGAATACGAGAGGCACGTCATCACGAAGGCCACGGTCCTCTACATCCCGGCGGGGCTGGAGCACAATCCCTGCGACATCAAGCGTCTCGGCAAGCCGATGATGTTCAGCGCGCTTCAGCTGGCGCCCTTCTTCAACGGGGTCTACCAGACGATGGGCTACATGGCGCTAAAAGGGATGAAAAAAATCGACTAGCGATCCCGGCGTGTGAATGCGCGCGAGCGGATCTCCGGATCAGCGTACCCGGGACCAAACCGATCGGGTTCGGAGTCGGTATCGGGGTCGCTTTCGAAATCGGGAAGCCGATATCAACGGTGATACCGATCCCGATACCGACCCCGAAACGGATGGCGCCATTTCAGCCGCTTACCGGATTATTTATTATGGCTTGACAGAAGAATTGCAGCCATTCTATACCTGTCCCCAAACGAGTCGCATCTCCCGGGAGCCGATTCGCCTTCAGACGGCCTGACTATGGAACGTTCAACAGGAGACACACGCATGAAATCCGAATCCCGAAAGAAAATCATTATTGCAATTGCAGCATTGTGCCTGGCGATCGGGTTGTTGCAGGCTCCGTCGGCGATCGCGCAGGATCCCGCGGCGCAAGCCCAGCCCAAGGCGAAAATGGGCCAGCGCGGCGGTCTCACGCCGTTTCAGACGGATCCCCGCGTCCAGGAACGGACCTATCGCTTCGAAGAGACGGACGAAGACCTGAAGTATCTTTTGTTTGTCTCCTCGAAGGTTGGCGAAGAAAAAAAAGCGCCCCTCATCGTCACGCTGCACGGCCTGGGCGCCGGTCCGCAGTTCATGTTCACCAAAGAGGCCGTGGATCTGGCCGAAGAAGGCGGCTATATTCTCGTCGGCCCCATGGGCTACAACGAACGCGGCTGGTATGGCATCCCCATGGGCCAGAAAAAGGACTTCAGCAAAGCCCCGCCCAAAACGGCCAACAAGACCCAAACGGCTCAACCGGACGCCGAGGCAAAGGCCAAACCGAAGGCCGGCATGTTTTTCAACGCCAACGATCCGCCCAACCTGCGCGAATTGAGCGAAAAAGACGTGATGAACGTTCTGGGCCTCGTCCGCAAAGAGTTCAACGTCGATGAGCGCCGGATATACCTGATGGGCCATTCCATGGGCGGCGCCGGAACGCTTTACCTGGGCGTCAAGTACCCGTCGATCTGGGCCGCTCTGGCGCCGGTCGCGCCCGCCGCCTTCGGCCTCGATCCCGGCAGCCTGGAGAAAATCAGAAATATGCCGGTGCTATTCGTTCATGGCGACGTCGACGAGGCGGTTCCCGTCGCCAACACCCGCCAATGGGTCGAGAAGGCGAAGGAATTGGGCATGACCTGCGAATACAACGAAATGAAGGGTGTGAGCCACGGCCCCGTGATCACGGCCAGCCTGCCGAGTGTTTACGCCTTCTTCGCCAAACACTCGAAGCCGGCGATTCAATGATCCGCTTTCCCCGGAGGATCTCCACGCGCCGCTCCCGGGTGCCGCGCCAAGGGTGGGGAAAGCCGTTCGGGCGGGATTTCCTATGGAAATATCCTACTTCGATCGGGCCTCAGAAACCGCAAACCGCGAGGCTATCGCCGGGCGCCAGCTGGCGCGCCTGCGGACGCTTTTAAAGGAACTGCTCGCATCCAATTCCTTTTACGGCCGCAGGCTGCGAGGCGCCGGTTTCACGGATGCGCGGCAGCTTCATTGCCTCGAGGATTTCAGTTCCCTGCCGTTCACGCGCAAGGGTGAACTGGTCGAGGACCAGGAGGCGCATCCCCCTTTCGGCACAAACCTGACCTTTCCCCTGGACCGGTACATCCACCTGCACCAGACTTCGGGCACGACGGGCAAGCCCCTGCGCTGGCTCGACACGCCCGAGAGCTGGGACTGGTGGGCGCGCTGCTGGGCGGCGGTTTACTGCGCCGCCGGCGTAACCCCGGCGGACCGCATCTTTTTCGCATTCTCCTTCGGCCCCTTCATCGGATTCTGGGCGGCCTGGGCCGGCTGCAGGAAAATCGGGGCCCTGGCCATTTCCGGGGGCGCCCAGGATTCCCGCCAGCGTCTGAAAAACCTCGTCCAGCTCCAGGCGACGGTGCTCTGCTGCACGCCTTCGTACGCGCTGCACCTCGCGGAGGTGGCCCGCAGGGAGAATATCGAACCGGAGCGGTCCGCGGTCGAAAAAATCATCGTCGCCGGCGAGCCCGGCGGCAGCGTCCCGGGAACCAAGGCCAGGATCGAGGAGGCCTGGGGGGCCCGGGTTTACGACCATACCGGGGCGACCGAAATCGGCGCCCACGGAATGACCTGCCTGGGACAGTGCGGCGTCCACCTGAACGAGGGGGAGTTCCTGGTTGAGGTGATCGACCCTCGGGCCATGAAACCGTCCGACGAGGGCGAGCTGGTGATCACGAACCTGGACAGGATCGGATCGCCGGTCCTGCGATACCGCACGGGGGATCACGTGCGCATCAACCGGGATGCCTGCGGATGCGGCCGCACTTATGCGCGCATGGAAGGCGGCATCATAGGCCGCGTCGACCAGATGCTGATCGTCAGGGGGGTGAACATATTCCCAAGCTCCCTGGAATCCATCGTCCGCTCATTCCCGCGCGTGGAGGAATTCAGGGTGATTGTGGATGAAATCGACGCGATGGATGCGCTCAGGATCGTTGTCGAGGTTGCCGGGGAAAATCCCGGGGACGTCGCAGGGGCGCTCGAGCGGGAAGCCGCCCACAGGCTCGGGCTGCGGATCGGGGTCGAGCTTTCCGCCGAACCGCTGCCGAGGTTCGAAATGAAGGCCGCGCGCGTCGTCGACAGGCGGGCTGGAGCCGCGCAGCCCCATTTTATAAAAGGAGCGTGACTGCAAACCGGCAAGAGCCCTTCTCTTTTTTGCTCATTTGCCGTCCGAAATCCGAATTAAAAGGAAATAGCATGGAACGGACCTCGTTGAGGAGGCATGCATGCCGGATATCGGCCGGATGATTTCTCATTACAGGATCCTGTCCCGGATCGGCGGCGGCGGCATGGGGATCGTCTATAAGGCCGAAGATACCCGATTGAGGCGGCCCGTCGCCCTGAAGTTTCTGCAGGAAGCATTCTCCCGGGATCGCGAGAAAATCGAGCGGTTTAAGAGGGAGGCCCGCGCCGCCTCGGCCCTGAATCATCCCGGCATCGTCACCATCTACGAAATAGACGAAGTGGACGGCGCCTGCTTCATGGCCATGGAGTACATCGAGGGGAGAACGCTCCAGGAGGCGATCTCCAGCGGAGATCTGACCTTGGACCAGATACTGGATTACGGCATTCAGATCAGCGACGCGCTTTCCAGGGCGCATGCGGCGGGGATTGTGCACCGGGACGTCAAACCCTCGAACCTGATGATTACGAAGGAGAATCTGGCCAAAGTCCTGGACTTCGGGCTGGCAAAACTGGAGGACCGGAAAGCCGGGTTTGAGGAGGACGGCAGCACGGTATCGACCGCGGATTCGACGACGGAGGGAAAGGTTTTCGGGACGCTGTCGTACATGTCTCCCGAGCAGGCGCGGGGCGGCACAGTGGATCACCGGACCGACATCTTTTCCCTGGGGATCGTTCTCTACCAAATGATTGCCCGGGATCCGCCCTTCAGCGGCCCTCACGCCGCCGCCGTCCTCGACAAGCTGCTGCATTCTCCTGCGCCCCCGCTCAGAAACACGGTCCCCCAAATCCCCGCGGCTCTGGATCAAACGATCTCCCGCGCCCTGGCCAAAAACGCCGGGGAGCGCTATCAAAGCATGCGGGAAATGGCCCGGGACCTGCGCTCCATCCGCAGCGGTCAAGAGCCCGTTCCGCGCTCCTCGAAGAGGGGAAGGACGCGTACCCTTGCCTTGGCCTTGACGGCGATCCTGCTTGTGCTGCTGGCGGTGACCGTGTTTTTCACAGGGATGCCGTCCCGGCCGGGCGGACCGGCTCATCAGAAGGAAATGCGCCTTGCGGTCCTCCCTTTTACCAATGTGGGCCGGGATCCGGAAAACCTGTACATCTGCGACGCCTTGATGTCGAGGCTCGCGTCAAAATTCGATCAGATTCGCAGTTTCCGCGACGTGCTGGACCTTGTGCCGTTTTCTGAAATGATATCCGAGGAAGTGGCCAGCGCCGCGCAGGCGCGGGACATATTCGGGGCCGACATGGTTTTTGCCGGCAGCGTACAGAAGCGCAGGGATATCCTGATTCTGGATATCAATCTGATCGATGCCGTCCACCTGAGGCAGATCGACAGCGCAACCTGCAGCGCCCTCGCCGGCGATCTGATGACCCTTGAAAACGAAGCTTTTGAAAAGGCGGTTTCCATGCTGGATCTGCAGCTGAGCCCCGAGGACGAACAGCTCCTGGCAGCCGGGGAAACGATGCATCCGGCCGCCCATTATGCCTATATGAATGGGGTCGGACGCCTGCTCCGCTTCGATATCGCCGAGAATGTGGACAGCGCCGTCGGATTCTTCCGGCAGGCTCTGCGGGAAGACGGGATGTACGCCCTGGCGCACGCCGGGTTGGGCGAGGCCTGCTGGCGCAAGTTTGAAAGCACCCAGGACCCGAAGTGGGCCCGGGAGGCCCTGGACAGCTGCACCCTTGCAGCCCAGCTTGACAGCAGGGTGCCGCGCGTGCACATGACCCTGGGGATGGTGTATCAGGGAACCGGCGAACCGGAAAAGGCCGTCCGGGCGCTGAATCAGGCCATAACAATGGATCCGGGCAGCGCGGAATCGCACCGGCTGCTCGGCCGCGCGTATACGGCCATGAACAGGATGCAGGACGCGGAGGCATCCTTTCTCCGGGCCGTTGCTCTGGGTCCCGATTCCTGGTCCATGTACTGGGATCTCGGAGTTTTTCTGAAAAAACAGGCCCGTTACGGGCAGGCGGCCGCCCAATTCCTGAAGGTCATCGAGCTCGAGCCCGACAGCTATCGGGCCTATGCAAGCCTCGGGGGTATCTATCTCTATCTGGGGGAGTTTGAGCGTGCGGGCGATGTTTTCAACAGATCCCTGGCCATTGCGGAATCGCCCCAGGCCTACTCCAATCTTGCGGCTTCCTACATTCTGCAGGGGCGCAGCGAATCCGCCGTGCCGCTTCTGGAGAAGGCGGCCCTGATGCAAGGAGCGGGCCATGACGTCTGGGGCAACCTGGCGGAAGCGTATTCCCAGACCGAAAGCCTGTCCGGCAAGGCGGCAGCGGCTTACGAACGCGCCGCGGAGCTGGCAAGCAGGTATCTGGAGGTGAACCCCGACAAAGCCGACACCCGGGTCAGGCTGGCATTCTATTGCATCAAGCTGGGGCGCAGGGAACGGGCTCTCGAAGAGGTCGCCCGGATACGCGGGCTCGCGCAGGAGGATCCGGAGGTGCCCTTCCGCACGGCCCTGGTTTACGAACTGGCGGGTGCGCGCGAAAAGGCGCTGGAAGCCCTGGCACAGGCCATGGACCAGGGCTTCTCACAGGCCCTCATAGAAGCCGCTTCGGACCTGGCGCGGCTGCGCCGGGATCGGGGCTACCGGGACCTGCTCGACAGGCAGAGCCCGCGCTGATCGGCCGGGGCTTATTGCATTGAATATGAAAAACGGAGGCTGGGTATGGCTAAAAGCAGCAGGAAAATTGTTGTGGAACTGAAACCGGGAACGGGACTGATTGTCGTTCCCGTGTTCTTTACGGCCAGGAACGGCGAACAGTTCAAATTTGTCCCGGGCGCCGGGGTTGCCCATTTTGCGGTCCAGTTTAAAGGACTGTCGCCTTTAAAAAAGGCGTATTTCAGTTCCGACAAACCGGTCAAAGTCGCTGTGCGCGAAGATGCGGAACCGGGATCGTATCCCTACGCGATAGCGGTTACGGACAAATCCGGCAAAATATATATGGATGCCGCCTGTCCGGGGATAGGGGTGGACTGGTAAAAGAATTTGCGGGATTGCGCTTACAACCAGTCCAGCGGGGCGGCGGACCGTTCACCCGAGACGTGGAGGTAGAGATCTTCCAGGGTGCGGAATTCCTTGCCTTCCGAGACGACCGGTTTGTTCTCCGCCAGGGGCGTGATGTCGCCCTCCCAGACAAGCCTGCCGGGGTTCCGGATGACGGCGACGCGGCTGCAGAGGCGCTCCACATTTTCCAGGACATGGCTGGTGAGAAAAACGGTGCGGCCCTGCCGCACCAGGCGCTGGAGCCACCGCTTCATAAGGGCGACGCCTGCCGGGTCGATCGACTCGAAAGGCTCGTCGAGGAACAGGATTTCGGGGCCGGCGATCAAGGCGGCCGCGAAGGCCACCCGCTTGCGCATCCCGGCGCTGAATTCCGAAAGCGGCTTTTTCCCGGCGCCGTCGAGCTCCATGGCGCCCAGCAGTTCGGAGACGCGCGTGGCAGCCGTCGAAGGGTCGAGGCCGAAGATGCGGGCCTGGAAGGACAGGAATTCGTGCGCGTAGAGCGCCTCGAACAGGCCCAGGTTTTCGGGCATGACGCCGATGCGCCTTTTCAGGGCGAGGGCATTGTCGCTGAACGGTTCTCCCAGCAGCCGGACCGAACCGCCGTCGGGGTCGAGCAGCCCGGTCATGCACCCGATGGTCGTGCTTTTCCCGGCGCCGTTGGGACCGAGGAAACCGAAAAAGGACCCCGCCGGCACCGTCAATGAAAGATCCTCCACGGCGGTCGTCCTACCGTACATTTTTTTCAGGTTCCTGATCTCGATCGCGTTCATTGAGTTCAGCATCCCCTTTCGATTGCGGCCAGCATCCTCTCGCGGCGGCTGGTAAAAACGGCGGCACCGGCCCGCAACGTTCCCATGTAAAGAACGGCGGCGCCAGGCAGGAGCGCGGGGGCGATCCACCAGAAATCCAGAATCGTCCGCACGCCGATGGAATCCAACAGTTGCGGCAGAAAAAACAGCACCAGAATGCTGCCTGTCATCAGGGCATTTGCGGCGAAGGAGAGTTTGTTGCCGAATGTGGCTTTGAAGGGAACGGCTCTCGGCGCAAGCAGGGAACACCAGGTTCCGAGCGATTGAAACAGCAGCAAACCCGCGAAACCGCACGATGCCAGCATGAGTATCATTCTCCGGTCGACGGGGGCGGGGGTGACGGCGAGCCACAGGGAAATGGCTATGGGGATGACCATGCTTCCCAGCAGGAGCGGGACGACGGCCGTCGCCTTGAGTATCGATTGGGCCGAAACCGGCAGAAGGAAATAGCGGCGCAAGCCGGCGCCGTCGAAGCCGAAAACATTCGCGGTCATCATTCCCGTGGACAGATATCCGGCGATGCTGATGCAGCCGAGCGCCAGGGTGAAGCTCCTCGCCCCGTCTTCGCGCCCGCCGAGGGAAAGGTTGAGCGGAACAATGAGAACAAGAGCCGCCAGGTAGTTGAAGCGCAGCTGCGGGCTGCGGACGTAGTAGCGCAGGGTCTTCCCGATCAGCGGTGCGATGTCCCCGTGGAACAAAGCGGCAATGCGATCGCAGATGCCGTGCGCCCGGGGCTGTTCCGGGTGAAGCCGTTCCCCGTTGTTGTCATGGGACGATTGGGGCAGCCGGTCCAGCCGGAAAACCGCCGCCGCCATGGCGATGCAGCAGGCAAGCAGGTAGAGCGTCCACCCTGCGCCCTGAGGCGGAAATTTTCCCGTGATGGCCGCGGCGGCCGCAAAAGGAGGGATCCAGCGCAGCAGGGGGAGGGCATCCTGCCGGAATCCGCCGCCCCCCCAGTCGATTCGCACAAGGAGCGACGGCAGCAGGAACAGGAGCATGACGGCGGCCAGGAGAATTTGCGGGCCGTGCTTCATGGCCAGGATGCGCTCAATCAGCATGGCCAGGATCCGGGCCGTCAGGTAGTTGCACGCCGCCAGAAGGACGGCGGCGGGCCCGGCGATCCAGAGCGGGGCGGGACCGGGCAGGCTGAAGCCGATCGCCATCCCGCAATAAAGCGTCAGCATCAACAGCCAGAGCGGTTCCAGGAAGGACAGGATCTGGCGGGCGGCGAAGCGTTCCCGGCGCGGGACGGGGTACCGGCGCAGAGCTTCATCGGTAAAAACCTGGTTCAGGCCGACGCCGAGAAGCACGGCGATGAGGACGGCATTGGCATAGGCGGTCAGAAGGAGGATCCCGGTTGCGAGTTCGGCCGTTTCCGAGCGGAGGGAGGCGGCCGCGGCACTCGCGCCCCCCGTCTGCAGAAAGACCGCCGCCAGCACGAAAAGCAGGCATCCTATGAAATAGAGCGTGAATTTCCCGTTGCTCAGCCTGGCCTGCGCCAGGAGCAGCCGGTAGCGCAATCCGAGAATAAGCGCCAGAGATTGAAATCGTCGATGCATCCTTCCGACCCGATTCCGGAACATCATATTTCGTAAATCGAGGCTTCCTTGGAAGTGCGGCAGCTTGCTGCCGCCTTCGATATATAATTTCCTTATCAAGAAGGCAGCAAGCTGCCGCCCCTGTCAAGGAGGTCGTCCTTCAGTCGAAACGTCCTGATTATATGAGTACAAAAGGAACTCGGCCATTGGAACACGCCTGGGGATGAGGAGGCAGGCGCGCCGCGCCCTAGCCGGGGAGCAGCGCGCTGTCCGGGAATGGGAGGCGTGGGATTGCTACCTGTTCTCTCTTCTTCTTTGGCGCTCTTCCTCCCGACGGCGCTTTTCCTCGGCCTCTATGCGCTCGTCGATGGCATCCTGTTTGTCCCGGATGCGTTCCTGTTCCGTTTTGTCGGCGAACCTGCGCACGTTCCGCATCGAATCCTTGAATCCGTTCGTGATTTCCTTGAATTTGTCGGCGTTGCCGATGACGTGGGGCGTGATGAGGATGACGAGTTCGCTCCTTCGCTTGGTCTTGCTCGTCTGGCCGAAGAGGCTTCCCAGGATGGGGATGTCGGAAATGAGAGGGAATCCCGTTCGCGTCAGGCCGTCGGAATCGCGGATCAGGCCCGCGATGGCCACGGTCTCCCCGTCTTTGACGATCAGGGTGGTTTCCACCCGGGACTTTGTGAATGTGGGCCCCAGGCTGGTGCTCACGCCCACGCCGCTGACTTCCTGCAGGACGTCCATGGTTATGGATCCGGATTCGGAAATCCGGGGCCGGACGAAGAGCGTAACCCCCGTGTCCCGGTACTGGACGCTCGTCGTGGTCCCCCCGACCGCCTGCGTGTAGCTCGTCCCGGGATAGGGCACTTCGGCGCCGACGGTGATGTACGCTTCTTTCCCGTCCATGGCGAATACGGTGGGATTTTCGAGCACCTTGACGTTGGTTTTTTCGCGCAGGGCATTGATCGCCGAAATCAGTTCCTGGGAATTGCCGATCAGGGCGACATTGATGGCCGTGAATCCGGCCGGCGCCCCTTCCGTGGACGAGTTCAGGTAGAATTCCGTGGTGCTGCCGCTGGTTCTTTCCCGCAGGGCCGCGCCGACGCCGAAACTCAGGTCGTCGGTAAGATCGACTTCGTAGATGCTCGCATCGATCCGGACCTGGCGGGGCATCACGTCCATGGATTCGATGGCCTCCAGTATGAATGCATAGTCCGCGGCGGTGGATTGAATGAACAGGCGGTTGTTGATATCGTCGACGACCAGGCGGATGGTGTCCTGAAGGCCTGAAAATTCCCCGCCCTGGATAATCACGGAGGATATGCCGCGGGAAGCGCTGAACTGGGGATTCAGCTGCTGCCCGCCGCCGAATATCCCCCCGCCCATCAATCCGCCGAATCCCCCCTCCTCGTAATTGCCGGACTGCTGGGACCTGGAATTGGTGAAACTGCCGAAACTGCCTCTCTGGCCGGTGCCCTGGCCGATGGCGGACCCTGTGGTTCCTCCGCCCAGGCCGGACGCGGAGCCCGATAAAGAGGGCTGGGCATCCGCAGCGGTCGTTCCTTCCCCGCCGTAAAGGGCCGAAAGAAGCGTGGCGATATTGGACGCGGTCGAGTTTTTCACGATGTAGACATTGTTCTGAATATTGCGTCCCGTCGTGGTGTCCAGTACGTCGATCCATCGCTTGACCTCCTCCAGCCCGCGCTTGGAAGCGGCGATCAAGAAAATGGCGTTCATCCGGTCGAGGGAGATGAAGGAAATGCCCGTCGAAGAGTCCTGCTTGCCGCTGCCGAACATTTTTTGAAGGTCGGCGGCGATGTCGGCCGAGGCGTTGTGTTCAATCCTGACGAGCTCGATCAGTTCGGGATCCATGTAACGGTTGTCGAGCAGGCGAACGATTTCCAGGATCCTTTCGATGTTGTCGCTGTAGTCGGTCAGGATCAGCATGTTCAGCCGTTCGTAGGGCATGATGACGCCGCCTTCGGTCATGAGGAGTTTGAGCGGTTCGATCAGGTCCCTGACGGGCATGAACTCCACGCGGACGACATTGGTGGAAATCCGGGGAATTTCGGGCGATTCGGCTTCGGGCCCGATCACGGGCTCGATTTCGGGCTCGGCGACCGGGGCCGGGTGTTCGATCAATTCGATCCCGCTCCTCATCGCGGAGGATACCGGAACGACCTGGTAGATGCCGTTGTTCTCGATAAGGGAAACGTTCTTGGTTTTCAGGATCAGGGTGAAAAGCGCGCGGACCTCCTCTTTCGTCATCAGCTCGGAACTGTCAAGGGTGACGGTTCCCTGCACTTCCGAATCGATTATCAGCGGAGTCAGGCCGAGAAGCTCCGATATCTGCCGGATGAAAGCGATAAGATCCGCGTCTTTGTAAATCAGGCGCAGCTTTCCGTTGGCGGCCTGCAGGCTGCTTTGCGCCTGCACGGAAGGAGCCGGGGCGGGGGCCTGCGCCGGCGCAGCGGGCGGCTGCTTTGCGGGCGGCTGCTGCATGAAAGGCCCTTCCGGGGGCGGCTCTTCCAGGGCTTCCTGCTCCCGCATCAGCTGCCGGTCCTGGTTCAGCTGCTCCCTCAGGCGCTGCAGCACGCGGAGCCGTTCCTCCTCCTCGTCTTCGGGGAAAGGAATCCCCGGCGGACTTTCCTGCGGAGAAGGCTGCGCGGGGCAGAAACTGCCCGCCAGCAGAAAAGCGGATAGGATAACAGCGCTCCAGGATTTGTCGATGCTCATGGCTTTCCAACTTTCCTCTCTTGGAGAGTCCCTGGGAATTTCGTTGACGCCTTGCTGCGAAATTTGTCCGGGACTGGTATTGGCACGGTCACTTCCCGATATCGCGGATTTTCCCCGTAATCCGCGGGTATCCCGTCTGCAGCCCTCCCTTTAGGGATCCGGGCGAACAATGTCCCCAAAGGGCGATCGGATAACGCGGGGAATCCTCTGGGCCGCTCCGGGAGTCGGAACCGCCGGCTGCGTCCTGGGCGTCTGCGTATTCTCCTGCTGCTGCAGATTCCCTGTCGGAGCGGGTGTCGTCTGCTGGCCTCCGGGCTGGATTCCGGAAACCGCGATCATGTTAGTGCGCGTGTCGCCGCCCCCTGGATTTACGGTCCGTGCCGGGGGCGCCTGCGGCGTCTGAGGCGCGGCGGTTCCTCCGGCGACCCGCTCGACCTGAATGTTGCCCGTGGCCGCGCCGCCTCCGATGGAAACCACCCGCGTCGGTACGACATTTGTCCTGCCCTTCCGGGCGGCCTGGGAGCCGTCGCCGAGGGTAATAATTTCTCTCTGGCTCCCGTTGTCGAGTACGATATGGTCCGGTTCGATAGCCGTGACGGTGTAGCCTTCGTATGTGTCCCCGATCTTTTTAATCAGGACTTCGCTCTTTTGGCCGCGGGCTTGAGGCTCCAGCAGGGAGGCTATTTTCTGATCCTCCGAAAGGACAACGCCCACCAGGACGGGTTTCTGGGACGCCGGCATGGTACCGGACGCGAGCGGGCTTTCTCCCGAATCTTCCCTGGTACGGGATTCCAGAAAGAGGTTCTTTTCCGGAATGACGGCGAAATCCGAAGCGTTGGTGCGGCTGTCCGCAAGCGGAGGCGGCAGGATCGTCTCCTGGGCTATTCTCTGGTTCAGGGAAGGATCGGGCTGAATTTTGGACAGGTCGTTTTCCGCCTTGAACTCCTCGACGGAAACGTACAGCTGCCTGCCGGCTATTACGGCAATCAACAGCAGCAGCAGGTTTACGGCAATCCATTTTGTCGTCATAACAAACCTTCCAGGAAGCGTGACCGCATCGCTCCGGTCGCGGCCGAGGATTTAATTTTACAAATTCGTATCCGGGTCCCCCGCTTCCGTTTCATCTTCGCTGTAGCGGATATACCCCGAAATGGTGAGGTTCGGGCGGATATCGGCCTCCCTTCGGTTCCGCGCCGCCGATCGGATCATGAACTCTTCAACGGTCAGAAACTTATCGTAATTTTCAATTTCGGTCAAAAACCGCACCAGCTGTTCCATGTCGCAGCGGGTTACGATCCGGGCCGAAACTTTCAGCACCAGGTTCTCGACGTTTTCTTCCTTGAGGACGCTTTTCTGTTCGATGGTCACCCCGCTCCGGTCGGCGAAATCGGTCAGGGTCTTGAGCAGTTCCGCCCCCGCCACGTTGGGATTGTCCCCGGGAAGCAGTTTCGCCCTGTTTTCCTTCAAACGGTTTTCGTGGAGCTGCAGCTGGGATTCGTAGACGCCTTCCAGGAAAAGGGTTTCCCGCTGTTTCAGAAGCGTTCTTTTTTTGAGCCCCACCGCGTCGTCGAGGCCCTCGCTGCCCGGTCGGGCCCGGGTCAGGGCGTAAAGAAGCGCCAGCACTGCAAGAACGCCCAATCCGATGATGATGAATTTTCTTTCTCTCGAACCTGGCTTCACGGGTTATTCCTCCAGTTCCGCTTCGATGCTGAACCGGTCTTTCCCGGATTGTGTGTCCCGGAAAATACCGCTCCTCTGCACGACATTGCGCAGCAGAGGCGAATTTTCAAGCAGGGCGATCAGGTCGGTGGCGGAATCGCTCAGACCCGCTATCGATAGTTTGCCGTCGCGGTAGACGTAGTTGTTTAAATACGTGTCGTCCGGCAGGATCGTGGTCAGTTCCCGTAGAACCTCCAGGCTCCTGTCTTTTTTCCGGAAGAGGGTCTCCATGGAGTGGATTTCATTTTTAAGAGCTTCCGTCTTTCGGCGCAGATCCTGCACTCTGGCCACCGAGTTCTTGAGAGAGGAAATTTCCCCGTCCAGTTCGTTCAGCAGTCGGCGGTCCTGAACCTGCCCGTGCAGGAACAGGCCGGCCAGAAACGCCAGTATGCACAGGCCCAGAACCGCCGCGGAAATGTAAGCCCAGCGGGGCTGCCGGACCCTGAAAGCCTCCGGGAGCAGGTTGATGTTCAGCGCGGGCCTCCGGGTCATCACCGTATGCGCCAGGCCGTTGACGGCCGCCGCTTCCTGGAGATAACGCCTGTTTTCCGGCGTGCTTTTGACCGCAATTGCATTTTTCAGCAGCGCGCATTCGGGGATCGCTTCTTTCAGCTCCCCGTGCGCCTGCTCGGACGATTCCCCGGCCAGGAGGATCTGCTCGATGGTGCTTTCGGGACCCAGCCGGATCCTGGAAACCGCTTCGTCGATTTCTCCCAATATCAGGTCTTTCCAGCTCCGGTCCGCTCCCTTACAAGTTTCCTGCGAGTACACCGGCATTCCCCGGTGCAGCACCAGAAGCTCCAGCGATGCCGGCGCCGCGTCCGCCAGAATATAGGTTCCGTCCTGCAGGCTCCTGGCGTTCTGCAAAAACAGGTTCGAAAGCGCCAGGGTGCCCGAGGTCACGACGGCGGGCTGTATGCCGATCTCCTGCATCAGCTGCAGGTGGCCGTCCAGGATGCTCTTGCGCACCATCACCAGAAGTATGGAAAGGCGCCTGTTCTTTCCCGCGCGCTTCAGCACGGCGTGATCGTAATAGTAGCTTTCTTCCTCGGTGGGCTCGAAGGATTGGACCTGGTAGCGGATTGCCTGCTTCAGGTTGTCCGAAACTTCCGCCGGGAGCTCCATGTGCCTCAGGATGATGTCCCCGCGCGGAATTCCCAGCACGATGTTGTCCTGGCCGAGAACGTTGGTTTTCAGGAAAAGCTGGATCTCCTGGCGCAGCTCCAGCGTGTCGCGATGCCGGTAATCGGCGACGCGCTTGAAATGCGTGAATGTTCCACCGGAAAAATTGCCCTGGAGCGAGGACAGAAGGATATCCTCCCCCCTCATTTCGATCCCGATCCCGGTCTTCAGGTAAATCATAATGTTGCGCCTTCGTAATAGGGAACGCTTTCGTTCCAGTAAAGAATCCGATGAAAGTTCTGCTGATTGCCGTCCAGGCTGATTACGGCCCGGATCACGCGCCGCACTTTTGAATTGCCCTCATATCCCGTCGCGCGCATGGAATAGATGCCGGACGCCTGGGTCGCGAGATACTGAAGCGTTTGGGCTCCCAGCGCCCCGGGAATTTCGTCCGAAATTTCCCGGGGGTTTTGATAGGGGCGCGTGAGGCGTCTTTCAAGAATCCTTTCGGCATCCTCCGGGCGCATTCCCGGGATGGACAGGAGCACGGGAAGAGGCGCGAAATTCACGTTGATCTGATTCCTGTTCGAATAGACGGTCACATAGCGGGAGAGGCCGTATTTGTATACTATGGATCCGTCTCCGGTTTTTTCCGGCCTGCCGTAATAATATTCCGGGGTCACTCCACGGACGAGAAGAATTTCTTCAATTGTGTCGACGGGGCCGTTCTTGGCGGCGTAGGAAGGGTCCAGCGTCAGATAAAATTCTTCCTCGGCCCCGTTCATGCGGTGGGCGTTGTCCGGGTCCCGCCAATCCATGATGGAATCCGTGATTGTGTCTGCGTCCTCGGGAGGGATCCCCGTGGCATGAACCAGGGCGCGCAGCTGCTGCTCGGAGAGCAGGTCCGAGTTCAGGTTCAATTTGCCGGATTCGTCCTCCAGCTCCACCGCGAAGCGCCCGCCGCCGAATTCCCCCTCGACTCTTCCGAGTTCCAGCGGCGTCGGTTCCTGCTGCAGCCCCGGCGGCCGGGCCGGGGAGGAAAATCTCTGGTGCGCGAGCCTATATACCGTTTCGGAGATGCCGGCGCGCGCGATGTAGTAGGCTTTCTCCATGGATTGGCTGTTGCGGACGGCGGCGGTTTCCACGCGGCTTTCCCTGGCAAAACTCAGGGCGATCGCGGACAGGGCGATAAAGATCCAGAGAAGGGCGACCAGCACCACCCCGCACTCATTGGGTCGCGCAATGTCGAATGTATTGTTCCTGGGGCGAACCTTGTGTTCGCCCCCTCCATGTTCCTTGGTTTTCCCCATAGGAAACTCGATTCTGAACGGGGGGCTGTCGATTGTCATGTTCCTGGGGCGAA
>JAFGAO010000140.1 GCA_016933615.1 Acidobacteriota bacterium
ACTAGATTAACCAATAGTGGTGCTAATCTCACTGCCTTTTGGGATTCCAGCGGGAGAAGGATCTACTACTCATCAATTTTAAGCGGAATTATGGACATTCACTCGATTGAAGTTGATGGCTCCGGGGAAGGCACTTTAATTTTGCATGAACCCAACGCATCACTCTTCGTGACTTCCATGTTGCGCGATGGAACCATCGTCTGTCTATACGGTATAGGTTCCAGCGATATCGGGATAATTCCACCTGGAGACAAGACTGAGCTAAAGCCCATACTTAATAAAAAAAATATGGAGTTAAACGGGAAGATTTCGCCTGACGAACACTGGCTGGCTTATGAATCCAATAAAGAAGGACAATTTGAAGTTTATCTTTGTTCATATCCCAATGTAGAAGAAACCAATATTAAGATATCGGTGGGCGGGGGACATGATCCCCTATGGTCGATTGATGGAAGGGAATTATTTTACCGAAGCAATGATGCCGTTATGGCGGTTTCTATTGAAACGAAGCCTAAATTAACAGCACATAAACCTGTAGAACTTTTCCGAGACAGATACGCCCTATTAGGCGACATTGTGACATGGGACATTAATCCTAAAGACGGAAAATTTCTGATGGTAAAGGATTATAGCGGTATTTCAGGTAAAGAAGGCGCCACACAGCCAAGAATCAACATCATCCTAAACTGGTTTGAAGAACTGAAGGATAGGGTGCCTATTGAATGATTGTCGGAATTCCTGGTCCAGCAAATTAGAGTGCAGCAATTTCAAATGGACGTATGACACGCGTTACCGGAAAAGTGAATCGGTCAGAATGCCACCGCGGGAAACTGCTCTTCAACTGCCCACGCCCCCGCCGGGAACCCCAATCATAGACCATATACGACTTGCCGGTTCACCCCGAACCCTCTATTCAGCGGCAAAGCACGGGACAGAAACTCGAAGCGAGTGTTTGGAAGTATTTCATTATTGATATGAGAACTCCGTTTAATCAGATCCCGGGACGTTAAACTCTTCATGTAACTCGTTTGAGATTTTTTTCATTCTCTCAATATGGGCTTCTTTCCCGCCGGAGTACTGGGGCAGGTCCCATTCCATTTCCTCTAGATTTCGTGCGGTCTCAGGAATGATTTGATAGGGGATGGACAGAAACAAAAGGCCTTCCGGGAATAGCTGTCTCGCTATCATTCCGTGATGAAGACCTGTGACCATCATGTTTAATTCTCCGGTTATGTAGGGATATAAATACAAGTAAACACATCCCATAACCGTTGTGCCTTTGGCGCTCCAGGCCGCTCCGGTCCGGTAGCTCATTGCCCTGAGAATAATCTCTGCCTGACGGGGGTCGGCGGTGATAATCAATAGATCAGGATTAAATGAAAGCTTATCCAACGGGGCGAATACCACGAATTTGACGGTGTCTTTCTCCACCTTATACATATTGGCGTAGATGTTTCTATTCGCGCGTGCATTATCATAAACTCCAAGTTTGGGCCCTATCTGACCACTGCTGAAAATCGGATCGGGCTCTGAAAGCCCCAGAGGAATCAACGCGGCTTTACATTCATGATCGTCCTTGGCCGCGTAGAAAGATTCGCCCTGCTGTGCGATCTTGATCATTTCACAAAATGCTGCTTTCCTTCTAATCGGAGGTATTTGATCCGGTTTTTTCAACGCGAAGTGGATCCCTATCGGCGAGTATTTGAAATCAAAGCGCTTAAAAACCGACAAATCCGGCTGTTTCGCCGAGGACTCTCCTTTTGCGATATTCCCTGCAGCCGCGACGGCAGGTACGGTCAGGGCTGCCAAGCTTCCCAACTTCAGGAAATTGCGACGATTCAAACCTATTCTTTCTGGCATATGTCACCTCACTCCTCAATTTAATGGCTGGGAAATAGATTTAATTCCTCCGATAGCCGATCGATTGACTCCGGGTTATGTGTTGATCGGGTCGGAGCATCATCGTCTTTGCCATGGCCTCCCGGTCAACCAGGCCGCGAACAACGGTGGCCAAACCCTCCGATGCGCAGAAAAGACAGACATTCTGGCCGATAAAACCCGCGGGCGCACGCGAATAGAAACGCTTGTCTTCGCCGGTGCCCCCCCCAGTCTAGAGTAGTCTGAAACATAAATAACTTCATCCTTTAAAAGAAGATTTGATTCGGTAATCTCAGCGGAAGGGCCGGAACACCTTGTCATTCTTAAGCGACTCCCACTCCCCGCGATGAAGAAGGGATATTTCGGTTTCCAAAATTTCCGTTTATGGCATATGCTCTCACCCTACCGAAAATTGCAGGGCTCGCGGGGAAAGGCCATGTTTGAGAAGACAAAAACACATCGCGGTTTTTGGGGCATTACGGCGCTCTTGATCCTCGCCGCCGGCTGCGGCGCCGAAAGCAAGGTCACGGCCATCAAGCTGGGTCACGCGCTCGACACCACGCACCCCGTGCACAAGGGCATGGTTTTCATGGGGGAAAAAGTCCGGGAGTATTCGCGGGGGAAAATGCGCGTGGATATTTATCCCGGCGAACAGCTGGGCGCCGAGAGGGACCTGATCGAGCTGCTGCAGATCGGGAGCCTGGCCATGACCAAAGTCTCCACCGCGCCGCTGGAGGCGTTCGTGCCGGAGATGAAGATCTTCGGCATACCCTACCTGTTCCGGGACGACGAACACCGCTGGAAAGTCCTCGACAGCCCGATCGGGGAACGGCTGCTGCTCGCGGGCGAGCCCTTCTTTTTAAGGGGCATGGGCTACTACGACGCCGGCTCCAGGAGCTTTTTTACCACGGAAAAACCGGTCCTCACGCCCGACGACCTGAAAGGGATGAAGATCAGGGTCATGAAAAGCATCACGTCCGTCGACATGGTCAAAGCCCTGGGCGGCTCCCCGGCGCCGATCCCGTTCGGGGAGCTGTACACCGCGCTGCAGCAGGGGGTCGTCGACGGGGCGGAAAACAACCTGCCCAGCTTTTACCTGTCGCGCCACTACGAGGTCTGCAGGTACTTCAGCTTCGACGAACACACGTCCATACCGGATATCCTGCTGATGAGCACCATCGTCTGGAACAGGCTGAGCGGGCAGGAGCGGCACTGGCTCCAGAGGGCCGTCGACGACTCCGTCCAATACCAGAAGAAACTATGGGAAGAGTCGACGAAGGAATCGCTGAGACTGGTGCGGGAAGCCGGCGTGGAAATTGCCTATCCGGACAAGGCCCCTTTCCGGCAGGCGGTGCAGTCCATGTACGATTCCTATAAAGGCGAGCCCCTGTACGATCTTATACAGGAGATCCGGGGCATCGATTAAACCGGGAGCCGATTATGAAAATATTGACGGCCGTCATCACCCGAATCCTGTCGGCCCTGCTGGTGCTGCTGATGGCCGTAATCGTCCTGGACGTGACGTGGCAGGTGTTCAGCCGTTTCATACTCCGGAACCCGAGCGACTATACCGAAGAGCTGGCCGGGTTTCTGCTGATCTGGATCGGCCTTCTCGGCGCCAGCTACGCCTACTGCGTCAAGGCCCACCTGGGCATCGACGTGCTGACTTCCGGGCTGTCCGGCACGAAGCGGCGCATTTCCGAAATTCTCGTCGCCGGGATCGTGCTTCTCTTTGCCCTGTTCCTTCTGGTAATCGGAGGTTGGCGCCTGGTCGATCTGACCTTCTCGCTGAGGCAGATCTCGCCCGTTATGGGCATCCCTATGGGCTTCGTTTACCTGGTGCTGCCCTTGACGGGCATTCTTTTCATGTACTACTCCGTTTATTTCATCGCGGAAGCGCTCAAAAAGGACAGAAATGCGGGCTGATCTTTTCCGTCGACCGTTGACGGCGTGACGCGCAGAGGATTGAATGGAAGGTTCGATCATCGTACTCATCATCGGCTTTGTCCTGCTTCTGGCGATCGACGTGCCGATAGCCGTCTGCATCGCCGTGGCGACTCTTTTGACCATGCTTTGCACCATCGCGCCGGGTCCCGCGGTCACGACCGTGGCCCAGCAGATGGCCGCGGGGATCAACAGCTTTTCGCTTCTGGCGATCCCGTTTTTTATTCTCTCCGGGCTGCTGATGGGCCAGGGCGGGATCGCCCGGCGCCTGATCGAATTCGCCAAAGCCCTGGTGGGCATGTTCCCGGGCGGTCTGGCCTACGTCAACGTGCTGGCCTGCATGTTCTTCGGCGCCATCAGCGGATCATCGGTGGCGGCCACGTCGGCCATCGGCGGGTTCATGCTGCCGGTCATGGAAAAGGAAGGGTACGACAGGAACTTCAACGCCGCCCTGACGGTCACGGCCTCCACGACCGGCCTGCTGATCCCCCCCAGCAATATACTCATCGTGTATTCGCTGGCCAGCGGCGGCGTCTCCATCGCCGCCCTGTTCATAGCCGGGTACCTGCCCGGCATCCTGGTCGGCCTCGGACTGATGGCGGTGGCCGCGATTTATTCCATCGCTAAGAAATATCCCGTGGGGGAGCGCGTCGCTTTCATTGAAGCATTGAAAAAAATCCTTCACGCGCTCCCGAGCCTTCTGCTGGTCGTGATCGTGATCGGAGGCATCATCGCGGGCATCTTCACGGCGACCGAAGCCAGCGCCGTCGCCGTCGTCTACGCGCTGTTTCTGTCCGTCGTGCTGTACCGTGAAATCAAAATCAGGCAGCTCCCGGGAATTCTGTTGAAGTCGGTCGAGATCACTGCGATCGTCATGCTCCTGATCGGCGCCTCCAAAGCCATGTCCTGGATCCTGTCCTACGAAAACATCCCGCAGGGGATCAGCCAGCACCTCATAGGACTCACGGACAGCAGGATGATGATACTGCTCATCATCAACCTCATCCTGCTCGCGGTGGGAACGTTCATGGACATGACCCCGGCGGTGCTCATATTCACGCCGATATTTCTGCCGATCGCGACACAGCTGGGAATCGACCCGATACATTTCGGCATGATCATGGTCCTGAACCTGTGCATCGGCCTGTGCACACCGCCGGTGGGAAGCGTCCTGTTCGTCGGATGCGGCATCGCGAACACGACAATATCAAAACTGATCAAACCGCTTTTGCCTTTCTATCTGGCCATGATCGCGGCCCTCATGCTGGTCACCTTCATCCCGGGAATCAGCATGTTTCTGCCGGAGCTTTTCGGATACTGACGCCCGGTTTCTCATAAAGTCAGGATCGGTACCATGAAACAGCAAGTGCTGGGAAAATATTCGTTCGGTGTCGGCGACCGCTTCGCGCAACAGGCCGCCGCCCAGATCGCGGCGATCCAGCTGGCCGGGAGGCGGGGAGTTACCATCACCCCGGTCTGGAACAAGTCGTTCCGGGAACACTCCATAACCGGGACCGAGCCTGCAGAGACCCGCCGGGCGGTCGACGCGGCCGTCAAAAAAACCGGCTGGGCCGGCAGCTACTTCGTGGACGCGGACCATATCAACCTGGGCAACGTCGACGGCTTCATGGAATGCAGCGATTATTTCACCATCGATGTCGCCGAATACATCGGCAAAGCCGCGCCGGCCGGGGAGATCCGTCAATTCGTGGACGCCAATAAAAAATATGTCGGCGAGCTCGCGGTCCACAATTCCGTCCGCGCCTTCCCCGTGTCGGAGGAAATGCTTTATCGGGTCGCCGGCAAGTACCTGCACGCCGTGAAGGAGGCCGGGAAAATCTACCGGCACATCCGCGGCAGGAAGCGGGAGAATCCTTTTGTCGTTGAGGTGTCCATGGATGAAGCCGATGCGCCGCAGGCGCCGCCCGAACTGCTTTTCATACTGGCGGCGATCTCGGCCGAGGATATCCCGGTCCGGGCCATCGCGCCGAAATTCAGCGGACGGTTCAACAAGGGAATCGATTATGTCGGGGACATCGGCCGGTTCCGGCAAGAGTTTGAAGAGCTTCTGGCCGCAATCCGATTCGCCGTGGCCGAGTTCGGACTGCCGGACGATCTCAAGATAAGCGTCCACACCGGGAGCGACAAATTTTCCATATACCCGGTGATAAAGAATGCCATCAGGAAATACGACGCCGGCATCCACGTGAAAACGGCCGGGACCACGTGGCTGGAAGAGCTGGCCGGGCTGGCCGAAGCGGATTCCCCGGGGCTGGCGATGGCGAAGGAAATCTATTCCAGATCCCATGCAAGGCTGGATGCGCTTCGTTCCGACTATAGCGCCGTGATCGATATAGACCCCGCCCGGCTGCCGCCCGTTTCCACCGTCAGCCTTTGGAGCGGCAAAGAGTTCGCCGATGCGCTGCGGCACGAACAGGGCTGTCCGGCTTACAATCCGCATTTCAGGCAGCTGCTGCACATCGGGTTTAAAATCGCGGCCGGCATGGGCGAGCGGTTCCTGAACGAAGTCAAAAAAAACGAAGCCGTCATATCGAAGAACGTAACCGAAAACCTTTTCACAAGGCACATCAGGAGACTGTTTCTGGAATGACGCGACATCGGCGCAGCCTGTTTTTCATCCTGTTTCTTTTCGCAATGTCGGAGGCATCCTGTTCCCGGTCCGGCGGCGAAGCCATCGACCGGGAAAAGCTCGTCGAGCGGCACTTCCCCCGGCTCAGCGAAGCGGACCCGCTCAGCCCGTTCACCGTGGGCAACGGGGAGTTCGCCTTCACGGCGGACATCACGGGTCTTCAGACTTTTCCCGATTTTTACGAAAAAGGAATCCCGCTCGCCACTCAGTCAAACTGGGGCTGGCACACTATTCCCGGCCGTCAAAACTACACCCTGGGGGACGCCACGGCGCTTTGGGATTCCTGCGGGCGGCAGGTTCCATACGCATCCCTGCAAAACACGGAGGCGGGACAGTGGCTGCGCGCCAATCCGCATAGGCTCAACCTGGGCCGGATCGGCTTTTTCCTTTCCGATCCCAACGGTAAAGAAATTACAATCCGCGACTTGAAGAACATAAACCAGACAGCCGATCTCTGGCAGGGCGTGATACGGAGCCATTTCGAGATCGGGGGCGAATCCGTTGATGTGGAAACGGCCTGTCATCCGGACATCGACCAAATCAGTGTGAGGATTCGATCCGCTCTTCTCAAGACCGGACGGATCGGGATTCGGTTCGACTTTCCCTATGGAAGTACGGCATGGGGCAAGAATGCGGCCGACTGGGAAAGACTCGAAGCGCACCATTCGGAAATCATATTCCAGGGCAAGCAGTCCGTTGTCATCGAACGCATTCTGGATGCAGACCGGTATCTTACGGTCATTCAGTGGTCCGACAACGACGCCCTTTCCCTGAATACCGAACACGCGTTTTCGCTTTCCAGCCCCGGCACGGACCGCTTCGATTTCAACGCGTACTTTTTAAAAAGTGTAGCGAATGAACCGGCCCCCTCTACGACGGAAACATTTGAGGCGTCCAAAAACCACTGGCGGAACTTCTGGGAATCCGGCGGCGCCGTAGACCTGTCTGAAAGTAAAGACAGCCGCGCACTGGAACTGGAAAGACGCATCGTCCTGTCGCAGTATCTGACGGCAGTCCAGTGCAGCGGTCACCTGCCGCCGGCGGAAACCGGCCTGACCGCCAACAGCTGGTACGGCAAGTTCCACCTGGAAATGCACTGGTGGCACGGAGTTCATTTCGCTCTCTGGAGCCGCCCGGAGGTGCTGGAAAGAAGTTTTAGTTGGTACAGGTTCATCATGCCGAGAGCCAAAGAAACAGCCCAGAAACAGGGCTATGAAGGTGTGCGCTGGCCCAAGATGGTATCGGTCGAAGGCAGGGAGGGGCCTTCTTCAGTCGGTGTATTCCTTATCTGGCAGCAGCCGCACCCCATCTATTACGCGGAGTTGCTTTACCGCCGCAATAAAGACCATGCCCTACTGGAAAAGTACCGGGAGATCGTTTTTGCAACCGCGGATTTCATGGCCTCCTACGCGCATTGGGACGAAGAATCAGGCCAATATAACCTTGGGCCTCCGCTTATTCCGGCGCAGGAAATCTACCGGCCCGCGGAAACGGTAAATCCAACCTTCGAGCTGGCGTACTGGAAGTACGGCCTGGAAACGGCTCAGCTGTGGCGGGAACGCCTCGGAATGCAGCGCGTAGAAAAATGGGACCATGTCCTCGAGCATCTTCCGCCACTGCCGCAGAAAAACGGGCTTTACCAGAACGCCGAGATGGCTCTCGACACTTTTGAGGACGCAAGTCAGCGCAGGGACCACCCTGCGCTGCTGGGCGCTTTGGGGATGCTTCCCGGCGATGCCGCGGATATGGAAACCATGCGCAACACGCTCAAGCGGGTTCTCGAGTCCTGGGACTGGCAGAGCACCTGGGGCTGGGATTATCCCCTGATGGCCATGACGGCCGCAAGGGTCGGAGAACCCGAATCGGCCATCGATGCACTGATGATGGACGCGCCCAAAAACAGGTATCTGAAAAACGGTCACAACTACCAGGATGAACGATTGCCGGTTTACCTGCCCGGCAACGGGGGCCTGCTCACGGCCGTAGCCATGATGGCGGCCGGATGGGAAGGGGCCCCGGACGTCGAGGCTCCGGGATTCCCGAAAGACGGAAACTGGATGGTGAAATACGAAGGGCTGAGCCCGCTGCCTTAAAACGGTTCTGATATGCACTACTCGCGGGGCGGGTCGCCGTCATAGCCGCCGGACGGGTTGAGAAAAATCCTGCCAGGCTCTCCCGGCAGCGGCAGCATCCAGTCGGGACTGCTGTGCGGGTAAAGCAGCCTGGCCTGCCACTGGATGGCGAAATCCTCGGCCTTCATGCCGGGATAGCGTTTGTAAACGCCCTCGACCAGATCCTCCGCGGAATTGACACTGCTGTAGACCTCCTCATAGTCTTCCAGGTAACGAATGGACCAGTCCACGCAATCGGTATAGGTTCGGGAAGGGTCTTCCCGGACTTCCTCCATGATCCCGATCTTCTCTTCGTCGCAATGGCCCGGTATGATGATTCTGGCGTCGAATTCTTTCAGCCTTGCAATATCCTTGCGCCAGAGAACTCTTCGCGCGACATTGCTCTCGATCGGCCAGATGTGGCAGCCGTGAAACGCGATGTCCGTGGCGCACGCCACCCTGATTGAGGGCACCCAGACCGCGGAATTGTTGATGCTGTCCCCTTCCCAGCCGTCCGAAAACCGGATTTCCTCCCCTTCCAGTTCAAGCCTGTTTTCCTTCATCGGCATGGGGATGATGGTTGCCGGCGGAATTTCACCGGGCCCGAAACGGTCGATCGCCCACAGGTCCACCTTGTCGCTGGAGGTGTAGACAATATCTTTGACCACGCTCGGCAAAGCCACGATTTTTGCTTGGGGAAATGCGTGCTTCAACACCGCCAGGCCGAAGTGGTGGTCGGGGTGGAAGTGGGAGACATAGATGTGCGTCAGACGTTTCCTCATGGGCAGAATCTCGGAGACCATACGGTAGGAATCGCTCAGGATCTGCGAGGCGTCTATCAGGACCGCATCCTTCTCGCCGTAAAACAAGGTAGAATTGCTGTTGAATCCGAGATAGCTGTGCAGGAAAACCCTGAATTTCAGCATTGCTTTGACTCCTCTTTGGAGAATCCCGTTATCATAGGCCCCAATAGGTGTGTTCTTCTAATTTATTCCTGCAACTCAGGGCTCGGGTAATGGGAAAACGCATCCGACCCGCATAAACATCGTCATGAACCGGTTCGGGGCCCCGGAGCGGCATAGGTCCGGAAATCAAACGCTATTTCTTAAGAATTTCTCCCTGCCACAGTGCCTTCAGAAAATCACGTACGGGTAAAACATGCACCCCCCCTTCCCTCAAAACTCTGTCGCCGAGATAGATGCCGTAGGCCCGGGAAATCATCCCGGCCGTCACGGCCCGGTGCAGGGCTGAGGAATACTTCCGTTGCCAGACGGAAGCGCTTTTTATCTCGATCCCGATGTTCGCGTCCCCACGGGTCCATATGAAATCGATCTCGACGCCCGCCGGAGTGCGCCAATAAGTGATTTCCCCTCCAACTCCCAGGTACATCATCGCCGATCGCAGTTCATGCAGAAGCAGCGTTTCCATCAGCGAGCCCTTCTCGAAATCGGCCAATGATTCCCTCAACCGGTTTGACAGGACCCGGACCACCCCGGTGTCGAAAAAATAGAACTTGGCCCGGTTCGCCTCTCTTACCTTTGCCCGTGGCCGCCATCCCGGCACCCAGATTCCCACCAGGGTATCCACAAGCGTTTCAAAGTAACGCTGGACGGTCGTGCGCGCCACGCCGGCATCCCGGGCAATCCCTGCGACATTGACAACTTGTCCGTTCATCATAGCCGCGATCTTCAAAAATCGGCCGAAAGAACCAAGATCTTTGACCAGGGCTTCCTGCTGTATCTCCTCCCTGATGTATGTGCCGGCATAGGCCTCGAGAAGATCCACGGCCAGTTCAGATTTTTGATGGATTGCGGGAAGCATGCCAATGGATAAAAGCTCTAATATGTTCCCGGGAAAGCCCAATTCCCTTGAGGTTAGAGGAAACATACGCCGCTCGATCACCCTTCCCGCAAGAAGATCCGCATCCATTCTGCGGAGTTTCCGGGCGCTCGAACCGCTAATGGCAAAGCGATACGCGTCTCCATGAATTGAGATAAGGTCGTGAACCTCCCGCAACAAGGAAGGGAGTCGCTGCACTTCGTCGATAACCACCCAGTCCCCGGGGGATCGGGCCTCGACGGCGCCACGAAACAGTTCGGGATTTTGAAGCAGCGGAAGATACTCGCGATCCAGGATAAGATTGAACCAGAGAGCGTCTCCGAGATTTTCACGCAGCCAGGTGGTTTTTCCCGTGCTTCGCGGACCGAACAGAAAGAAGGAATGATTCGGAATCAGAAGATTTCTTGCATACATAGCGGGCATTTTACAATGTAATCTGCCCTCTGACTAGTCATTTTATTTCGAGTCCGGGTATTCCGCCCGGCATGGTGCGACGGGAAATATCGTTTACGGCCCTGAAGCATAATATTTATGCGTTCCCTTTCGATCCCCAAGGAGCCCGCCGTCCGAAGAAAACATCCTCTTGAATGCTTATTTTCACTGCAAATGCATGAAGAAGGAATATAGAATTGCGTGCCGGGGAGGTTCTGCATGGCGTCGGATGGTTCCTTGCCGGAGATAACGCTTAAAGCCATAATATTGGGTGTCCTGTTGTCGGTGATACTGTCGGCGGCCAATGCCTACCTGGGATTGTTTGCCGGGATGACGGTCTCGGCATCCATTCCCGCGGCCGTCGTGTCCATGGGAATCCTGAGGCTGTTCCGCAGGAGCAATATCCTGGAAAACAACATCGTACAGACAGCGGCTTCCGCCGGCGAAGCCCTGGCTGCCGGCGTGATCTTCACGATCCCGGCCCTGGTGATCATGGACTCCTGGGAATCCTTCGACTACCGGCGGGTCACGATCATCGCCGGTTTCGGCGGTCTCCTGGGGGTGCTTTTCACCATCCCGCTACGCCGGGCCCTCATCGTGGAGGACGGCCTGAAGTTCCCGGAGGGGATCGCGACAGCCGAGGTGCTGGAGTCGGGCCAAAAGGGCGGCAAAGACATCTGGATTATAGTGAAATCCGCACTGGCGGGGGGGCTCTTTAAACTGGGCGCCGGCAGCGGTTTCGGCCTGCTTCCCGACACCGTCGAGGCGGCCCGGCGGTTCGGGGGAACCGTCGGGTACCTGGGAACCAACCTGAGCCCGGCCCTGCTTGCGGTAGGATATATCGTCGGGCTCAATATCGCGGTGCTGATCGTTCTGGGAGGAGCTCTCAACTGGCTCGTCGCCGTCCCGATCTGCGCCGTTATGCAGGAATGGCCCCTCAGAAACGGCGCCGCCATGGCTCCGCTCGATTTTGCCAACATTATCTGGTCTTCCCAGACCCGCTACCTGGGCGTGGGAGGCATGCTTGTCGGGGGCCTCTGGACCGTCTTCAAGCTGCGCTCCAGCATTCTTGGAGGAATCCGCGGCGGCCTGGCCGCCTATCAAAATGCGAAGGACTCCGGACCCGCGCTGCCCCGGACAGAGATGGACATGCCCATGAAGTGGATACTGATTCTCATCATAGGCTCCATAGCACCCCTGTTTCTGCTTTACCGGGCTTTCGTGGCCGACATTACCGTTTCCGCGGCCATGGCCCTGATCATGCTGGCTGCAGGGTTTCTTTTCGCGGCCGTGGCCGGTTACATGTCCGGGATTGTCGGGGCTTCCAACAATCCCATATCCGGGGTCACCATCGCCACGGTTACCGTCTCGGCCCTTTTACTCGTGCTTCTGATGGGTTCGGGCAATGCGCAGGGGCCGTCCGCCGCCATCCTGATAGGGGCGGTGATATGCTGCGCCGCCTCCATAGCGGGGGACAACCTGCAGGACCTCAAGACCGGATATATCGTCAAGTCTACCCCCTGGAAGCAGCAGGTCATGCAGATGGTGGGGACCGTATCCGCGGCACTGGTTCTGGCGCCCATCCTGACGCTGCTGCTCAAGGCCTACGGCTTCGCCGGGCACTCTTCCGCCCGGGCCAATCCATTGATTGCGGCCCAGGCCAACCTCATGGCTTCCGTGTCCCGGGGCGTGTTCTCGGGCGATCTGCCCTGGGATTTCGTGGGGATCGGCGCTCTTCTGGCCGCGCTGATCATTGTCCTGGACGAATACCTGCTGCGCAGGGGCAGCTCCTTCCGCACCCCGGTGCTGGCCGTCACCATCGGGATTTACCTGCCCCTGCAGCTGGAAACACCGATCCTGGCCGGCGGCATCGTATGGTATTTTGTGAAACTCCACCAGCAGCGGAAACAGCACACCCCGGACATTGTCGAAAAGTCCGGCCGCCGGGGCCTGCTTTTCGCGTCCGGCCTGATCACGGGGGAAGCCATTGTCGGCATTCTGCTCGCCATTCCGATTGTAGCCACCGGCAAACCCGATTTTATGATATTCTTCAAGCACCCTCCCGCTCTCGTCAGCCGGACGTTTTCCGCCCTGGGGTTGGTGCTTCTGGGCATGATTGCCCTCTGGCTTTACCGGTTGGCGCGCGAACCCGGGACGGAATAGAAATGTGCCGAGTGCCTGCTATAGTGTCAGAGGTTTTATTCAGTGATTTCTTAAGATAGGAGGAATTCCCGTGAAAAACAGTTACACCCGACGCGAAGCCCTGGAGCTGGGGCTGGGAGCGGTCGCGCTTGCCACATCGAGCGCGGCGGTTTCCGCCGCCCAGACGCCGGACAGGGCCGCCGCGAAGAAGCAAAGCGCCGCGCCCTCGTTGGCCGATTTCAACAAATACGGTCAGGATCTGGAAACAGCCTTGATCCTGAGGACGTCCCCGGTCGCCGTGAAAATGATCCGGACGGAAGCGGAGGTCCCGAAAGAAGCCTTCCGGCCCAAAAGGGACGGGAAGTATCACATCGCCCAATGCCAGGCCTTCGGCATGTCCCGGAGGGAAGGGAAAACGGTGGCCATGCTGAAGGAGGATCACTGGTGCCCGACCGCCCTCATCGCATACGGAATGGTGCCCATGCCGGAAAACAGGTCCATGTACGGAGAATCCTACAGGACTTTCGAGACCGGGAAATATGCCGGCATAGTCACGGCGCCCCTGAAGAGCGCCACTTTTACGCCGGACGTCGTTCTCATCTACTCGAATCCCGGGCAGATCCGGGCGCTGCTTCTGACGGTGTACGGCGGCGGCGAGGAGCAGGTCAGCAGCCACATGTTTCTGCCCTCCTGCGGGCATTGCGTCGTGGATCCCATGCAGACCGGGAAATACTGCATCGTGCTCCCGGACCCCGGGGAGCACCAGCGAGCCCTGACTCTGGAAGAGGAGTTGATATTCGCCGTGCCGCAGGAGAGGATGCCGGCGATGATGGCGGCGGTCAACGGCAGGGGCTTCTCCCACAGGGGCCGCTACATGTCCATGCTTCCCGATTTCGAGCAGCCGCAGTTTTACAAGGACATGTTCAAAAGCTGGGGGTTGGATACCTAATAAAAAGGAGAAAACATCATGCGTATGTTCAGGGTCCCCGGCCTGAAGCCGGGAATTCTTGTCCGTGCCGCGCTTGCGGCGGCCGCGCTGCTGCTGCTTGCAGCGCCGGTTCCGGCAGCAGGCGATGACGCGACGGTGACGATGGAAACGCTGCTGGACCGGATCCAGATCGAGGATCTGCTTGTGAGATACTACGCCGACCTGTCCGCCGGCGAGGGCCACGACATGGCCCAGTTCTACACCGAGGACGCCGTTCTCGACGTCAACGGGATGATCGCAAAGGGCCGCGCGGCCATTGAGAAGATGTACGGCGGATTGGGGGAAGGCGGATCGGACCAGACGGGAAACAGGGTTCACATGCTTTTGACCAACCCGGTCATTATCGTTAAAGGGGACACCGCCAGAGCGTGGGTCATCTGGACCGGCATCATAAACGAAAACGTTCGTTTGAGGCCCCGCTTCATGGAGCAGGGGCGCGAATACGACGAGCTCGTGAAGATCGGCGGGCGCTGGTTCATCAAGAAGCGCACCATCAGCGCCGACAGCGGCATGCCGGCCATCTGGGATGAAACCTACAAACCCAGGGAGCACCCGATAGAATAGGCTTCAAGGCTTTGAAGCGGCAGTCTCGACTCAAGCCCGATTGGGAAATTTCATACGGAGTCTTCCGTCCATAGAACAGACCGGGCGGGGCATCTGGACATGCTCCCGGCCGGTCTTTATGGACGCAGGGTATTGATTTCCCTCTGCGGCGAAAGAGCTTTGTTTACTTTATTTACGACGACATCCCTGCCCAGGCGGAAAGAAGCCGTCTGTTTGATATCCCTCGAAGAGGCGCCGGCTTTGACCGTATATTCACCCGCCTCGGCCAGCCAGCTTGAGGAAGCGGTATCAAACGAAGCCAGATCCCCCGCACTCAGTTCAAAGGTCAGCGTCTGCTTTTGTCCCGGCTCCAGCAGTTCGGTTTTATCAAAAGCGACGAGTTCCTCCCGGGGCTTGTCCAGTTGCCCGGCGGGAGCGCTTAAATAAACCTGGACCACCTCTTTCCCGGCAACCGGGCCGGCGTTCTCAATATCGACGGAAACCGGGATCGAATCCTCGAATTCGCCGGAGCCGAGATTGAGGTTGCTGTAGGCAAACCGGGTGTAGGACAGGCCGTAACCGAATTCGTAGGCAACTTTCCTGTCGAAGCTGTTGTAGTAGCGGTAGCCGACATAAATGTCTTCCCCGTAGACGACTTCCGCCTTGCGCCCGGCCATCCGGGGCATGAAGGACGCATTGGGATCTCCGGCCGCAGCCTTGGCCTCCTCGCTTTCTATTAAAATGCCCGGGAAATTCCCGGCCGACGGCACATCCGCATAGGAAAGCGGAAATGAGGCTGCCAGCCTGCCGGAAGGGTTGACTTTGCCGCTGAGGACGTCGGCGATCGAGTGGCCCGCCTCCTGGCCGGGCTGCCACGCCAGCAGGATGGCGCCGGGATCATTCCTCCAGCTTGCCGTCTCGATCACGCCCCCGACATTGAGGACAACCACGGTATTTTTCCCCTTGTCCTGAAAGGTTTTGGAAACAGAGCGGATCAGGGACTTCTCCCACTCGGTCAGATAAAAATCCCCCTCTTCATCTTTACGGTCGGATCCTTCCCCCGAGTTTCTGCCTATGGTAATCAATGCAATGTCCGCCTCGGCGGACGCCCTGTTCACCAGGCTGATCCTTACGTCCATCTCGGCAATGGGCCGCCGCCCCATGAACCAGGACCGCCTCTCGGTCCCGGCCGCCTGCTTTGCCCTTTCTTCCTTTATATAGCCCGAATACAGATCCTGTAAGGCCTTGTGGACCGAATAGCCGGCCGCATCCAGGCCCTCTATTAAAGACACGCTGTAGGCCTCGTTGACATCGCCGCTGCCCGTTCCGCCGGTGATAATTTCATAGGAGGTATTGCCGAAAGCAGCAACTGTTTTAATTCCGTCCGCGAAAGGAAGGACTCCCGGATCGTTTTTCAGCAGAACCATGCCTTCGGCTCCCGCCCGGCGGGCCACGGCCGCGTGAGCCTTGAGATCCGGCTGATTGGAATACGGGTACTGCCGGTAACGCGGGCTCTTAAAAAGAATACGCAGAATCCGCGCGGCATTTTCATCCAGAACGCCCTCATCCAGCTGCCCCTCCTTGACCGCCGCGATGATGGCTTGCGCCTGCCTGGCGTTTCCGGGCATCAGGAGGTCGTTACCCGCCTTCATCTGGGCGACGGGGTCCGAGCCGCCTCCCCAGTCGGTCATGACAAAGCCCTGGAAGCCCCAGTCCTGGCGCAGTATTTTCGTCAGAAGATCGTGGCTTTCGCTTGCGTAGGTCCCGTTGATCTTGTTGTAGGACGACATCACGGTCCACGGTTCCGCCTCCTCGACCGCGATGCGGAACCCTTCCAGGTAGAGCTCGCGCAGAGCCCTTTCGCTTGCGATGGTGTCCACGAATGACCGGTTGGCCTCCTGGTTGTTGGCGGCAAAGTGCTTGATCGCCGTCCCGACACCCTGCGACTGCACGCCTTTCACCATCGCGGCGGTCATCCTCCCGGCAATCAGGGGATCCTCGGAATAGTATTCGAAGTTTCTTCCGCACAGGGGATTGCGGTGAAGATTCAGCGCCGGTGCCAGGAGTATATCAGCCCCATACTCGAGCACTTCTTTTCCCATGGCCTGGCCCACCCGGTAAACCAGTTCCGTGTCCCAGCTCGAAGCCAGCAGGGTCGAAATTGGAAAAGCGGTGCAATAGTAAGTTACGGTATCGTCTGCCCGGGTGGGACTGATTCTCAAACCGGCCGGCCCGTCCGCCAGGACCATCGGGGTTATTCCCAGTTGTTCAAATGCGGCGGTTGTGCCGGCGGCGCCCGGAACCAGTTCCCGGGTGCGGGCAACCGCGTTTTCCCCATCCTGGCCGGGCATGTTCCTTCCGGCTCCGACAACCAGCGCGGCTTTTTCTTCCAGGGTCATCTTGGCAATGATCTCGCCTATCTTCTTCTGTTCCGCCAGAGCTGCTTTTTCTTCCGGCGATTTACACGAAACCAGGCACAATGCCAACAGCAGCGACAAAATTACGCCGACAATCGTTTTTTTATGCTCCATTGCCTTTCCCCTCTCTGCGGCAATCGTTCCTATTTGAAAAGCAGGGGCGCTATTTCAGAAAGATAAATGCGCCAGTTCGCCCAGGTATGCCCGCCGCTGCTTTCACGGAAAGTGTGCTTGAAGTTCAATTTGTTCAAAGCCGTGTCCAGATTCTGCGAACCTTCGTAAGCCAGGCGGTCGTCCACTCCGCAACCGATCCAGTACAGCCTGTTTCCCGATTTGAGATTCTTAAGCTGATTTTCCACGGTCTCGTCGACGTTTCTTGCCCCGGCGCTGAACACCCCGATGTAACCAAACATGCCGGGGTTGTCGATCGTAATCCGGAATGCGTGGCCGCCTCCCATGGACAACCCTGCTATGGCGCGGCGGTCCTTGCCGGCCAGGACGCGGTAGTTTTTCTCGATGAAAGGCACGATGTCGGCGGCCAGGCTTTTTTCAAACATGCCGGTAAACTTCGCCCGATCCTCGCGGCTCATGCCGGCGATGCCGGCCGGCGCCGGGACCTCGCCGGGAGTTGCAGCCTGGTAGGCGTTGCCGTTGGGCATCACCACGAGCATGGGCAGCGCTCTTCCCTGCGATATGAGGTTGTCCAGTATCTGGCAGGCGCGGCCCAGGGTGCTCCAGGCATCTTCATCACCGCCGCCGCCGTGAAGGAGGTAGAAGACAGGGTATTTATCGCTGCCGCCTTCATAGCCCGGGGGCGTGTAGACGTACATTCGGCGCGTCATATCGAGCGTCGGGGACGGATACCAGGCCTTGGCCAGGGTGCCGTGGGGAACGTCCTTTACTTCGTACAGCGCGGATTCCCTCCCCGGAACCAGCAGGATGCAGTCCACCCTTTGCCCGTCGCGCTTGTGGTTGGAATTGCCGGGGTCCAGGACCTTCACCCCGTCCACATTGAAGGAATACCCGTAGAACTCCGGTGCCAGGGGGCCGACGGTAACGGACCACACGCCTTCATCGTCCCGGACCATTTTTTCGACGGCGCCGAAACCTTCCATCCACTCTCCGCCGAGGGTCACTTCTTTGGCATCCGGAGCGGAGAGCCGGAAAGTAACCTTGTTGTCCGCATGAATTTCCGGGGAAACCAGGGCGGGTGCGCGCATGAAAGCCGCCGGCGCCTGTTTCTGCTTCGGAGCCTGCTGCGCCAAAGCCGTGGAGCAAAGGCTCAGCGCCAAAACGGTCATGAAAACACCGAATCCCAGCCGCAGTTCTCTGTTTTGTGCCATGACGGGACCCTCCGATTCACTGTTTGCCGATTTACACGATTGTCTAATACCGTTGAAGCATCATAATATGAGCGCATGCGAAATAGAAAGCAAAACCAGCCGATTTCCTGCATCGCGGAAACCCGGGAATTCACGAACACGCTCACCATGTCGGACCGGCGCATCGCCGACAGGATGTCCTCTTACCTGGCGAATTTCATCGCGACCGTTGATCCCGACGGCGCAGGGCCGCCTCCGCGGGTTCCCGCAGGCGACAAACCTGCAGTCATGGAAGTGGGAGACAAAAACGGCCCGATCCCGGCGGCCGGCAATGCCGCCAGGTATGCCTTTTTTGAAAAGCACCTCTCCGTCGACGAGTAAATGCCTGGTCAATTCCGCTTCATTCCGTTTAAGATAATCCGGACCCTCAGGGATCGGGTTTTGAGGATGGGGCATTAAAGGAGGCGCCGGACTTTTACAGGCATAAGGTTTCCATGGAAGACTTCAGCCGGTTTATCGGGCAGATACTGGACGGATTCAATACCTACATCGGCACCTACGCACTCATGATACTGCTGGTCCCGGTGGGCATCCTCTTCACCGTAATGCTGCGCGGCATCCAGATCACGCGCCTCTCTCACGCCGTTTCCATCGTCCGCGGCAGGTACGACAACCCGGACGACACCGGAGACATCAACCACTTCCAGGCCCTGTCGGCGGCCCTGTCGGCCACTGTCGGCACCGGCAACATCGCCGGGGTGGCCCTGGCGATCTACTACGGCGGGCCTGGCGCCGTGTTCTGGCTCTGGATCACGGGCTTCTTCGGAATGGCCACCAAGTATGCCGAATGCACACTGGCCCAGAAGTACCGGAAGGTCCATTCCGACGGTTCCATTTCCGGCGGCCCGATGTATTACATCGAAACGGGAACAAAAAAGTATATTGGACCAGTCGCCAAACCAATGGCGGTTTTTTGCGCCCTGGGAGGAATTGTCTGCTCTATCGGCACCGGCAATATGGCCCAGAGCAACTCCATGGCGGATGCCGTCCACCAGATGATCATTCCTGTCGCCGGTGGATTCCAGATCCCTCATTTTGCGATGGGAGGGATCCTGGCGCTGCTGGTCTGGCTCGTGATCGTGGGGGGCATCCGGCGCATCGGAACCGTGGCGGAGAAGCTTGTGCCCCTCATGTCCGGCATTTACGTTGCCGGAGCCCTTGCCGTTATCATGATGCATATCGAAGCGATTCCCGAAATGTTCCGGCTGATCTTTGAGGGAGCGTTCACCGGAACGGGCGCGACGGGGGGATTCGTCGGCTCGACCTTCCTGCTCTCCATGCGCTACGGGATCGCCCGGGGCATATTCAGCAACGAGGCGGGCCAGGGTTCCGCCCCCATAGCCCATGCCGCGGCCAAGACGGAGTACCCGGTCCGGGAGGGCCTCGTGGCCCTGCTCGAGCCTTTGGTGGACACGCTGATTATCTGCACTCTCACCGCCATGGCGATTCTGGTCACCGGATCCTGGACTTCGGGCGAGATGGGGGCGTCCATGACCTATACGGCGTTCGGCGGCACACTGGGAACCGTCGCCGGCGTCTCAGTCGGCGGCGCGGTCGTCTCCATCGGCCTTCTTCTGTTCGCCTTCACCACGGCCATTTCGTGGTCCTATTACGGGGACCGGTGCGTAGTCTACCTCTTCGGACGCAGGCATGTGACGCTCTACAGGTATGCCTACTGCGCCTTTGTTTTCGTCGGCGCCGTCTGGGCCAAGGACCTGGTCTGGCAGTTTGTCGATACGGCGATCGTCTTCATGGCCGTTCCCAACCTGGTGGCGCTCATCATCCTGGCCCCGGCCGTGAAAAGAATGACGCACGAGTACTTCAGGCAGGATCACCATCCGGTCGTCCGATCAGAGTGACAACCCAAACCGGTCCGCATACAAAAGGCGGCTCAGCAGATCCCTGTCACCGGCAGGGATTTCCGGGCGGCGCAATCCATTCGGCAACGGACTCGTTGTAAATAACGCGTTTGCTGAAGAGCCGCTGCCCGTTTACCTTGACCATCTCATCTTCGTAATGGCCGTATCGGGTTAAGGCTGCACCCGGATCATGACGACGCCGTGCGGATCCACCCGGGAAACGAAGCGGCCTTTGAAAACCCCAAGATCTTCCCTCGCCCACAGGTCGCGCACTTCGGCTTCCATTTCAGGAGCCAGGCCGATCTGCTCCCAGGAAACCGATACCGGCGCCTTCACGCTTCCGCGGTTGAAAAGAATCACGGCGCGGGCCGCGCCGCTCAGGGGCTTCATCCAGACCTCCACCGCGCCCCCGTCGTGGATCTTGCGACCCTGAATGCCGAGCGGATCCTGGTCCACAGCGATCACTTCCCTGTTCGTGAGAATGTCCTTCGTTTCCGGCGTCATGTCGCGGAGGTCGTTTCCGGCCATCAACGGCGCGGCCAGCAGGCACCAGAAGCTGAAGTGGGACCTGTACTCCGCCGCCGTCATTTTCCCGTTGCCCACCTCGAGCATATCGGGATCGTTCCAGTGCCCGGGGCCCCCGTAGGGATAAAGATTCTCCTGCAGGTCGATGATGTGAAGCATGCCCATCCCGCCCCAGGATTGACTGCATTCCCAGCAGTCCTGTATGTCCCCGGTCGTGCGCCATAGGTGCCCGACGCCGGGCGCCCAGAGCCAGGGCTGCGTGCTCCCCCATTCGCAGATGGAAAAAACTATCGGCCGGCCGGCATCCCGGAGCGCGCGGCTCATCCTGGTATAGGCTTCGCGCGTATCCATGCCCTCGGTGTTGCACCAGTCGTATTTCAGGTAATCGACGCCCCAGGCGGCATACTGCCGTGCATCCTTTTCCTCGAACCCTCTGCTCCCCGGACGCCCCTGGCAGGTTTTCGTCCCGGCATCGGAATAAAGGCCGAACTTCAATCCCTTCGAATGCACGTAATCCGCCAGCGCCTTCATCCCCGAGGGGAAGCGTTCGGGATCGGGCGCGATATTGCCGTTTTCATCGCGCGCAACCTGCCAGCAGTCGTCGATCACGACGTACTCGTAGCCGGCATCCTTCATGCCGCTCGAAACCATCGCGTCCGCCGTTTCCCGGATGAGCTCTTCGCTGACGTCGCACGCAAATTTATTCCACGAATTCCACCCCATGGGCGGGGTCTTCGCAAGGCCGTCAAACGCCGGCTCTTCGGCCCGCAAGTGCGGCACTGCAAAAAGAAAAGCGAAAATACACAACGCCCGAATTCTTCGAATCTGTCCTGTCATGTCGATTTGTCCCCGAAAGTGAATTCCCGGCCGGATTTGTGCCGGTCCATTATTGCGCATGCCTCGATATTTTTCACGCCCGAAACGCGACCCGCTTTCGAATTTTCTGCCGGCCCTTCTGGATATTGAAGTAAAATCAAGCCTGCAAACCCTGGAAACCAAAAAACTAAACCATCGAACCTGCGGGACGGAAAGGGAACCATGAACTTATCAGGAACAAACCTACGGTCACTCATTCTACCGGTTGCATTCATTGCGGCGCTCGCCCTGCTTTCGGGTTGCGGATCCAAGGGTTCGCTTCCCGGTTCGGAAGCCGGCGCGGTGGCAGTCGAAACATCCAACGGACCGGTCCGGGGCCGCGCGGAGGACGGAAATATATTTGTATTCAAGGGCCTGCGCTACGGCAAGCCTCCTGTCGGAGACCTCCGCTTCAAACCGCCTGTCCGCCCGGAGCCCTGGGCGGAGCCGGCGGACGCTTACGAATACGGGAACCGGGCCGTACAGGCCGCCGGCCCGGCTGCGGACCCGGCCGATACGCCCGGGATGGGCGAAGACTGCCTTTTCCTGAACGTCTGGACGCCGGGCCTAGACGGCAAAAACCGCCCGGTCATGGTCTGGCTGCACGGCGGGGGATTTTCTTCGGGATCCGGGGGCGACACCTTATGTGAGGGGAAAAACCTTGCCCGCAAAGGGGACGCCGTGGTCGTTACGGTCAACCACCGCCTGAATGTCTTCGGTTTCCTTCAGCTCGGCGATGCCTGGGGGCCGGATTACGCATCGTCGGGGCAGGCGGGCATGCTCGACATCGTGCTCAGCCTCGAGTGGGTGCGCGACAACATCGCCCGCTTCGGCGGCAATCCCGGCAACGTCACGATATTCGGGGAAAGCGGCGGCGGGCGCAAGGTGGCCATGCTGATGGCGATGCCCCCTGCCGCCGGGCTGTTCCACAAGGCGATTGTTCAGAGCGGTTCCGGACTGGACGCTCCGTCAAAGGATGAAGCCGTGGCGCTGGGACGCGCATTGCTCGAGCAGCTTGGAATCGCCGAGGGGGATACGGAGGCGCTGGCAAAAGCGGAAACCCGGGCCGTCTTCGACGCCCAGCAGGCGGCATCTCCGGCTTTGTCCTCCCCCGATCTGTCATCGCCGGGGCAGCTGACGGTCCCGGCACGGGGATTCGTTCCCTGCATAGACGGCATCGCCCTGCCGCGCAAACCCTTCATCCCGGACGCTCCGGCGATATCGGCCGGCATACCGCTGCTGATCGGCTCGAACAAGGACGAAATGTCCATCTTCCGCACGGGCGACCCGAAGTTCGGCAAATACACCGACGGGGAGTTCGCGGCGCACGTCCGCAATGTCCTGCCCAACAGGGCGGAGTCGCTGATACCGGCCCTGCGTTCCGCTTTCCCGGACTATTCGCCCAGTGACCTGGTCGTTGCCGTCGAAAGCATGAAGGGCTACTGGGCAGCGACGGTCATGCAGGCGGAACGGAAAGCCGCCCAGGGCGCCGCGCCGGTCTACGTCTATTTCCTGGCCTGGGAAACCCGGGCCGACAACGGGCGGCTGCGCGCGCATCACGCTCTGGACGTCCCGCTGGTTTTCAACAATGTCGAAACCATGCGCGATATGGTCGGCCCCGGGCCCGAGCCGCAGCGCATGGCCGATCTCATGAGCTCCGCCTGGGCCGCTTTCGCGCGCACCGGGAACCCCGGCACGGAAGGGCTCCCGGACTGGCCGGCCTATGACCTGGAAAACCGTTCGACCATGATTTTCGATACCGAAAGCCATATTCAGACAAAACCTTATGAGGAAATACGCCGGATCCTGGTGCAAAATTAATATGATAGAAGCGGCGGCCGTTCTGTCGGAGATAAGGAAAAACGGGGCGACCCACGTCGTCGGCATCCCGGACAACGGCTCGCGCGCACTGTATCGGATGCTGTGGACGGATCCGGACATCCGCGTGGTTTCCGTCACCCGCGAGGGGGAGGCTTTTGCCCTGGCTGCGGGCCTTTTCCTTGGCGGGGCGAGACCGACGGTTCTCATCCAGAACACGGGCTTCTACGATTCGGGGGACGCATTCCGAGGCACCGTCGTCAACATGGCGATCCCGCTCGTCATGATCATGGGCTACCGCGGCTACGAGACGATGTCCGGCGCAGGCACCGCCGACACGGCCGCGACCTTTTTCGAGCCGGTCCTGAAAGCCTGGGACGTCCCCTGCTACGTGATGCGCTCTTCGTCGGACAGCCGCCTGATTTCCGCGGCATTTTCCAGGAGCGGGGCGGACTCGCTTCCGGTTGCCGTGATCTACCCGGGAGAGATGCGCTGATGCTGGACAAATATGCCTGCCTTCGAAAACTTTTCTCCCTGCGCCGGGACGAAATCGTCGTGACCACGATGAGCGTCGCCGCCCCCTGGGCCCGCCTTTCGGACGGCCCCCTCGATTTCGCCATGGTGGAAAGCTCCATGGGCCAGGCTCCCGCCTTCGGGCTCGGCCTCGCCCTGGCCCGGCCCGAGCGCCGCGTCATCGTGCTCAACGGCGACGGCAGCACGCTGATGTGCCTGGGGACGCTGGTCACAATGGCTCAAAACCCGGCGGACAATTTGATCCTGGTGATCGTAGAAAACGGCACCTACGAGGTGACGGGGAATCAGCCTATACCCGGCGCCGGGCTCGTGGATTTTGAAACCCTTGCCCGCGGCGCCGGTCTGGCCCATGTGCACACGATAGAAGACGCCGGGGATTTTGACGCCTGCCTGCCTTTGCATTTCAAAGGCCCGGGACCGCGGGTTTTCACATGGAAGGTCCGCGGCGCCGAAGAGCCCGTACCCAAGCCCCGGGCCTACATCAGGCAGCGCGCCCTTGAACTGCGGCAGGCTCTGGGTCAGTAACCGGACATGGTCACGTCCCGGGCTTCGCTCGAGATGCCGTCCTCGTAGCTGCTCCATCCCGAATTCATGCCGTATGGAGGAGGAATCAGCAGCGCTTCAATTCTCCGGATGAGACCTTTTTCGATTTTGAACAGCTCGGCGATCTGCCAGCTGTTGGGCTCCATCGGGCCGGCGGTCACCTCCCGTCCGTCCGGAAGCGTGAAGGTCCTGTCCTTGCCCAGCGCGTGATCGAAAAAGACGAAACTGAACACCAAGCCGCGCTCCCGGTCGACGGCCACGAAGCGGCGGTCGCGAATGCGCCAGACGAAGTGCAGCAATCCGGATTCGAACTGCTCCCTGCAGCCCCAGTTGGCCGAATACATGGTGGCGGTTTTGGGATCCGGCATGGTCTGCCCTTCGCGCAGGGGGACGTTGGTCGTCTGCATGCCTCCCTCCAGGCGGTCGCAGTCGTCCGTAAACGGGTACTCGCCCTTGCCGTCGTTCTTCTCCATGCCTGAAAAATACATGTTGGCCGTCCTGATGAGGTCTTCCCGCGACATCCTTTCCTCCGGGGGTATGGTCTCGAGATAAACCGGGTGCGGCTCGCCCATTTCCTCGTAGAGATCCGCCCCGCTGGGGGAACGGGGAGCCGAGCCGGAGGCCGGAGGTCCCGCAGGCGTTCTGGGGCGAGCCACCAGGGTTTCGATTTCGGTTATCTTGCGGTCCTTGACTCTCAGCCGGACGGCGAACTGGGAATGCACGCCCTCCCCGGTGCGTCCTTCCTCCCGGATGGTCGCGATACAGGCGACCTGCCCGGCGTCGGGATCGGTGACGAACAGGCGGTATCTTCCCCTGCCGGTCATGATCTTCCAGTGGGCGTCGGGAAGGGGCAGCCGCACGCCGTTTTCCGTGAATTTCACGTCCTCGGAGAGCGGCAGCAGGCCCGGGTCGCGCGCGACGGCCGCGTCCAGGTACTGCTCGACGAATCCCTCCAGGCAGGCGCGATCGCAGGGCTCGGCGGCCGACTGCTCCGTGGTGCTTTCCGAAGAACATCCCGCCGTGACGGCAGCCGCAAGCAGAAATACCGCAAAAAGAATCCAGGTCTTGCGCATCATTCACACCTCTTTCTTGTTAAATGGATGCGCCAGTGTAACACGAGACGGGGTAGGACCGCGATATTCCCGATTCAAATTCGAAACGACTTTGAAAAATGAATTTATTATGAATATTTCATGAATTTTCATTTTATGCGCCGAGCTTGTTTCGGACTGTAATAGAATTGCGACGGTAAACTCAGAAAAAGCAGAAGGAAAGCTTCCGGTCGGAAGCTTTGGGGAGCCTTTGAGAAAGCAGGCCGGAGAAACGGGATTGCCCGGAACTACGGCGGAAAATCCGATCCCGCAGCCGCTTGCGGAGAAGGCTTATTCCCTCCAAGCGACTGAATGGAAAGAAGTTCATCGACAGGAATTTTCCCCTAATTCACAGGGAGGTGCGGGAATGTACTGGAGCTGGCTTAAAAGCGGGTTCGCCCTTGGGTTGTGCTTCCTTTTGGCGGTCATCCTGGTCAAACCCATCGGCGTATCCACGCAATTTGTCATTTTGGACGGCATGATCGCTTCCGTCTTCAACAGGAACCTGGTGTTCAAGGATGAGGCTTCTGAATCGGGATATGCAAGCAGCAACGCCTATTTGAACAAATCCGGGGGCAAGTACGCGAAATCGGTGGCCAATCCTCTGAACTACAGTTTCTTATTCGTGTTGGCCATGCTGCTGGGGGGGATTATCGGCGGGATCGTTCACCGCAGAAAAACCAAGCATCCCATCAGGCAGACACCTGAATTCCACCAGCGCCGTTTTATGAATGCCGCCGTCCTGCGCTACGTACTGGCTTTTGTAGGGGGCATCGTCGTCTTGTGGGGCGCCCGGATGGCCGGCGGCTGCACAAGCGGCAACATGATGAGCGGAATAATGCAGACCGCCGTCAGCGGGTATTTTTTCGCGGCGGCCACCTTCATCGTCGCCATACCGGTTGCGATTTTCATCTACAGGAAATAGGAGGGCTGCCGTGGATATCCTTCTGGCGATTCTACTGGGTGGACTTTTCGGATTTGTCCTGCAGCGGGTAGGGGCGGCGGATCCGGATAAAATTGTCGGCATGCTGAAATTGACCGACCTGCATCTGATGAAAGCGATCCTGGCGGGCATCGGGATCGCCTCATCCCTCCTGTTCGCGGGATTGATGCTGGGGCTGGTCGACGCCGGCCATCTCGACATAAAGACCATGCACTGGGGAGTGATTCTCGGCGGGCTTATCCTGGGAGCGGGCTGGGCGCTGGGCGGATTCTGCCCCGGAACCGGGCTCGTCGCCCTGGGCAGCGGCCGCAAGGACGCATTGTTCTTCATCCTTGGAGGCCTGGCCGGCGCGGGCATTTTCACTTCGATGTACGGCGGACTGGATGAGGCGGGATGGTTTGAAAAGCTGTTTGGCGGCGATGCCAGCCTTGTGTTCACGGGCAATTCGACGCCCGTCCTGTCGGGCAGCTGGACCGGCCTGCTGGCTATCGGCATCGGCATCGTCATGATCGTCCTCGCCAGGATGCTGCCGGACAAATTGAGGTGAAGGGCTGATCGGCCCTTGTTGTGCGGAACCCATCGAGGCCGCATCCGGATTGAAACGACAGGCGGTTGGAGTGCAGAACTCCTTTACAGCCCACCCTTGAAGAGTGGTGCGACATGGAAGAACGCTCAAAAGCGCTGTCCGACAGGGATTTTCTTATGATCAATTCTTTTGAAGTGACCGGGAGCGAAGGCATGTTTAACCGGGATCATGTCCTGGCATGGAATGTCAGGGATCCCTTTGTCGGGGACGATATGGATGAACTTGCGCCCGAGGAAGTCTGGGAATCCCCAGCTAATCCGGCGGGAACCGGAGCCCTGTACCCGGAAAATATAACCCGGTGGGTTCGCTACATTCACGAAAACGGGGGAATCGCCGTGCACGCCCACACGTCCGGCACAACCAATCAGGTCTACGGCGTCGACTGCATAGAGGTTTTCAACCTCAGCCACGTCAAGGACGTCGCATTTTACGCGACGATGCTTGGGTATCCCGAGGATCTGGCCTACTGCCTGGGTTTGACCTTCAACAACTTCGCCCTCTACGGAGAACGCGACCTCTCCATTCCGGTTGATTTTCCGGGAATGGGTTACATTCCGTTAAGTAATGCCCTCTATTACGCCACACTGGGATTTTCCGGTGTCGGCGAAATCCTTGGATCCCCCGTCGCCCCCCTGCACTCCTGGGATGACCTTCTTATGATGTACATCAACGGGGAGATGTGCAAGCCGGTCTGGGGCGTTGCCAACAGCGACGCGCACAACACCTACAACATCGAAGGCCATGTCTTTACCGGCGGCACCGGGGACACCTAAGGCGACTACAGCGGCGACTACTCCGACGTGGGCGAGGCGAAAAACGGCATTTTCGTTAAAGATATGAGCCGAGGCCGGCTGTTTTCGGCCATCCGGCACGGGCGCAGCTTCGCCACAACCGGCCCCTCAATACGCAAAACCGTGAACGGCAAAATGATGGGGGAAACCGCCGTGGTGAGAACCTTCAAAAACGAAGTCGTGGAAATTTCCCTTGAAATAAATGCGGAATCGGTCAATGCGGTCATCGTCAAAATCGATATCGTCAAAAACGGCAATGTTATGGAAACGATCGAGCCGATGGCGCCGGTGTTCGATGAAACCCTTATCGATACTCAAATCGACGGCGACTGTTATTACAGAGTGGAAGTAACAACCTATGACCTGGCAACCGGGAAATACCAATTTGCCTTTTCCAATCCGGTATTCGTCAGGGCCATTCAATAAATATTCACAAACACTTTCTGCAGAAACGCAAAGGAAACGCCGGAACAACTGTCGATACAGGTTGCCGGGCAAACAGAACCGGCAGGCTGTATCGACATGAAAAAGCGCAACGAAGCGCCTGTATCTTTCCCGCGGAAGAATCCCTCTCCCATTGTTACAACTCTATCCTTATTAAAAAAACAAAGCCCAGTCCTGGGCTTCCTAGATCTCTCTTAGAAAGCCCCCCGTTTTTCCATGCCGCACGGGGATAACGGTTTGCGGTTTCCCGTGACGAACACAGGGTGTTAAGATTATTTTTTTATATTCGAGATTCTTTGGGTTTTTTTGCGATGCCTTCTTGTACCGCCCCCCTGAAGGCTTTCCTCGAGGGCGGGGGATTGCACGTTTTTCTTTTCAGCCACAAGAACCTCATGGGAGCCAATCACCCCGACACGCTCTTCGGCTCGAACCCGGCCTCCAACGCCGAAGCTCAGAACGCCTACATGAAGAGCGCTTCCGAAAATGGAGTCCGCTATCATTTCTGGGGCCACGGCCACAACCACCTGCGTTCCCTGGTCAGCAGCCCGGACGGGATCTCGAGGCTGCAGAACATCATCCCATCGTCGAACAGCTATAAATTCTATATCCCCAAGAAACCTTTCATCGATGAAAGCTAACAGTCGACCCGCAATAAGGCTGGTAATTCTGCTTGGTGTCGTGAGTCTTTTCGCGGATGTAACCTATGAAGGCGCACGCAGCATTACCGGTCCGTTTCTTGCGCTTCTGGGCGCGAATGCCGTAATCGTAGGTTTCGTTTCCGGATTCGGCGAACTGATCGGCTATTGCATACGCCTGATTTCAGGCTATTTCGCGGATCGGACGGGAAGGTATTGGGGGATAGCCATTTTCGGATACGCCGTAAATTTGATCGCCGTGCCGCTCCTTGCTTTGGCCGGCAGCTGGCAAATGGCGGCTTTCCTGATAGTTGCTGAGCGTTTGGGCAAGGGGGTGCGGACCCCCGTACGGGACGTGATGCTGTCTCATGCCGCTTCGGAAATGGGAAGAGGGTGGGGGTTTGCGCTTCATGAAGCAATGGACCAGGTCGGGGCTATGCTGGGACCCTTAATCGTGGCGGGAATTCTATACTTCCAGGGAACTTACCGTGCGGGATTCGCCATCCTTCTGGTGCCGGCTATTTTTGCGATTTGTTTATTAACAGTCGCTGCATTGCTGTATCCTCGACCTCGCGGTCTTGAGTCGTCCGCTCCGCAAAATCGCACGGAAGGACTTTCAAAAACCTACTGGATCTATCTGGCTGCAATGACCATGATTGCCGCGGGTTACGCGGATTTTCCCCTGATAGCTTTTCATTTTCAAAAGAGCGAGACAGTCCCGGGCGAATGGATTCCTGTTTTCTATGCGGTGGCCATGGGAGTCGATGCAATTGCGGCTTTGATATTCGGACGTTTTTTCGATCGCAAGGGATTCGCCGTTCTGATCGGTCCTGTCGTCGTTTCGCTTTTTTTCGCCCCCCTGGTTATGTTCGGAGGTTTTTGGATGAGTCTCGCCGGCATGATCCTATGGGGGACTGGTATGGGCGCGCAGGAATCGGTCATGAGGGCGGCCGTTGCTGGAATGGTCCCGCCCGACAAACGAGGCACGGCTTATGGCCTATTCAATACCGGATACGGCGTCTTCTGGTTTCTTGGGAGCGTATTGATGGGCTATCTTTACGATCGATCGCTCCTTTGGATGGTTGGGTTCTCGATGCTTTCACAATCGGCTTCAGTCCCTTTCCTATTGCTGGTTCGGAAAAAGACCGAATCCGGGCCGGGCATCCGGCGATCCCGTTAATCCCCGCATATGTATGGCAGAATTTGTTATACGGAGGTCCATCAAACGCGCTATCTGATTATTACCGATATTCACGGAAATATCGACGCCCTCAACGCGATTGAGGAGCCGGTTGACAATCTATTGATCCTCGGCGATCTTGTTGACTATGGCGCTGCACCTGAGGAGTCTGTATGCTGGGCACACGACAGGAATGCCACCCGAATCAGAATGGCTCGCTGCGGCCTACAAACATGGCGAAAGAATCGGTGAAGCGGAGGTCCGGACCGCAGGGGAGCCTGCAAGGCTCGACCTCACACCGGACCGGACGGAGCTTTCCGCTGACGGAACCGATCTTTCCTATATCCTGGTCGAGGCCGCGGACCGGGACGGCGTGTTCTGCCCCCTTGCCGACAACCCGGTCACGTTCGGGATCGAAGGCCCCGCGGAAATAGCCAGGACCGGCAACGGGAACCCGCTTTCCTTCGAACCTTTCCGGGACAAACAACGCCGCCTGTTTCACGGCAAGGCCATGCTCATCATCCGCACCCGCGCCGAGGCGCCGGGGCGCATCCGGGTTACCGCGTCCAGCCCGGGCTACGAACCGGCGGCCGTTACCCTGCGGTCCAAACGAAAATAAAAAGGCAAGAGTAGCCGGGGATGTTCTGAAAAGAAAAGGGATCGCTTTCCACAGGCCGGAGGGGCTTCCCGATGCACGGGTGTCCCGGTTTCCGGAAGGCGCGACTCGCCGGCATCGCACCAAACGCCGATTCCTAGCGGACCGCGATCCTGCCTGGAGGCCCCGGAACAACCCGGCCGATGACGGCCGCCTCTTCGATCCCCTGGTCGTGCATACGATGCAGCAACGCCCCGGCATTCTTTTCCGGGAGGGATATCAGCAATCCTCCGGAAGTTTGGGGATCAAAAAGTATATCCACCAGGTGCCGGGGGACGTCTTTTGAAATCTCAACCACATCCTTGAGATAATCCCTGTTGCGATACAACCCGCCCGGCACCATACCCATTTCGGACAACTCTGCGGCTTCGGGGAAAAAGGGGACGGCGGAAGAATCCAATTCTATACAGGCGTCCGTGCACCGGATCATTTCCGAGGCATGCCCGAGCAGCCCGAAACCGGTAATGTCGGTGCAGGCGCTTGGGTTTTCCAGGACCATCTGTTCCGAAGCTTTCCTGTTTAAGGCGCACATGGATGCCACGATGCGGGACACGGCCTTTTCCCCGGCCATTTCCCCTTTAATGGCGGTGCTGATGATTCCGGTTCCCAGGGGCTTGGTCAGAATCAGGCGGTCCCCCGCTTTGGGCCTGTTGTTGAAAACCACAGCGGACGGATGAATTATTCCCGTAACGGACAGGCCGTATTTCAGTTCGGCATCCTCGACCGTGTGCCCCCCGAGCAGAATCACGCCGGCTTCATCCATTTTTTCCTGGCCTCCCCTGAAAATCTCGCGCAACACCGAAATTTCCAGAGTCTTGACGGGAAAGCACACGATATTCAAAGCGGTGAGCGGTTTGCCCCCCTTGGCATAGATATCGCTCAAAGAGTTGGCCACGGCGATGCGGCCGAAGTCGAACGGGTCGTCGACAATCGGAGTGAAGAAATCGACGGTCTGAACAAGGGCCAGGTCCGCAGTAAGTTTATAGACGCCGGCATCCTCGGCGCTTTCCATCCCCGCGATCAGGTTTGGATCTGAAATAGACGGCATGCCGGCAAGCGCCTGGGCAAGATCTCCCGGACCTATTTTACAGGCTCACCCGGCCCCGCTGACCATCTGGCTAAGACGTGGCTTTTCCCTGCTCTGCATGGTCGCTCCCAAAATCGGTTTATTTTTGCGGTGGAGTCAGCGTCAGGACGTACTCGTCGCCCGATACGGTTTTTTCTTCTATCGAGTATTTCCGGCTTTGGGCCAGACGGGACACATTTTCCTTGGACACTTCCGTTTCCACCAGCACGGTCAGCATATCCTTGGGGTTGTCCCGCATCGCCTTCTGGGTCTTCACTACGGGGATGGGGCACGAAAATCCCCGAACATCTATTTCAATCATCGTTTTCTCCTTCAACAACGCAAACGCCTGTCCATTGGCAAAGGTTTTCCTTAAAAACATCAGGGAAAAACTCAATGATCCGGCTTATCTTTGTGGCAGGCGTCGCCCGGGCCCTTTGACCCGCCGCCCGATTCGCGCGGGCGGCGAGCATTGCGGACGGGGCAGGGTCTATGCCTGCATCGACAAAAGCCGCAATCAAACCGCTTATGGTATCGCCGGTGCCGCCGATGGCTTCCATAGCCGGCACATCGGGCTCGGCGACAGTTTCCAAAATATTCCCGTCTTTGACCACATAATCCACGGCTCCCTTCACCAGGAGCAGTTTCGCCGCGCTTCCGTTTTGATAGGCCGCTCGAATCAACTCCGGCGTCCTGTTTCCTTCAATATTGAAAAGATGCTTTTTTATGTAAGCCGGATGCGTGGCGGCAGGGTCGGCCAAAAACGCGAGCTCCGAAGCGTCCGGCGTAAAGACATCGAATGCCGTTGCCAGACCCGCCGCCTTGGCCGAATACATGGAAGCCGCATCGGCTATCATGACCGGCCTCTCGGCACAGCCATCCACCGCGGCGCACAATCGCCTTGTCAGGGGCATGTCGGGCAGCCAGTAATGAAGCGCCAGTACATCCGGCCTTATGCCGGCGATATTTTGTATCAGGTATTCGTAAATCTCCCGGCTGCCCGTCCCCAGGCCGATATCCCCCGCCAGAAGGGCGTGGGGCGGGTCCGTTTTCAGGTAGTCGGCAGCCGACAACGCGGCTCGGATCATGGCGCCGGTACCCTGGGTACAGGGAACCTGCCGGTCCCCGACGATAAAGGAGTCGCCGTCGGCCCGCACCCGGCCGAAAGTCAGAGGCATATCTTCGAGCGGAATCGTGCCGCAAATGATCAGCATGCAGCTCCCCCTTTTTCATAAAGGGCCAGCCCTTCTTCCATGGCCCTTTCCAGCATAAGGGCGCAAAGCGTGTACCCGAGGTCGTCCGGATGGGGCGCTTCCTGCAATTTCTTATCGATCATGGACGCGTGCATATAGGGAATATCCGGGCATCCGCCGCCCGAGACATTGACGATGATCCCGCTCCGCTTTTCAAACGTGAGCTTCATGTTCGCGGCCTTGACCATGACCCATTCGCCGAAGTCGGTCACTTTGACGATATTAAGTATTTCGGGCGAGTCGAAATTGAGCGGAACCATCTCTACAAATCCCGTAGTATTCCGCTGTAGCGTCCGTTCGATCCCGAGTTTCTCCACCAGTTTGACCGCAACGGCCAGATCGCAGCCTTTGCGCAGCTCCGGCGGCGGCGCGACCAGTTGAACCCTGTATCCCGCCTTTTTAAGGACCCTCTCCGCCTTCATGGCATCGGAGACTTCCCTGAAAAGAATCAGGCCCTCACCTTCAAAATCCTTGTTCTTGCGCTTTATGAACTTCATGCATACCCGCCTGTCTCATCCGACCGGATGGGATTCACGCCCGCTCCGTCAAGAAAGAGGCGACGACAATACAGACAATCAGACCGATGATCACCGCCACAGGCCCCCAGGCCCCTGTTCCGGCGGGACTGGAAGCGAGCAGGAAGTTGTGAGAAACGGCGGCGCCGGCCAGGTAACCCATGACGGTTATGGCCGCATCCGAATCCCCTTCACCGGAAAGAATGCAGTTGCGCAGGGGACAGCCCCCGATAAGGGTAGCCGCCAGCCCCACCAGGGACATTCCGAGGAAATTCCAGAGGTGCATCGTGTGGGAAACCGGCTGATCCTCAAATCCCCAGTGGTAGATCCCTTCCGCGCCGAAATTGCCGGCTGCGTAATTGGTCGCGATCGCGGCAACGAAGAATGCAATGACGCCGCTGATCAGATACGTGTCCTTAACCAGGAAAATATCGCGCCAGGCGCCGACGAAACACATGCGGGTCTTCTGCGCCATGAAACCGACAGCCAGCCCGACGATAAGAGCGAGGATAATCGGAGCGAATGCCGCCCCGGGGCCTTTCTCGCTTTGAAAAATGAACCCGGGTTTAAAAAAGGCCATAAGGAGCAGTCCGACCATGATGGCCGGCATCATCCAGCCGACGACCGGTTTCATACGGGAAGCGCGTCCGAAATGGAATCCCCGCTTCAGGAAAAAAATCCCGACGAGAGCGCCCGCCACCAGACCCAGAAGCGCAATAACGCCGTTGAGGTCTCCTCCGGCGATCCGGAGCATCATGCGTATCGGGCAGCCCAGAAATACCAGCGCCCCGATCATGACGAAGGCGCCCATGAGAAAGCGCAGGATCGGTGACGAGCCTCCCCTGGAGCGGAATTCGCCGAATATCAGAGAACTGATGAACGCGCCCAGGATGAACCCCATGATCTCGGGACGCAGGTATTGCACGACAGCGGCGCGGTGAATCCCGACGGCGCCCGCAATATCACGGAGGAAACAGGCGACGCAGATGCCCATGTTCGCCGGGTTTCCCCAGTTGACCATCAGTGCGCCGAGAATTCCGAATACGATGCCCGCAATAATCATGAATATTTTTTTGGTTTTCATTCTCCGCTCCTCCACAACCCCCGGGAATCCTGTTTGGAAATGTTGAAGTCAGACCTCTTTCTCCGCTTGATAAATCCCATGCAATGGCGTAGAAAAAGACGGTACAGGGAAACCATGATAAATAATATTTATATTTTTGCAATATATATTTTATATACCGTGCGCCCCGGCCCCGGCGGCACCGAGTTGCCTCGAGTAGCCTTCCGGGTTCTCTGTCCGGCAGTCGGCGTGAAACGGAGAACGGGAAACCGGGAATAATGAATCTGGACTACCTTATAACTTTCAGAAACGTCGCGCGCTTGGGCAGTTTTTCAGAAGTAGCCCTGAAAATGGGGCTCAGCCAGCCCGCGGTTTCTTTCCAGATTCGGAAACTGGAGCAGAAGTTCGGAATCCGATTACTGGACAGGACCCAGAAGGCCATCAAACTCACAGTCGCGGGCAAACGCCTTCTTCAATTCATAGAATCGATCGAGGGGGACCTCGGACGGCTTGAAAACGATTTTGAAAAAATGAGGCAGGATATTTCCGGGGATCTTTGGATCATTGCCAGCACCATTCCCAGCGAATATATTCTGCCGGGCCTTTTGGCGGAATTCAAAGAGATGCACCCGACCGTGCGGGTGAAGGTGGACACGCTCGACTCCCTGGACGCCGTCAAAGGCGTGCTCGAAGGCAAGTACGAGGTGGGATTCTGCGGGATCAAGCCGGGCGAACAGGGTTTGGAATCCTTCAGGGTCTGCGGCGACGAAATCGTCCTGATCGTGTTTCCGGATCACCCCTTCGCCCAAAGAAACTGGATATCTTATTCCGAGCTGGAAGCCGAACACCTTATTTTCCGAAGCGAAACATCGGGTACGCAGCAGAGCCTGGAGAAACTCGCGGCACAATCAAAAATAAAATTCAAAAAACTGACCCCTCATCTCATCATGGGCAGCACGCAGGCCGTCGTCTCGGCCGTCGAGGCGGGGGCCGGTGTCGCGTTCATATCAAAATCGGCGATTAAAAAGAGCCTGGAACTCGGCCTCGTCCGGCAGGTGGCGATAAAGGGATTCAGCCTGAAACGGGACTTCTACTGCTTCTATCCCAGGGAACGGATCGTGTCCCGCCTGATCAAAGAATTCATAGCCTTTATTCGAAAGGAAACCTCCTCCGGCGGACTCTGACCTTCCCGCCCGCCCACGACCGCGCTTCCAATACTGCAATTTTTCACCGCTATCCCTGCATCCTGTTTCTCTTCATGTATTTCCGGAGGATTCTCACATCCTGCGCCCCTGCTATCTATTAATTATATTTATTATACTCATAATAATTATCTTGACATAAATTTAAAATAAAACTAAAAACAACCTCCGGATCATTCAAAATTTCTTCAATTCGGGACAAAGAACCTGGCAGTTCCGGTTCGATGAAAACGCAATTTCTAAAGAAAGGAATCCAGATGATGCATCTATTCATATCGAATGTTCAAACCGGGCGCCGCCGAATGTCCGACGTACCGAAAAAGTCAAACCCCAGAACGTTGCGGCGGCCGGTCCAAACCGCCGTATGCGTTTCCATGATCCTTTTCCATCTGTCGTTTTCCTCCCCGGCGCGCGCGGGAGTGAAGATCAATCTGGACGACAACCGATGGATCGAGCTGGGCATGCGGATGCAGGCATGGTACCAGGCGGTCGACGCCGGGGACAGCGCCGCGATTCACGACTTCATGATACGCAGGCCGTATTTTTATGTGCAGGGCCAGGCGCACCCCGATGTCACGTTTTTCGCCCACATCGCCGGGGACCGGATCGGACAGGACGGCCTCGACAGCCCGGGAGTCGGGCTGGGCTCGGGGCTGGCCATCCGCGACGGATGGATCGCCTATTCTCCCGCGGACGAATTCAAGGTCCAGGCGGGCCGCATGTATGTTCCCTTCACCCGCGCCTTCGGCACGGAAAGCACCTTCGCCCTCCTGACGCTGGATCTGCCCTACGAGCAGGGCGGCGTGCGCGGGGCGCCCTTCTTCCCGTCCAAAGTGGGCCGGGACGACGGCGTCGTCGCCTGGGGCAATCTCGCAAAGGGTCTCGTGCAGTACCGGTTCGGTCTTTTTGAAGGCCAGGGAGCCGCGCAGAATCCGGACCGGAACCTGCGCACATCCGGAAGGGTCTCCCTGAGCCTTCTCGACCCCGAGACTTCCTGGTTCAACAGCGGCAACTACCTGGGCGAAAAAAAGGTGCTGTCGTTCGGATTCGGATTCGACAGGCAGGCATGCCTGCAATGGGGGGAACGCCCCGCGGACGACTACTTCGGATGGACGGCCGACCTTTTCCTGGATCATCCGGCCGGCGCCGGGACAGTAGTTGTCGAAGGCGCCTACATCGACATCCAGAACGCCCAGAACCTGGCGGACGCCAAAAATTATTACGGCCAGGCGGGCTACCTCTTCCCAAAGATTGCGGACAAAGTGGAGCTCCAGCCCTATGCCAGGTTTGAAAAAACAAACAGGGAGCAAATGGCGGATACCGTTTATGCGAGCGGCGGCATGAACGTGTTTTTCAGGAAACACAGCCTCAAGCTGACTTTCGACTTCACCAAGGTTTCCCAGGGAGCCGAAACATCCGAGGAGGATAAATCCCTCTTTACGGTTCAATTCCAGGCCGCCCTGTAGCGGGAAACACGGCGCTCGCTCGAACCAAATTCCTGATGCGAATACAGGATCCGCTTGCGCAGTTTACCGCTCACTCCGGCCGGCTTCCGGTCGGGATTCCCCGGGGGCGGGAAACACCCAAGCGGCTTGAGGCGTTGTCTTCTCCGCGGGGCCGGCATATTCCGGCGCCGCGGTATCCGTTCGCCGGGATCGTCTCTTACCGGCGGAGTGTTTGGAGATGACGCTTTTTCACGAAAAGCCGCTCCCGGGATATCCCTGAAAAATCCTTCCATCGGCGTTCATGGTCAGACACTGGACGTTTCCATGGGGAGCCGAACCGCCCCTGCGTCACTGTGAAATAATCCCGTTATTGTTATGTACTGGATCTCAATTAATGTTATGCTTTGACCTGTCCGGTGGAGGACAGCCACTGCTTGTGCGCGGCGCGATGAGTTGTCATCAGCTTTCCTCGCTCATCCCTTCCCAATCAATCCTGCATTGTGCCGCAATCCATCGTATCATCGTCAACGGGACCGTAACTTGTTGTAAGTTAATTGGCCGGAGCGTTCTCAATTCCGGCTTCCAGGAGGTTTTGCAATGGGGAAAAATATTTATGTCGGCAACCTGCCTCACTCGACCGGAGAAGCGGATTTGAAGGAACTGTTCGAGCAGAAGGGGAAGGTGGAATCCGTAAATTTGATCCGCGATTACGATACCGGAAGGTCCAAAGGATTTGCATTCGTGGAGATGGCCACCGAAGAGGATGCCGCCAAGGCCATCGAGGCCTTGAACGCTTTTTCACTCGAGGGACGCAACCTCACAGTGAATGAAGCGCGCCCCAAGCCCGATAGAGGAAGAGGCTTTGGCGGAGGAAGAGGCGGCCCCCGCAGGAATTCCGACAGGGGACGCGGCGGTTTCCGCAGCAGGGGATGAAACGGCCTGCGATAACCCGATCAAAAAACAATCGGTTTTCCTTGAGGACTTTCCATGCGGATCCATCTGGTGAATCCGAGCGACGTGTCTTTCGGAGTGGGTGTCATCACTCCAAGGTGGCTGTATGTATTGGCCGGTGCGACCCCGCGCCGTTATGGCGATCCTCTGATCACCGACGAGACGCTCAGGCCTTTTGATGCGGATCGCGTCCAGCCTTCCGATATCGTCGGAATCGGCATTCACACCAGCAACGCCCGGCGCGGCTATGAATTGGGGCGGCTGGTTCATGAGCGCGGCGGGATTCCCGTTTACGGAGGCATTCATGCAAGCATTTTCCCGGAGGAGCCGCGCACATATGGCAACGCCGCGGCGGTCGTACGCGGAGACGGGGATAAAGTATGGGCCGACGTTCTGTCGGATTACATTCGCGGCTCCATTCAGCCCCTGTATGAAGGCGGAACGATTGCGGCTTCGGACTTCGCTTCCGCCCGCTGGGAATTGATGCCTCAGGGATCCTACATGTGGGCGTCCGTTCAGACGGTCCGCGGGTGCCCGAAACACTGTTCGTTCTGTTCGGTCTGGCGCACCGACGGCCGGATGCCGCGCCAGCGGCCGGTGCAGGCGGTAATCGAAGAGGCCGTGACGCTGCGCCGCATGGGATACAGATTCATCGCATTGGCCGATGACAATTTCTACACCGTCAGCCTCGAGGATCTGGAGCGGGCAGCCCGCCGGAGCGACAAAAGTCACTACCACAGGCTTCTTTCCCTAAGGCAGGAACGCTTTCAACTGATGGACATGCTCTCGAAGATCGACAGCAATATCATATATTTCACTCAAATCACCATGGAAGCCGCCGAAGACGAGGCGTTTCTGCACGCCATGCGACGGGCGGGCATCAAGGGAGCGCTTGTCGGGATAGAGTCGGTTTCCGACGAGGGGCTGAGCAGCACCTTTAAAAGCTTCAACGCGACGGGGGAAAACCTTGTCGCAAAATTGCAGAAGTTCCGCAGTTTCGACATTCACGTGCTCGGCTCATTCATTTTCGGCCTGCAGAGCGACACTCCCGAAACATTCTCCGCCACAGCGGACCTCGCGGACCGCGCGGGTCTGACATTCGCGCAATTTGTTCCGCTTACGCCCCTTCCCGGCACCATTGATTTTGAAAAATGGCAAAAGGGAATGATTGAGCAGAATGTGAGAATTGACGGCATCCCCATCCACAACCACTGGCTGATTCCGGATGGCCGCAGGCCTAAGATCTATATCCCTCATCCTGTTATGAATGCGGATGAAATTCTCCGCCGGACGCAGCATGTCTGGGATTCCTTTTACGGCATATCCAAGATTTGGAATCGGTCGCGCTGCGTGTCCAAAATCCGGAACCGTTTGGCCTTTGTTTTCATCTCCAAGCTCTACCGGCAAATGTACGCCAGGACCGGCATTTCCACCGACAGCGCCCGTAAATCCAATGCCGTGAAATGGACGCGGTTTATCGGAAAACTCTGCCGGCCCCTGTTCTCGGCCCCTGCGCTGCCTGAATTACAGGTTCCGACCGATTAAAATCCTATGGGCACCGCTGTGCGCGGATTCTTCTTTTCTTGCCGGCCACGCTGAGTCGAAAGCGCCTGCGCATCGGTTGCGCATTCAGTGGAAGTGCCGCCGGCCGGAAATGGGGAACTTCAAGGCCGGGCAACTGGCAGCGTTCGATGCGTTTGCCCAGCGACTTTTCGATCTGGAAAACAAGCAATTCATCTTTTCCCACGATGAATGTGTGGGCTTCTCCGGCTCGTTTGGCACGGCCCGTGCGCCCGATGCGGTGCGTGTAGGCATCGGCCGTGTCCGGCATGTCATAGTTGATGACGTGGGTAATTTCCAGGATGTCGATGCCGCGTGCGGCAATATCGGTCGCCACGAGAATATCATATTCCCCCGTGCGAAAACCTTCGATGGACGCCTGCCTGTGATTCTGGCTCATATCTCCCTGAAGGGAGGATACGCGGAAGCCCTCTTTTTTAAGGCTTGCCGCAAGACGGCTTGTGCGGTGCTTCGTGCGTGTGAAGACCAGAACCCGTCCTTCGGTATGCTTCTCAAGCAAAGTCACCAGGAGTTTTATCTTGAGCCCCTCCGAGGTGGGGTACAGCGCATGGGATACGGTTTCGACCGGCGCCATATTCCCCGACTGCACATCGACAGGGTCGTTCAAAATGCCGGAAGCCAGCCTGCGAATGTCTCCGGGCATGGTCGCGGAAAAGAACAGTGTCTGGCGCTTTTCAGGCAAACAGGCAAGAATGCGCCGTATATCCGGAAGAAAGCCCATATCGCACATACGATCCGCCTCATCCAGAACAAAGGTTTCGACGGATGAAATATCCATACTGCCGCTTTGAACGTGATCGAGCAGCCGGCCCGGACAGGCCACGACTATCTCGACGCCCTTCCGCAAGGCTGTCAGCTGGCTGTGGATCTTCACCCCTCCATAGATGGAGACACTCCGGACCCTGTCGGTCCCGCTCAGGCTGACGATGGCCCGATGCACCTGTTCCGCAAGTTCACGCGTGGGTTCCAGGATGAGAACGCGCGGTTTTTTAGGGACGGCGCCGCCCAACCGCTGCAGTATGGGCAGCACAAAAGCCGCGGTTTTCCCGGTTCCTGTGGGCGCCAATCCCACAATGTCCCTTCCTTGCAGGATGACGGGGATCGCCTGCCTTTGAATGGGTGTCGGTATTGCGTATCCGGCGTCCTCGATGGCCGCCCGGATAGGGTTTTTGAAGCCGAACTGATCGAAATTCAACAAGTACTCCTTGACTCTCAATGAGCCAAGTCGCACTCTCAGCCCGATTTTTAATATGGGAATTCGTTTCTTTTATTGCGGTGCATTCGCGAAATCCACGAATCGCGGAAATAATACCATCTTCATTACGGCAAATCCAGCAGGGAATAGCTTATTAAAAATTAAAATCTTTCGTTCGGAGTCCAGTCTCGTGTTTGGACAAACGGTTATGAGGCTGGCATTCCGCCTGAAAGAGGAGTATTATTTGCATTCATGCAATCCAAGAATTCAATGCGCCGTTTTTAACGCCCAGCCGGAACTGGAATAAGGAATTGGAAAAATCGAGGCGGGAAAGGGTCCTATTTTGAAAGATCTTGTTCTAAGACTTAAATTTCTGGGCGTGATCCCGCAGTCCGGATACACGGAATACGGATTCCATCTCGAGAATGAAGATAAAAGCCGCCGGCTCCTGGTTTTGACGATACAGAACAATTTGTTTCAGCAGAATGCCTTGAAGCTTCAGGAGGCTCCGGATCTGTGCTACCAGAAAGTTCTTGCCGGCCTGGAGGGCGAAACAGGCGATTGCCCGATTCCCGCCCGAATGCCCGTCACCGCCGCCGACATCGTCCAGTACAGGGATTTGCATCCTACGGCAAAGTCCCGAAAGCATTACTGATTATTTCAAAACCGACAGCTTTGTTGAAATACGGGACAATGCAAGTTTCGCGGGCATCCGCTTCTTTTTTACTTTCCTATAACCATTCTCCTGAAGGTTGTTTTACAATACCCGGGTCCGGGCCGTCCTATCAACAAATTTGCGGGTTTCGAGGAAAGGAAATCGGGATGAAATTACAAAAATGGATTATCGTTTCTACTCTGGCTGTTTCGCTTGCCGCGCTTTGGACTTCGGGTTGCACGACGACTGCACCCGGTTGTGACCGGCAGTGCCTGGCGGATCTCATGCAACAATACATCGAGGCGCTGCCGACCCATGATCCCAAGGGTTTGCCGTTCGCGGAAGAGGTCAAATTCACCGAGAACTCCGCGGAAAACGTGGAATCGCTCGAGATCGGGAAAGGGTTGTGGGAAACCGCGACGGGAGGCCCGACGGAGTTTCAGATCTATGCCGCCGATCCTGAAGCCCAGGCGGCCGCCTGCATCGTGGTCATGAAAGAGGACGAGAAAGACATCATACTCGGAGCGCGCATCAAACTCGAAAACGGCAAGATCACCGAAGCCGAGCATATGGTGGTTCGCGGCGGCGGAACGAGCAAGATGCCTTACAGCGAAATGCCCAACCTGCAGCAGGCCCGGCCCGGTTTCTCGGAAGACATACCGGAGGCCGAACGCATGACGCGGGAGGATCTGCTCCGAATCGGGCTTTCCTACTACGACGCGCTCACCTCGGAAGACGGCACGCGCGCGCCGTTCTCCCCGAAATGCGAACGCCGCGAGAACGGAATGACGACCGCCGGCGGCACTCCTCCCGCTCCCAAGGAAAAGGCTGCCCCGGAAGGCGCCATGCCCACCGGAGGATTCGGGGGCATTCCCAGAGACTGCGAAGGGCAGCTCAGCGCCGGCGTCTTCTCGTACATCACCGAAATCAAGCCGCGCATGGTGGTCGCGGACATGCAGAAAGGAATTTCCGTCGGTTTTTCAATGTTCCGCCACGACGGCACCAGAAGGCTGCCCGAGGATGCGGAGCCGGGAGCGGACAACAAAACGCAATGGGGGCAATTCAACCTGGCCGCGGTGCATGTCTACAAAATCAGAAACGGCGAACTCTATGAAATAGAGGCCCCCGGGGCCATTCTGCCCTACGGCGTCAAATCCGGCTGGGAATCGGAAGAGCAGATTTTCCCGAAACCGGAATAACGGGCGGCGTCCGCTGCCGGGATCGGCACAAGCCGCTCCCGGCAGCGGCAATACCGCCGGCAGGGCTGGCTTGGCTGGGGATCTTGGCTCCGTTGAAACGATCGCTTTGAATAATTATTTTCTCGGGAATCCTGAGAGCCGCAAAAGCGCGCGTATGGACCGCGTCCCTTAAGAGCGTCTAGCAACCTTCAAGGGCTTTTTTCTCGTCGTCGAAAACGTCGAATATGACCAGCAGCTTCGCGACCACAAGCAGCGTGTGCACTTTCTGGTTCAGGTTCAGAAGAGGCAGCTTGACTCCCTGGTTCTTTGCGTGAATGAAGCAGCTGATCATTTCACCGATCCCGCTGCTGTCTATGTAGTCGACATCCTTAAGATTCAGGACGACTTTCGGCGTGCCGCCCTTGACCGCCTCGCGGACCGAATTGCGCAGCTCGGCCGTGGCAGGGCCGAGTACCAGCGGCCCGCTGCAGTCCAATACTTTACACCTGCCTACCGTGCGTGTTGCGATTTTCATAAAGCAAATCTCCTATAAATTGTGCCGTCGTTTTCTATGCACCTGTCCGGTTCATTGCAACGGAACCTTTTCTTAATGTCGCTGCGGACCGTCGCTCCTTTTCCTGCAAGCCGCTCCGGGGCCATGCAGGCGGGGCGTTTCGGCGATCCTCTCGGCCCGGGATTCATCCCCAAGCGCCATGGCAAGCCCGAAATCCGCGATGCGGACCCGGCCATGCCCGTCAAGCAGGATGTCGGCCGGTTTCGGATCCCGGTGCAGCACGCCCCGCTCATGCGCCACCGACAGTCCCGCTACCGGTTACCTGAATTTCCGGGGCCGGTACGTGTCTTTCCAAACCGGCGGCAGATTGCTGTCCGAGGTGATATACCGCTTTTTGAAGTACCAGCGCCCGTCGCGCTTCACGAGCTCGCTGTATTCGCGTCCCTGGTCCACCATCACGGGAGGTTTGGTTATGTCTTCGTTCAGGACGCCGCTCCAGATGGCCCATACCGTCGCGGTATCCCCGTCCACGCTGATGACCGGATTGTTGAGCAGCATGTGAAGTCTGCTGCCGACGTGGGCGTTCTCCTCATCCAGGCCGCCGTACATTTTCGCGATAGCCTCGCGGCCTTTTGCGATCATTCCGTTGACATCGAAGACCGCATCCTCGGTGAAGTTCGCGGCAAGATCGTGGCCGGATCCCGACGATATGTCCACGTAGTATCGTATAAGCATATCCTCAATCCGGATACGGTCCAGCAGTGTCTCCTCGGTTACGATTTTATCCCCGGCGACTGCCGGCGCCGCCGAAAAAACCAGGATTGCCCCAATCACGACAAGGCAAAATGCGCCCGGTTTTGTTCCCGGGATGTTCTTGAAACTCATTTTCCCCTCCTTTACAAGCTGCAGTCATAATAACCGCGGCACACATCAAAGCGCCCCAGCTGGGCGCCGCCCTCCCAGAGCTGTATGATCTTGCAATCGCGCCAGTATTTTTCCACGTCGTAATCCCTGACGTAGCCGTAGGATCCCATCAGCTCCATGGCCTTGTTGGTAACCATGACGGCGACATCCGACGCATAGCATTTTGCGATGCTCGCCCTGGACAGCATGAAATCGGAAGAAACGGGTCCGTAGGTTTCCGGATGGTCGTACATGTAAGCGGCCGCGAGATAGTATGTTCTCGCGGTTTCGATCCCGATCGCCATGTCCGCCAGGATCCCGGCGGCTATGGAGTGCCGGCGGATCGGCTTGTCCGCGACGATTCTTTCTCCCGTGTATTTCAATACCGTTTCAAAAGCTCCCTGGGCGTTTCCCACCGCCAAAGCCCCGGTATTGATTCGGGCCAACAGCACGTTGTTATGGAACAGCTCCGCATCCCGGCCCGGGCCGGCGGCGCGAAATTCCCTGGGCACGCGGACGTTTTCCAGATACATCATGCAGTTTTTGTCTCCCTGCATCCCGGCCTTGTTTTCAAACTTGCCGAAGGTAAGCCCCTCGCAGGAACCTGGGACGTAAACCAGGGCGATACCCTCATCCCCCGCATCGGGATCCGTGGTGCAAAGAACGCAGTAGGCGTCGGAAACCCCGCTGTTGGAAGCCCAGGCCTTCTGCCCGTTAAGGACCCATTCGTCCCCATCCAGGCGAGCCAGGGTCCTGATCTTTCGTCCCTGCAGGGAAGGATTCTCGATGTCGCAGCCGCCGCCGCCGTGCCTTCCTCCGGGCTCGGTCATGGCGAAACAGCCCATCTTGAGGCCGGGGCCGCAAAACATGGGGGCGAAATGATCCAGCACCGTTTTATTCCCCGCTAAAATAGCCGGAAGAAAAGCCCATGTGGTTACCGTCGCCGCCGTAGCGATACCGCTGTCGCCCCGGGCAAGCTCCTCATGCATGATGCCGGCCGAAACCACGGAAATGCCGCCCCCACCCCCGTATTCCCTGGGAAAAGCCGCTTTCTGAACCCCCATATCCGTCAGGCCCTGAAGGATTCTGCCGACGATCCTGTGATCCCGGTCGTCGTCGACCCTCTGTCTCACGGGCATAATTTCCTTATCAACAAAGCCCCGAAACATATCCCTGGCCATGGGATCCTCTTCCCTGAGAAAAAGATCCAAATATTTATGATCCGTCATGTCTGCCGTGCCTCCTCCCGGAGGAAAAGCCCGCCCTGGAATTGAAAACCGGCGGCTTTCGTCCGGGACCGGGAAGATCTCCGCTTCGCTCCCATGCCTCCCATGGAAAACGGATGGATTTCCGTCAAAATGTTTTCTGGCAACTATTTTACTATTGGGGTTTGATTTTACTGCAGTTCAAAAAAAAGCGGTAATAATTCAAGTGCGCCGGGGCGATGGATCCGATATTTACGGCGGCGTTGCCGTTGAAATCCGCCCGTGCCCGCCCGGTCAGCTCCGCAGCCACAGCCAGGCCGCAGCCGGAATAAGAGTTAGGAGAGTAACCGGTATCCCCACCTTCGCGTGTTCTTTCCATGTAACCGTAATCCCGCACAGCCGGGCCTGTTCGACCACAATGATATTGGCGATGCTCCCCACGATGATGAGATTTCCCGCCAGTGTGCTGGATAGGGCGAGGACAGCCCCGCTCATGGGATGTCTGGCCGCGGGAAGAAGCAGCATGGTCGCCGGTACGTTGGAAACCAGGTTGGACAGGACCGCCGTTATTCCAAAAAGCCATCCCGGCTGAACCGCATCGACCCCGAAACGTTCAAGCGCCTCCAGGACCGCGTCCAGCACCCCCGTGGATACCAGCACCGAATTCACGACAAACAGCCCGGAAAAAAGCACCAGCAGGGGCCAGTCCACCAGGCCCAGGAATTTCCTCGAGGCCATTCTGCGGCTGGCCAACAGAATCCCCGCCGCTGCAAGAGCCACAATCTCGCGCGGGAACGAAGTAAAGAGAAACATCGCGATCAGGCTTCCCAGCACGAAAAATCCTTTCCGCGTCTGCCATGCGTTGTAGGGCGGGGCTCCGGCTTCATCCGCCGGGGATTGCCCGGTCCAATCCGCTTCGATGCGCCGGCCGGTAACGGCCCAGACTGCAACAAGGCCCAGAAGAACGGGAACGCAGGCATCGAGGAGATACCCGGCGAAAGAAAGGGAAAGGGCCTGGCCGATCAGCATATTCTGGGGATTCCCGATCAGCGTCGCGGCGGAGCCGACATTGGACGCGCAGGCCAATGCCAGCAGGAACGGGACCGGGTTCAGGCGTCTCCGCACACAAATCCGGATCAACACGGGCGTCATCGCCAGGCATACGATGTCGTTTGCCAGGACGGCGGAGAGTGCGCCGGAACAGGCGATCAGATATGCCAGGAACGCCTTCGGGGACGCTTCCATTTCCCCGAGGCGGCGTGTCAGGCGCGCATAAAAACCGCCCATCCGGAACTGTGCCGAAATGACCATCAGTCCGAGAAGCAGGGCGATCGTGGAAACGTCGATGGACTGCCAGGCGTCTCCGGGCCGGATCCTCCCGGCGGCGACAAGGACAATCGCTCCCAAAAGCGCGATGCCCGTGCGATCCAGGGCCAGGCACGGGATCCGGCCGAGCATCATTCCGGCGTACACAAATGCGAATACGGCTATTACGATCGAATCCATCGTATTTCATCCGGGGGATCCTCCAATCCGCAGTCCGGCCAATCCCCCCCAGGCCGAACCTTCCGGCCGTTTCCCCCGCATCCGGTCAGGGCCAGAGGCGATACAGGTAAACTCCGTAAAGCACGAGCAGCATCAACCCTTCCAGACGGGTAATCCTGTATCCGGTCCGGATCAAAGGGAGCAGGAACAAGGTCAGAACAACCATGGCTCCCAGATCGAACATGCCGATGTTTTCAACGTGAACGGGAGAAATCCATGCCGTCAGGCCGAGAATCGACAGGATATTGAAGATGTTGGAACCCAGGATGTTGCCGACCGCGATGTCCTCCTCCTTCCTCACGGCCGCCATCACCGAAGTGGCCAGCTCCGGAAGGCTCGTTCCGGCGGCGACGATCGTCAATCCTATGATCGCTTCCGAAACCTGAAACCGTTCCGCCAGTCCCACGGCCCCGTCGACAAAAAGCCGGGAACCCAGCACCAGGCCGAATAAACCTCCCAGAATGAATAAAATTTGCAGGCCGAGCGGGCCCTTTTTGCGTTCCTCCAATGCGGAACTATGAAATTTTTCGGCTTCTTTTTTCCCGTAGAGAATGGTGAAAACCGTGTACCCGACGATGCCGCAGAAAAGAGCCGCCCCTTCCAGGCGGCCGACCCTGTCATCCCAAAGCAGCACCGGAACCAGAAGGGTCGCGGCCACCACGATCGGCATGTCGATTCTCAGTATTTTCAGGTTTGCTTTCAGCGGGCGAATCAGCGCCGCGAGCCCCAGGATAACGGCGATGTTGAACAGGTTGGACCCGACGACATTCCCGACTGCGATATCCCCCGATCCGCGCATGTTCGAAGAAATGCTGACAACCATCTCCGGGGCGCTGGTTCCGAACGCGACCACCGTCAATCCGACGACAAGCGCAGGAACCTTGAGATGCAATGCCAGTTTGGAGCTCCCGCTTACGAGCAGCTCCGCACCCGCCGCGAGAAGAGCCAGCCCTGCGGCGATCAAAAGAAATATTCCCATAGATTCTTTCGATCCAATACGCGTCGAATTCCGGGTTTAAGGCCGCGGATCGCGCCTTTTTTCATCCATCAACAATATACAAAGAACTTAGGCCAGGCAAGCCCGGCGGCGGAACCCTAAAAACGCCCTAAGACCCAGTGGCGAGTGCTCCCATAACCGAAACCCTTCTACGCCGCTGTTTTTTGCGGCCTTAGAGCGTTTTTAGGGCGGAAACGCCGCGCTGGAAAAGCGCCTTAATCCACACGGCACATCGGAACCGCCCCGTGAAAAAGCGATAAAAACCCGGAAAGAGCGCACCGGGCTCACGGGGCCCTGAATGCATATCGGGAACATCCGGAGGAGGGGCACGAAGGGGGGACCGAACCGGGCCATTCACTTCGGTTCTATATCGATGTTTACCCTGGCTCCGTGGATGAGCGTATTGTATACGGGTGAAAATTGGCTCAGCTTCTTCAGCAGTTTCAGGTTTTCGGTATCCGTCTTCACCCTGAACTTCATGCGGATGTCCGTATAACCCTTGGGCACGTCAGGGTCGAGGCCCAGGAACCCGTTCAGGTCGATGTCGCCTTCCAGCTCCGATTCCATTTCCTCTATAGGGATCCCTTTGACAGCTGCGTGGGCGACAAGGGACGTTGTCACGCAGCTCGCGAGCGCATGGAGCAGATGCTCCACCGGGTTTGCGGCGTTGTCCCCCCCGGCCAGAATCGGCGGTTCGTCGGCGTGCATTTCAAAATCATGCTTATGGCGCTGTTCGCTTTTGGCGCCGTAAAAATCTGTAACCGTCGTGCAGTTGTGATTCCCCTCAACCCATTTGTTCCGGGCGCGGAATCTGCATTTGCCGAGCCCGGGATCCTTCCGGATCGCTTGCACCGTCTCGGCGAGGACACTCAAATCAATTCCGTTGACACGGTCCGTCGTTATTTCTGTAGCCATTGTTTCCATCCTTTCAAGAAATCCAACCTCGGCGGGGGCTTGTATTTTCAAGTGGATATCGACGGCTATCGCTAGGCCCATTCATACAAGCCGCCTCCTTTTTTTTTGGAACCAGCCAATTGTCGAATGCCTGCATCTCCGGGATATTCCCGGGATTCCGGGCATTATTTTGAAAATTCTTGAAATGTCATAGACGCTATTTATTATTTTCTAATGGTCTACAACATTGATGATCTTTGTTTCCAATTTAGTTTCTATGCGGCGGGATATCAATAGGTTCAAATACCCATTTCTGTTTGGGTAAAAATGCGGATCCCGGGATCATGAAGAGGTCCTTCATGCCGGGGATTCATAAAACTTTCCTTCCGGGACATCCTCATCGGGACATTCAGGCCCGCATGCACCGCAGCGGATGCAATCTTCATTAACGGGGCATGCCGTGATTTTTCCCCCTTTTTCGGCCGCAGCCGTCATTCCGTCTGTTCCGTGACGCGGGGATATTTTCCGGGGAACCGCTAAAGATGATAATCCCCCGCAGCTTCCGGCTGGTACAAGATCTCCTCGACCTTCAGTCGCCTCAATCCGGCGGGGACGTTCCATTCGATGATATCCCCAACCCGATATCCGATTAAGGCGGTTCCAATGGGCGCCAAAATGGAGATCTTCCGGTTCTGAATATCGGCATAACGCGGAAATACCAGCGTATAAGTGATTTCCTCGCCCGTATCCTCGTCCTTTAGGCGGATCTTCGAATTCATCGTAATCACGTCATGGGGGATCTCTTCCGGCGATACGATCTCCGCCCGCTCCAATTCTTCCGACAATTTCTGCAGGTGGTGTTTATCGCGACTTTGCGGATTCGCTTGTTGAATAAGAGCCTGGAGCCGATCAAGATCGAATTCAGTGATGTAAATGCCCGGTTTCCTCTCTGACGATTGCACTTTCCCTCCTCCTTGACAGATCATTCATGCGGAATCTTTCGAATGCCTGTCCTGCACATAAGCTTATCCCGTCGTTTTTTCAGGGCCTGCAAGTTCGCCGAGCCATAAAGCAACCTTGTCGAGGAGTCTCTGCTCCTCATACAGAAAGGGCTTTTCATCGTCAGGCACCGGTTCCGGCAGCAGGTACACTTCCAACATTCCGATTTGCAATTCTTCTTTGCCGATGGGGGCCGATTGTTTCAGCGATGATTGCTGAAAACGCGGCGATTTGTAATCCCGCTCTCCCAGGATGATACGGGTACACCTCACCTTCGGATGCTGCCATCCGTATGGCATTTCCCTGACAATGAAATCAAGCTTCTGGTCTATAGAGTCCTTTCCGGTCAGGGAAGCCGTTATCGCACAAAGGCATTCAAGCTCCTTGACTCGTTCATTCAAATCTTTAGTCCGCTTCCTAAGGGCTCCTTCAAGCCACCCGCATTCACGAATCTTTGCCTGCAAGGCCATTATTTCTTCTTGCGCTTCCTTTTATGCCAGCTCCAAATTTTTTTCTTGCCCGGCATCTGAAGAAGCGGGCCGGGATTTCTTCCATCGAGTAAAATCGCGACATCTCATCTGCAATGCACCTCTTCAAACCGCGGCAACCCATTCCATGGCTGCGGGATCCCCATTGAAAAGACTTACCGCCAGGCTTACGGGATACTATAAAAATATAACACAATCAGGAATTCAGCATCTTGAGTGCCACGGGGAAAATGAATGCCCGTCTTAGAACCTCGTTCCCTATGGAATCCCGCCTTCTTGTTTCCGACAAAAAATCGTGGTCCTTATGTCGATCCTCAATTATTGCAGTCCGCGAGATCGATAGTGAGAGGTACGGGTTGGGCAGAAATCAAAGGTTATCCCTGCCGGGCAAACCGGACCTTCCCGAAAGGCATCCGGAAAGAGGTGAGAATCGAACTCCCAGCCATATCAATTCCGGTTTCCCCGCTAGGCCGTTTTACGGATTTCCATGATGGACGAAGAGACGACCCGAATGGAAGAACGTATCAGCAGCAGCGCCAGGCAAATCGCCACAACAATATCGGGCCAGACGGAGCCGGTCATCCAGACCCCTCCCGCCGCGGCGAAGACCGAAAGATTTGATGCAATATCGTTTCGCGAGCATTCCCACACGGAACTCATGTTCAAATCCTCATGCCTGTGCCGCCAGAGCAGGTAAAGGCAGAGGGAGTTCGCGATAAGCCCTAAAACGCTGAATGCGCCCATAACCTCGAAGACGGGCACTTCGGGTTCGTAAAATTTATAGACTATCTGCGAAATAACGGCGCACGCGGCCAGAAATATCAGGCAACCCTTGAAAAGCGCCACCTTCGCCTTGACCGCAGCGCCCCTGGAAACGGCGTAAAGACTGAGGCCGTAGGTCAAAGCGTCTCCAAGATTGTCCAGGCTGTCGGCAAGCAATGCGGCGGATTTGCCGTAAAGCGCCGCCGACGCAATCACCAGGAACATGACGCCGTTGACGGCGAGCACGATTCGCAGCGTTCCTCTCTGTCCTGCGAGGAGAGCATCGATAGTGCAACCGTCATCGCAGCAGTCTTTCATTCTCTCCGCCTTTCTTGATTCCGCGACCGGCGGCGGAATCGTTCCATTTCAGGGCAGCGACCTGACCCTGCCGCGCCAGGTCGGCCGCTTCCCCCAGTATGCGCGCCGCTTCCTGGGGCGCATGAAAACCCATGGAGTTCTCGGCCGCAATGAAATCGAGCCGCCACTGCGCCTTGCGCTGCAACTCCAGGGCCGGGGCCAGTTGAGCCCCGGATGCGCCGGAAGCTTTTGCTTCCAGGATCGCATCGATCAGGTCGACCGCCGCCGCGCCCGCGTTCTGCAGCAGCCGGTAGTTGCTGTCCTGAATATCCGCCACTCTTGCGCCGATCTCGCCTTCAGAGAACTTGTGGCAGGTCTGGCAGGCTCTGTTGATGTTCAGAAGCGGACTGCGCACCCAATGGTCGGAGACTTTGGCCGCCCCGTCCCGCACATAGGGCATGTGGCAGTCCGCGCAGGCCACCCCGCTCCAGGCATGGATTCCCCTGCTCCACAGCTCGAATTCCGGGTGCTGCGCCTTGAGAACGGGCGCTCCCGTCTCCGCGTGCCTGTAGTCAAAGAATCTTTGGCCGTCTTCCAGTACGGTTCCTTCCCAGAACTTTTCAGTCTCTTCGACCGAAAGCCCGTTGCCCCAGGGGTAGGTGAGCTTGAAAGCGCTCGAGCAGTAATACTCCACATGGCATTGCGCGCACACGAGCGTGCGCATTTCCGTCCTGGTCGCATCGCGGTTGATGTCGTAGGGCCGTTCCTTCGAACCTTCGCGCCACCGCTGCACCGAAGGCATGAACGGCACTTCGCCGTCCCCGGAGGCGAGCGCTTCCATCGCCTGCAAAAGCGCGGGACGCGTAACCCGCAGTTCCATGGAATCCGGGTCGTGGCAATCGACGCAGGAAACCGGGTTTGCATGGCCCATGTCGTGAAGCATTTTATTGGCATCCTGATAGGGCATCGCGTACGTCTTTTCAAAACCGGCTGTCGCATCTCCATCGCCCAGTTTGCGGTAGAGCGGCATCACCGAAGCGTGGCAGTGCAGGCAGGAAGCGGACTGGGGCCGGGTCAATCGCCGGGTCCGCTCCTGGTCCTCGAGCATGTAGGCGTGGCCGCGGCGGTCCCGGTAATCGATGGAGAAGGCGTACCCCAAAAAGATTCTTTTCAGCCAGGGATCGCGCTCTATCTTCTCTTCGGGCAGCGCTTCGCTTCCGCCGTGGCCGCCGTAGCGCGTTGCGGTGTGCCGGGCCGTCAGCCTGTAGGTATCGTATTGCCTGGGCCAATTTTTCCCCCACTCCTGCGGATCGGTCGTATCTTCGCCGACCTCGACGACGCGGACGAACGGAGTCCTCTCCTCCACTTTTTTCTCGAATATGTTCAGCAGCAGTGCCGTCACCAGCGCCGTAGCACCTATGGCGAGGGCCACAAGCGCCGCATAGGGCCACATTCGTGAAGACGGGTTTGCTGATCCGGTCATCGTTCCTCCATTTTCCCATCGAGTTCTTCGGCAGGGGTGCGCATCGGCCCTCCAAGCCCGGCAGCCTCTCCGTGGCCGACGGCATCGTGGCAGCGAACGCAGCGGGGCGCCCCCTCGGTATATGCGAACGATTCCGCGCTCAGCAGGTCGGCATGGCAGCGCAGGCAGTTGTTCTGCAGTATTTCGATATTCTTCGGCTTGATCATAATCGGTTCATGAAAATTCTGCATCGTGAACCCTTTGGAATGGCTCCAGCCGTTTTCGGCCTTTACGAAATATTTAACGGGGAATTCCGCGGGCAGATGGCAGTCCGCGCAGGTCGCGGCGGTGTGATGGCTGGCTTTCTGCCACGCGTCATATTGAGGACGCATGATGTGACAGTGGACGCAGGCGGCCGGATCCGTGCTCAGATAAGACAGGCCCTCGGCATAATGCAGGGTTATCCCTCCCAGGCCTAGCAACACCCCCAGAAGCGTGAAAGCCGTGATCCGGAGCGCCTTCGTTTTCAATGAGCCGTCCCCCCTGCGAACCGATCCATGGCTGGAAGCGATTCATGGATTTGCAATGGGCGCGTTTACGGATGTCAGGACGCCCAATGTGGAGTAGACATATTTTCTCCGCCCGATAAATGTCAATTGTACACCACTGCGATCAAACGATCCGGTCTCCAGGGAGGACGGCAATGCATCGCTGCCGAAGGCAGCGGCGTCATTGTCCGTCAATTCAATGGCAAAAGAAGCGGGGATTTCGTTTCCGGCAGCCGGCCCGGAAACAGCGGCGCCGGCAAAAAAGGAATCCGCCGCAGCAAGATTTTTTACGCCGATGATATTGTTGGGCCCTTCAGGGTCGATGACCCATAGGAAAGGATCGCCGCCGGTAAAAATAGCCAGGCTTCCCGACTTGATCGCCCCGATGTAGCTGCCGGATTCGGGATCCCCGGGATCGGCGTCCTCCGTCGCGCGTTCAAAAGAAAAGACGATCTCAAAGGTCTGACCGCTGAAATAAGAATACTCGCCGTCCAGCTCATGGATGGACCCCCTGAAACTGAAGGTCGCTTCTTCCCCTCTGGCCGGGATGCAAATCATTACAGCCAGAACAAGCGCACCCGGAAGATACTTCATGGCTCACCTCCCGATCGCGGCATCCAGTCTCCGCAATCGATTATCGATTTAAGAGTTTCACTATCCCAAAACAACGGAAATTTTCACCTCCGCCGGTCCGGGTGTTTTTTCACCGCCACGGGGATTTGCCCTGAATCGGATACGCGTGCGGCAAACAGACTCCCGGAACCGCCATAAGATTACCCGAACGGGATTCCGGGTTCCTTGATCCGGCTCAAGTTTCGGGCCACCGGACAAAACCGGGGAATTTTCCGATTCTTGATGCGGATCAAGGATTTCTTTTCGGCCTGTCCCTATTAATTGGGTTGCCTGTGCAAGTGCCCGTGCACTATTCTGTTCCCAATCAAGGCACGGAAAACTGACAGAACGTTCATTGCCCATCAACCGTCAAGGAGGTGAACGATGTCGACGGAAACCCTGAAAAAAGCGGCGATTATTTGTTTCATCATTGCCTTGGGAGGGCTGCTCCTGGGAGGGCTGTTCGCCAACCGTGAGGCCCCCCCGTATCCCGGCCGCGTTCTGGCGCCGGACGGGGCCGTCCTTTTCACCGCAGCGGACATCCTCGCCGGACAGGACGTCTATCAGCGTTACGGGCTGATGGACCACGGCAGCGTCTGGGGCCACGGCTCCCAGCGCGGGATGGAATTTTCCGCCGTGACCCTGCACCGCGCCGGAGAAAAAGTCCGGGAACAGCTTTCGATTGCGGCTTACGGGCGCCGCTACGGCGAACTGGCGGGCGAAGAGAAGGACCTCATCGACATACGCACGCGCCGCAGCATGAAGGCAAACAACTATGACCCTGCCGCAGGCACCCTGCAACTGGATGCCCCCCAGGCGGCAGCCCTCGAGGACGCGCTTGAATTCTGGGAACGCACGTTTCGCGACGGCGATGGCGGTTACGGGTTCCTGCCGGGACAGATCCCGACCCGTGAGGAGCGGACGCAGCTGGGCCGCTTCTTCTTCTGGACCGCTTGGGTCGCCTCCGCTGCAAGACCCGGCGCCGAATACAGCTACACCAACAACTGGCCCCACGAGCCCGAAGTCGGCAATGTCGCCACGACGGAAACATATATCTGGACATTGGGCGGGATCATTTCCCTGTTCATCACCCTGGGGCTTTTCATCTTCTGGGTGCACCGGGACGGTCTCTGGTACGGGCCGGCCAAGGGGGTCCCGCTGGCGGAAAAGCTTGTTGACATGCCGCTGACGTCCAGCCAGATGAAAGCGGCCAAATACTTTCTCGTCGTCATCCTGCTTTTCCTGCTTCAGACGAGCTTCGGCGGGCTCCTGGCGCACTATACCGTGCATCCGGGAAGCTTCTATATCCCCATAGTGGGCTCGCTCATCCCCTACAGCTGGGCCAAGACCTGGCACCTGCAGCTGGCCATATTCTGGATAGCCACCACATGGGTGGCATCGTCGATCTACCTGGCTCCGATTGTGGGCGGACGGGAACCCAGAAAACAGGGGCTTCTTGTCCAGATCCTGTTCGCGGCCGTGCTCCTGGTGGCCGTCGGAAGCCTTGGAGGCGAAGTGCTGGGGATCAAGGGATTGTTCGGGGACGCCTGGTTCTGGATCGGGCACCAGGGCTGGGAATTCCTCGAACTGGGCCGGCTGTGGCAGATACTGCTTTTCGCCGGGCTGCTCGCATGGCTGGTCATCGTCTACCGCGCCGTAAAGAACCGTTCGGCCAAATTCCCGGACGAAGATTTCAGGAAACTGGTCAATTTCTACGTGCTGAGCGCCGCCCTGGTCGTCCTCTTTTTCGCCTTCGGCCTCCTGTTCAGCCGCGGCACGCACATCACCGTGGCCGACTACTGGAGATGGTTCGTCGTCCATATTTGGGTCGAAAGCATTTTCGAGTTCTTCGGCGTCGCCGTTATCTCCGTGCTGCTGGTGTCGATGGGACTCGCTTCCGCGAAGGGAGCCCTGAGGGTGGCCTATTTCACCGCTGCGCTCGTTTTCCTGAGCGGCATCCTTGGAACCGCGCACCATTACTTCTGGTTTGGAGGCCCCTCTCTCTGGCTCGCGATCGGCTCCGTCTTCTCCTCCATGGAGCCGGTCCCGCTTTTCGGCCTGGTGGTCCGCGGTCTGCTGGAATACAAGTCCATCCGGAAAGAAGGCCGGGATTTCGCCTACAAATGGCCCATGTATTTTCTGGTCGCCAGCTCGTTCTGGAACTTCCTCGGGGCCGGCGTTTTCGGATTCCTGATCAACCTGCCGCTGGTCAACTATTTCGAACACGGAACCTACCTGACCGTCAACCACGGGCACGGGGCGCTGTTCGGGGTCTACGGCATGCTGTCCATTGCGCTGCTGCTGTTTTCCTGGCGCGGACTGGTCGAACGCAAACACTGGAACGACCGGATCCTGGGAATATCGTTCTGGGGGCTCAACGGCGGCCTGCTGGTCATGACGCTCATGACGCTTTTCCCGGTCGGCGTCGCCCAGGCGTGGACGAGCTACAAAGAAGGTCTGTGGATGGCGCGCGACGTCGGCTTTTTCGAAAGGCCCATCGTCGCAGTACTGGGGCAGTTGCGGATTGTTCCCGACACGATCATCATCGTGATCGGAATCCTTCCCCTGACCTACTTCCTTTTTAAAACATTCCCGCACCTCAAGGCCCAGGAAATCAAGGAGGAAGAGTCCGTGTGGGACCGGTTGGGAGTGAAACCGTAAAGAAAAACCTGATTATTGCGGGGTCCAGAATTCCAGCCGCCTCCCGTCCGGATCCCGCAGCTCAAACAGGCGTGCGCCCCAGGGGTGCACCCGGACCGCGGAAACTTCCCTGCAGCGCTCCGCCAGCATGGCGCGGACTTTATCCACATTTCCGACCCTGAAGGAAAGGAGGGCGCCCCGGGGATTGTCGTTCTTCAAGCTCCTGAGCAGGCCGATGAGCGATCCCGGCGCAACGCGGACCTCGACGAATCCGGGTTTGACATCCGCTTCCTCAAATCCCAGGATATCCCGGTAGAAGGAAACGCACGCTTCCCAGTTCCGGCAATGAAGAATCGCATGAAAACTTTCAACCGGTATCGGATCCATGGACGAACTCCCGTAATTTTTTACCGCCGCCGGCGTCTATTTTATTCCTTTGAACCGCTGTTCAAAAGCGCGATCAAAAATCCGGAGACGGCGCCCCGGGTCCACAGGGCGCTCAACGAAAAAATCAACGAATACCTCACGGCCCCCTCGGAAACGCTGTTCGCAATCGACACGGCGGGGCTTCGTGGATGAAGGGACACCCTCCCTTTTCAGGCAAACGGGAAGGGGAGCCTCCCTGTCATTACATCCTTATATTTTAATAATCAAGCTTGATTTTTAAAATATAATAGCCTATGATCCCGCTATGTTTTCACGCCGGATTGAAAAGAAATTATTGAAAACATTGGAAGATTTTCGCTGCGTAGCCCTGACGGGCGCCCGTCAGGTCGGGAAAAGCTATCTTCTCAGCCGAATCTGCCGGGATCAGGAGGGCATATACCGGACCCTCGATGACCCAAGGGTGCTTGAGGAGGCCAATTCGGACCCGGTGGGTTGGCTGCGGCACAATCGCAGGCGAGGCAAACTTCTGGTTATCGACGAAGCGGCCAAATCTCCCCGGATTTTTTCGGCCGTCAAAGTGATTGTCGATGAGGAAGATCCCGTACCGACAAAGATCCTGCTTTCCAGCAGCGGCAACTATCTCCTGATGAGGCGAATAAAAGAATCCCTCGCCGGAAGGATTGGCCTGGTCTATCTCTACCCTCTCTCGTGGAGTGAAATCGGCGACGGTGTTCCCTCCCGTATTTCAAAACTCGCCGAACCGGATTCCATCCAGACCGGTTCGGTTCCCGGCATGAGCGCGATTGAAATCGACAGAAGCCGTGAAAATATACTCACCTTCGGAGGATTTCCGGAAATTCAGGAGAAGTCGGATGCCGGATTCTTAAGGGAGTGGTCGAACCAATACTTCAATACCTACATCCTGCCGATGGCCGTTGAATTCTTCAGTGTAAGCAAGCAACACGCCTTTCAGAAGGTTTTTTACCAGATGTGTCTTCGAACATCCAATCTGCTCAATTACAGCGATGTAGCCGGACCAAGCGGCATCAGTTCGGTGACGGTAAAAAATTACATCGAATACTTTACCGCAATGATGATCTGCTTCGAACTGCCCCAGTTCTACCTGAATCCGATCAAAAGACTCGTCAAGTCCCCGAAGATACACATCATTGATCCAATCCTTGTTAACACCGGTTTCGGCAATGTCGGCAGCCTGACGCTGCAAAAAAACACCGGGGCGATAGGACAGCTCTACGAGTCATGGATTGTGTCGGAATTGATAAAATGCGCCCATTACGAATCCATTTTCCCCGACTTCTTCACCTGGCGTACCCAGGACGGGGCCGAAGTGGACCTGGTTTTGAGACTTCAGGGACATTACGTGCCGATCGAAATAAAATACAAAAAAAGGCTGAGCAAAAGGGATTTATCGGGATTACGGTCCTGGTTTGAAGTACACGATTCCGAGACTCCGGCCGCCTATATCGTCTACCCGGGAAACAAATTTTATCGGCTCTCCGGGAAGATCTGGGCCTTGCCGGATTTTCTTCTACTGGGAGCGTTCGACAGCCGGCGCACCTGAAAAACCAACCGTGCCAGTCGCCAGCCGGCCGACCGGGGGGCATACCGGGACCGAACCCAATGCCGTTGGCTGGAGAAAATTTATGAAAAACAGGCTTTTCCATGCCTCCGGAACAGGTCCTTGAAGCATGCCGGAACTGAGGCTGCATGCGGCTTCGGAGAAAAATCCGTTCGGGCGAACGGATTCAAATACGCTCAGTTTGCGCCCAGCTCCCGGAAACGCTGCAGCCTCCGGTTCAAAATATCCATTCGATTCCGCTGCCTGTCCTGCAATGCAGCCAGTTGTTCCGGAGTCAATTCCGATTCGATCTGATCCGCAATCGCCCGCCTCAGCTCCATTATTCGGGCCTGCGCTGCTCCAAAATCACCGGGTGCATCCGCCTCCTCATTAAACAGGGCAATCCGGGCCCTCAGGAGATTTTCCCTCGCGGCGGCAATCTGCGGCTTATTCGCCTGTAAAATGGCCCTGATCGCCTCCCTTTGTTCGATGCTGAGCTCGAGACTCCTGACGAACTGCCGGATGCCGAAATTTCCCGCAAGCTCACGTCGGAATTGCGACCGGTTCCTGTGCTGCGCGCCTACCGCGGCCGCAAACACAAGAATCAAAAGCGCCGAACCTGCTACAATCGCCTTGAATTTCAGGTTTCCCATATTTTACTCCTCCTGTCCGAACCTAAAGGTCCTTTATTCTTTAAACACGGGAAACGGCAGAAAGTTTCGGCGGACCGGCGCCTTTGCACAAAATGATTCAGTTCCCTCAAATCCGGGCATCCCCGGAGGCGAGTTCTTCGGCATACCGGCGGATGCAGGGGGCGCGATGCTCCAGGAACCTGTTGAAGGCCGCTCTCTTCTTTCCTCCAGGATGAAACCGGGCGGGGGCAAAGGGATTATTCCGGATTGAAACGCGAAAGCGCCGAGCCGGCAGCGTCTGTATTCACGAAGAAGCCTTCCCGCAATTTTCCCGCCGTTTACGGGGGGGCGAGAGCGGTTATTTGCCTGGTTTTCGCAGGTCGTCTTCAACCACTACGCCGTTCTCTTCGGCCCATTCGGTGACGAACTCCCTTTGAGCTTCTTCGAGGTAGTCGTACCATGACTGCTGAATTCCAAGCCTGTGCACCGTATCCTTGAAACGACGGAACGCCCCGCGCCCCTTTATGGCGCGCAACAGCCGGTTTGCGGTTTCATCGTCTTCGACGGAGCCGATGAAGTGTTCCATCACCTCGTACTCGTTAAACTCAAAATCGTCCGGAGGCGCGATAAAGCGGCTGCCGTCATCGGCCACGATCTCCTTGGCCATTTCATATTCCGCCTCCTGCCAATCCGCAAGGTCGTCCGGATCCAGCGCTTCCCCCTCTTCAAGGCAGGAGATCATCCTTCCCCCAACGGAAACGCATGCACCCGTCTTCCGGTCAAAATAGGTGCAAAAATCTTCCGAAGGCATATCCAGGGCAAATATTAGGTCGCTTAACCTGGCAGGCGGATTCATATGCCTCGCTCCTCTCCCTTGCATCGTTAAACCAGAATAGTCCTTTGTAGTCAAGACCGGCAATGACGGCGCGGGCCAGGCCCCTCCGATTCCCGTCATTCAGGGTAAACCGGGGCTCCTTCGATGTTCGCCACGCCGTGCCCGGATGCGGAATCATTTCGCCGTTTCCTAATGGATTGCCCGGTTTCGATTGGACATAGACTGGGTTCTCGACGAACTCAGGCTCGAGGAACTGAAAAGGGGAACCGGGCGGCAGTAGCCGCGGACGGATTGACGGCATCGGTCCGGCGGCGCCGGTTTTCGCCTTAAGAAAAAGACTGCGGGAAATTTTCAGCTCAAGCTCCGCAGCATTTCTTGTATTTTTTCCCGCTGCCGCATGGACACGGATCGTTCCTTCCGATTTTGGCCGGCCGCACGGGAGGAGGTTCCTCCGGATTCCGCGGCTCGAATTCCGGATCCGGCAAATTCATGAATATTGAGCCCTTATTTCGCAAAAGAGCCTGCTTGAACAGCGCCTTCAGCCTCCTGTGCCGCTTTTTCAACTCACCGTTCAATCCCCTCCAGGAACTCTTCAATCCGTCCATCAATTCCTGCAAAGTGGGTTGGCAGGCTTCGGGAGTCCCAAGCCGTTCGAATGTTTTTTTCTGATAGTCGTAGCGAACCGCCGGCGGATTCTTTTTATTTTCACGCGCCGGAACGCCCGTCTGATCGAGCATAACAAATTGCAGGATCGCCTCGTGGCAGTTGCAATCCGGATTCACGCAATAATCGTCGGCCGCCACCCATTTTCCCTTCCCGAAGGGAAAAGCCAGAGCGGCTCCAAGTGGGAAAATCTCCCCGTAGCCGACCACGGTAGAATCGCCTCGGAGCACTTCGGGAGGAAATTCAGCATCCAGGCGCCGGACATCGCAGTTTTCGATCTGGCGCTTCTTTTCGAGCATCAGGAACTCGGACAGATAATTCCAATCCTTGTCCTGCAGTTCCGCCGCCACCGCTTCGGCAAAAGCCTCTGAGTCCGGAGAGCGTTTTCCGGCAGCGTCGCGATATGGGGCGCGTTTTGCGACATCCAGGGCGAATTGAACCCGGTCTCCTTGCGAATTACTGCCGTTGTTTGCCGGGAGGCATTCAAAGTCTATGAAACAACAACCGCAGCATGGATTGTTGCAAACTCCCAGGCGGGCGGACCAGCGGCTGCCCGCATAAGGGCCACTCTCCATCAGCAGTACGTGCGCCTCTTCGACCGGATCGTAGAGAAGAACCGACATTTTTCTCTCCTTGCATGTGTCAGCTGAAATTCCATTTATTTGATCGCTACCCGGATCTGAGTGAAGGAATGCGCCGGGAACGAGAAGGTAAATGAGCCCCCTCCCGTTTCCATGGTGGAAGCCGCGGGCCGATATTTGTCTTTGTCGTTTTCGGTATAGGGCGATTCGACATCCTCGCTGTTGATGGTGCTTATTGCCGCCGTTCCTGAAAATTCTCCGGTATCGCTGATAATATCAGCCGTGATCGCCTTATCCATATTCCGGTTCACGACGTTCATTACCAGGGTTTTTTCGTCTTCCGAATAGGCGGATGAAACGTCCAGATAAGGAATATCCCTGTAAATTTCACCGTCGAATGTCTCGCAATCCACGTAGGTATCCAGCGACGCGCCTTTCACGTTTGTCGAAAACAACTTGTACATGTAGAAAAAGGGGGCCTTGTATGTCCGTCCCTCCCTGCCCCGCGACAGGAGGCTGGTAAACATTGTAAAGTTCGCCCTTTTTACGAAATCGGCGTGCCGCAGGAAGGTATTGAAATGCAGCGCTCCCGCCAGCGTGCTCATGTGGTTTTGTCCCCGCAGCCCCCATTCCGTAAAGGCGATGTAAAACGGCTTGCCGGGGACGCGATTTTTGATTTTCGCTATTTTGATCTGATTCTCGGTTGTGGAAATATAATCGTTGAAATGCCTTTCCCAGTCCCCCAGAAACACGTGCGGCACCCTGTCGTTTTCAATGTCGTTGCGGAGGCCGGTGCCCCAGTAGCGGTGAACGGCAATGTATTCCACGTTCCTTTGCGCAATCAGCCCGTCGATTACGTCCCCGTTCCATTGCACCCATTCCGCGTCCTCCCCGTCGTGGAATACCCAGGAGGATCCCATGGCGATAAAAACGGGCTGGGTGCAGGTTTTGCAGCCCCGGTTGACGAAATACATGATCGTGGCGGCGTCCCTGGCATAGGCGACATACTCTTCCGAGCTCAGGGCCACCGCCTGCCACGGCTCTCCGTCCACTTCGTTCCCGAGGTGCCAGTACTTCACGCCGTAGGGCTCGGGGTGGCCGTATCGGGCCCTTAAATCGGCATAATACGAGCCCGCCGGGGAATTCACGTATTCTATCCAGTTCCGATTGTCTTCGAGCGTGGCGGTGGTCACGTTGATGCAGATGGAACTCTCCACCCCCATGGCTTCCGCCAGCTGCAGCCATTCATCGGTCCCTACCCGGTTCCGGTCCAGCACGTTCCAGGCAAGCTCCCTCCTGACCGGCCGGTCTTCCTTGGGGCCGATGCCGTCCTTCCAGTTGTAGGTGAGAGTGTAATTGCCCCCGGGCCAGCGCATATTGGGGAGCTGCAATTCCCTGGCTGCCTCTATGTAATCGGTCCGGAATCCGTCTTCATTAGCCAGGGGGTGCTCCGGATCGTAAAGCATGCCGTCCATGGAATTGACGATGGGTTCCATGAAAACCCCGTATAGGTTCCGGTCGATGTCCCCGATCGTCCGGAGTATATCTATTTTAATTGTGGCGTTCTGAGGGTAGGCGGGGTTTGCATTTGCCAGAAAAACAATCGCCAGAACGCCCGCAGCCTCGAAATACTTTCCAATGCAGCGGCGAAAAGATCCGGACCGGTTTATTTTCATTTTCATCGCCTCCATCGGGTTTGAAAGATTTTTTCAAATTTCATCGGGTTCGGCACAATCCCGGCAGAGCCGGGGCGCGGGCTTCCGTCGCTCGGCCGCCGCGGGCGGGCCGGAGCGCATCGAAGAAGCTTCCCTGCCGGTTCCGTGGGTCCGCCCCGCAAAATCAGGAAGTATTTCGGGTTCTAATTATTCGGCTCTTCGCTTTCATCCGCCCGGTTGAGCGGGGCGCCGCAGGCAATTGCACTGACCATCGCCGAATAATTCGACCTTGTCGGATAGGGGAAGCTCTCCGCGCTTTCCGTCTCTGATTCCGGGTCCATATCGGACATGGGAACCGGCTCCATGGTATCGAGGTACTCCCTGGCAGTCCGCAGGACCTCCTCCGCTCCGGGAGAAGCCTCGATTTCGACAACCGTGTCCTTGTGCCAACCGCCCAGAACCTCTTCGGACAGCGCTTCATAATCCCTTTGACCGATCGCGTGCCTGTCGTAATCGCCGACAGGCAATCCGTGATCCACGGTCTCCCTGAGCCGGATATTGTAGCGGATGACCGTGTGGAACACCTTGTCTTCAAATTTCTCCCGGACCCTCTCGAGCACTTCCTGGGAATAGCGCGTCCTTGCGTCGAACATGGTTACAAGCGCCCGGGGCGTAACTTCATGGCCGGATGCGTTTTTGATCATGACCATCATATCCGTCAGCTTGGCAATCCCCCGGAGGGAAAAGAGGCTCATGTCGATGGGCAGGATCGCCTCAGAAGCGGCGCGGAGGGCATTGAAGCTCAGGTGCCCGATGCTGGGCGGACAATCGACGATTATGAAATCGAAGGGTTTCTCCAGGCGCGCGATCGCCTCCAGGAGCCTTTTTTCCCTGCCGTCCACGAGCGCCAACTCCTGCTCCACGGCGCACAGCAGCGTGTCCGACGGCGCGATGTCGAAATTCTCCTTGACCGGAACGACGACATCGTCGAGCCCTACCCGGCCCGTTTGCGTCGGAGAAACCGCATGATATATGTTCTGCTCCGGGTCGCAGTCTATGTTAAGCCCCATCGTGGCGTGGGACTGGGGGTCAAAGTCGATCAGTAGCACCTTTTGCCCTTTCGATGCCAGACAAGACGAAAGATTGATGGCCGTGGTGGTTTTTCCGCATCCTCCCTTTTGATTCGCAACCGCAATGATTCGCATTCAATCTCCTTTCCCGCTTTCCGCTTTTATGAAACAAAAACCTTTAATGGACAACAACGAGAGCAATCCGACGCCGGCTTCTCGCTCTACGCTTCAGGTGAAATCTCCCATGCGCGCTCAAAGAGAATCCCGCATTCCCCCGGCATGGCTACAACGCGGAATGCAACGCAGCAGACTTCCGGGGACGTGCTGCGCCGGGCGACACATTTGAGCAAAGGTGAAAAACCGGGGGCGACAAGAAACAACCGCGGCCGGGCGGAAAAGTTTATCGCGCGCCCCCTGTACATGCGCCTGACAATCGGCGTATTGCGCACGATCCAGTCCGAATATGCAATGCCCAGGAGAAGCGATTCGTCCTTCCGGGCCACATCGACGTTCACGATGCAAAGCCGGTCCCGGCTGTCGACGGCCACCAAATCGATGCAGCCGAACGGGGCGCAGGGTATGTTTTCATCTATCGCGTACAAGCCGTCCTCGAGAACGGCCGCATTCCCTTTTAAAAATCCCAGGACCAACTCCCGGCCGACAGCCGGAGAGTCGTGCAATAGAAAAGGAGTCCCGGATGGAGCCCGTTCGGATGGAGCTTTTACCGGCGGGATGCCGGTAATTTCCGCTTTTTCAGCCGGTTTGTCGGCCGATTGCGTTAGAAACAGGCGAGATAAATCTTCCAACCCCCGGGAGAGCCGCTTTTCCGTCAAACGGCTCTCTTGGGCGGAGTCTTCAACCGGTTTGTTTCGCTGCAGGTCCAAGTTATTAAAAGTAAGCGTATTAGCGCAAAAAATGGGTTTCAAACGGCGGTTATTCGCTTCGAATTCAATCACGGAATCGCCGGCATTTAATGTGGCATTTCCCTCTATTGCCGCTCTATGGATCCACTTTCCAATGCCGGTTCCATCTTATCAATAAAATCGGCAAAAACAACTATTTGTTGGGGGAAATATTTTTTATGCCCCAATATGTCGTGGTAATTGGCAATCTGAAAGAGTAGAGGGAACGGAGCTGGATTTCAATGAATGTTTCCCGCGGAAGGATGATCCCCGGCGCCGCGGCCGACCGGCCGGAACAGGGGGGTCGACAACGATGCCGCGCGGCTTTCTTTGAAAGAGGGCGGCCCACCCTTCCGAAAACGGCGCAGCGAAAGGACACCGGCAATGTTCTTGGTTCAAACCCGTATGCCGGTTTCTGCCGTTTTCAAGGAATTACCGCTGCGAAGCGATTATTCGACTGCAAAAGCGCCCAGGTGAACGACACGGTCATCGACCACAAGTGCGGCCCCGGTCAGATTTTTCCCCGAAAGGCGGACATCTTTCCCTTCGCCGACCGCGTCGAACTCTTCCTTTCCGGCTTCGACGATGGACTCCAAAAACGCAGCGACATCCTGCGGGGTGCAAGCCGCTTCTTCCCCGGGCCGATCCCCCGCACCCCGGTCAATCGCATCAAGGCCGTAGCCGTGCAAAAGCTTTGGAAAGAGCTTCTTCAGAGTTTCGGACGAGTCGAACAGGTCCAGCCCGACTATCTTTCCATTAATCGCAAACAGCGCACCCGACTGCCCTGCAAGGGATGAAAAGCAACGGGAATAATCCTCGAGCCCGGCCTTCGCATGATTGTAAATATCGCGCACGGCGGATGTGTCCGAGAAAACGCCGAACCTCGAAGACTTCTCGGCGATATCGCGCCACACCCGTACCTGATCCGAGTCCCTGCGGCCAGCGGAATGCAGCGAGTTGCTGACCTGGGCCATCTTCCGGGCGCGCCCTTCGGCGAAATAGGCGCTTTCGGATGATGAAAAGCCTGCGCTGGTGTGACGCCACCGGCCCGCTTCCACGCAGGAAACCGGGATGATCACGACTTTGCCGCCCGCCACCAGGATACTGAGATTGAGCACCCGGTTCTGCTTCGCTCCGATCAGCTGCTCGCCGTCGAGCAGGAAAACCGGCTGAGAGCCGGAATTGACGAATTTCAGTTCAGGCACGCTTCCCCCTTCGCTGACCTCCGTCACCTCGGAGCATTTCCGCTCGAGCGCCTCATCCAGGGTCAGGTAATCCGTCCCCTTCAAATCGATTCCAAACAGGGGGAAAACCGTCAGGTTCCTGTAAGACGCCGGCTCGCCGACACGGATATTTTTTACTACATCACGGATCCATTCCATAATCCCTCCCGGTCTGTGTGGAACCAGAGTTCAATGATTTTAAAATCGCGGTCCTGCTGCAAGAATGTATGAATTATATCAAGGATTTTTGATAAATTAAGGGTGTTTTATCGTAACCGGAGAAAGAATGGTCCGCTGTTAACCCGATATAAGAAATCTCATGAACAATCTACCGGACAATCCGGGAGACCCGGAACGGCTGCGCGAGAAATACGGGCGGTTGCTGCGTGAATACGAACGCATAAAAGCTGAAAACAGGCGCCTCAAAGAACGGTTCGGGCTTGGAGAATCTGACAATGCCGCAAATTTCGCACCCGGATTGAAGCAGGGGAAAAACAGCCCTGATGCGGAAACAATCGACGATATCCCCAATTCGATCATATCCAACACATCCGATTCGTCTGAAAAAATCAGGTTGTACATGACTCTTTTTAAAGGCCGGGACGATGTGTACGCCAGGAGGTGGGAGAACAGGAAGAAAGGAACATCCGGATATTCACCCGTATGCCTGAACGAATGGGTTCCCGGAATATGCGCCAAACCGGAATCTTCCTGTTCCCGGTGCACCCAAAAATCCTATGCCGTCCTCGATGAGGCTGTGATCGAAAACCACCTGAGAGGAAACATTGTCGCCGGCATTTACCCCCTTTTCCCGGATGAAACCTGCTGGTTTTTAGCGATCGATTTCGACGAAGCGGACTGGCAAAAGGACATCCATGCACTGAGAGGGGTTTGTGCGGAATATGCAATTCCTTATGCCGTGGAACGATCCCGGTCCGGCACAGGCGGCCACATCTGGTTTTTCTTTGAAAATCGGATACCGGCGGCCCTGGCAAGAAAGCTCGGAACCGCGCTCCTGACATATTCCATGAACAGACGGCACGAGATCCGATTCCAATCCTACGACCGCCTTTTCCCCAGCCAGGACACGCTTCCCAAAGGCGGTTTCGGGAACCTGATCGCCCTTCCACTGCAAAAAGCCGCGAGGGAGAACAACAACAGCGAATTCGTGGATGAAAATTTCCGCTCCTATCCCGACCAATGGGCGTTTCTGTCCACTGTCCGGAAGCTTTCCGAAGAAAGCGTCGAACATCTGATATCGAAGCTCTGCGCCGGTCAGGAACTGGGGGAACTTAAAATCGACCCTGAAGAGGATGACGGGGAAAAGGGAAAACCCTGGGAAATCAGAAAAACCCCGATCTCCAGAAACGACTTCCCCGGCCGGATTGAAATTGTCCGCGCAAATATGCTCTTTGTCCCGAAGGCCGGAATCTCCCAAAGGGGGCTCAATCACATAAAGAGGCTGGCATCTTTCAAGAACCCGATGTTTTTCAGACAACAGGCCATGCGCCTGTCGACATACGGACATCCCAGGGTCATCTCGTGCGCGGACGAAACCGAAGACTATCTATGCCTGCCGAGAGGGTGCGGGGAGGATCTGTCGAAGGAACTCGGGGAGCTTGGAATCCGTTATCTGTTCACGGATAAAACCTGGGCCGGCAGAAGCATCGATGTGGAATTCAGGGGGGAGCTTAGAGAGGAGCAATCCCTGGCGCTTCAACAACTGCTGCGGCACGAAACCGGCATACTTTCAGGAACAACCGCTTTCGGGAAAACAGTTGTGGCCCTCAAGCTGATCGCCGAAAGAAAAGTCAACACGCTCATCCTGGTCGACAAGGTCAGCCTGCTTTCGCAATGGAAAAAGAAGATTTCCGAGTTCCTGATTATAAATGAAACGCCGGCGGATCCGGCCGAAAGCGCCGGCAAGAAACGCGGAAGAAAAAAGCAAACGGACCGGGTGGGCCAGCTCGGAGCGGGACGAAACACGCTGAGCGGCATAGTGGACATTGCGGTCATGCAGTCATTGAGCAGGAAGGGGGAGGTCAGGGATTGCATACGGGACTACGGGATGATCGTGCCCGATGAATGCCATCACGCATCCGCCTTCACCTATGAAAGCATCCTGAAATCCGCCCGGGCGAAATACATCTGCGGGCTGACCGCCACACCGACTCGCAAGGACGGGCACCATCCGATTTTCTTCATGCACTGCGGCCCCATACGGTACCGGGACAATCCTCAGAAACAGGCTGCACAAAGGCCATTCGACCATTTTGTCGTCCCGCGTTTTACGTCCTTAAGAATTCCGCCGGGAACCGAGGAAAGGGAAGTTTCCATTCAGGATTTGTACTCCGAAATTATCGACAGTGAAATCCGGAACCGACAGATCGTGGACGATGTCCTTGCAAATTACGAACTCGGCAGAAACTGCATCGTTCTCTCCCTGCGCACCGCGCATGTCGAGAAACTTGCCGTTACTTTGCGCGAATCGGTTCCCGATTCGGACGTCATCACCCTGACGGGAGGGATGGGGGCGAAAACAACACGGGAAGTCTTGGAGCGCATCTCCGATATCCCCGAGGAAAGGAAGATGATACTGGTGGCCACCGGCCATTTCATAGGGGAAGGCTTCGACGAACCGCGCCTCGACACGCTGTTTCTCACCATGCCGATATCGTGGAAAGGCACCCTGCAGCAATATGCAGGGCGCCTCCATCGCCTGTACCGAAACAAAAAGGAGGTCCGCATTTACGATTATGTCGATGTACAGGTAGGCATGCTGGAAAGAATGTACCGGAGACGGCTCAACGGGTATGCCGCGATGGGTTACAAGGCCAAAGGGGAAGACCTTCCGTCGGCTCCGATGGACATCATTTATAATCGTGACAGCTTTTTGCCGGTTTTCATCAACGATATGGCCGCCGCACAAAGGCAAATTCTGATCGTGAGCCCTTTTGTCAGAAGGAGACGCGCCTTGCAGATGTTGCAGCAGCTGAAGACCGCGATATCCGGCAATGTGCGTGTTGTCGTCGTTACCCGTCCCCCGGGGGAATACAAACCGGCGGATCAAAGCGCCTCGCGGGAAATCCTGAATTTATTTGGGAAGAACGGAATCCACGTAGTACTGAAACCCAATATCCACCAGAAATTCGCAATCATGGATGAGAAAGTTATTTGGTACGGCAGCATCAATTACCTGAGTTACGGCAGCGCCGAAGAAAGCATCATGCGCATCGAAAGCGCCCATATTGCGAATGAGTTGATCAAAAGCATCCGCTAAAAATAATAGAGCGCGGGTATGAATGACGGCAACCGAAACTCTCCGATCGGCATAATGTATACCTTCAGGATAAATTACCGAAATAACATTGATATTTCAATGTTTATATTTGCTATTTCAACGTAAATACCCTAGTATTTATCCATTATTTTACGGAAAAAGGACCGATCCATTCTTTCTGAAAAAGTCTCATGTGGCGCAATTCGCATCATTTCCGCACACCGGGCCACCAAAGGTGAAGCGAGGCGATATCACACACGACATCCGGAACACGCCGAAATGCATGCGTGGGTGGGCGGTGCATTCGATCCGGACAAGTTCGATTTGCCGGGCATCAATGGAATGTTGAAAATTTTCCAATCGTTGCTTGAACGCCAGGCGCAAACCAGATAAGCGAACAACAGAGCGGGCGTAAGTCGCGCTCAGGGCTTGAAATACCTTTCACCGCTTTCTCTTTTTGCCGCGTTTCTTTTTTTTGCGCTTCTTCGATGACCGTCCGGTCGTCGATGCGGGGACGGCTTCCCGATTTGTTTGCGACGGGGATTCGGTCGGCTTTTCCGGTTCGCGATCCGCCGGCGGCGGGATTGCGCCTTCCGGCAGCTGTAACGGATCCTCCACCACTTCAGCTTCGGAACTGTCCCGGTGGATCACCCCGGACACAACCCGGTCGGTCACCTCGGACAGGTA